>DAXETX010000357.1:0-35151 GCA_051155735.1 Xenococcaceae cyanobacterium
TCTATGAGCCGTGCGATAACTTACTCCCTGCTGTTTGGCATAGTCACTTAACTTCATACCTGTATCATAGACTATTTATGTCTATATTTGTCTATAAATTATATGAAGTTTTACAATACCATTTCTCCTTGAAGTTAATTATCTAGGGAAATCGAAACGTGCTATGACAGTTAAGGAATCAGGCAAAAATATAGCATATGAACAAAAACACCATCTTGTTGATTTTACTGTTGTTTATTCCCATCTCGATCGCGGGTCATTTCCTCGACTGGAGTGCAACAGTGGTATTTATTACCGCAGCTTTGGGCATTATCCCTCTAGCTGGTTATATGGGTGAAGCCACAGAAGAAATTGCTGTGGTAGTAGGACCCAATTTAGGAGGCTTACTGAATGCTACTTTTGGCAATGCGACAGAGTTGATTCTAGCTTTTATTGCGCTTAAAGGCGGATTGGTAGATGTGGTTAAAGCAACTATTACGGGATCAATTGTGAGTAATCTGCTGTTAGTTATGGGTTTTTCGATGTTTTTGGGAGGATTAAAGTATAAAGAGCAAGATTTTCAACCCACAACCGCCCGTCTTAATGCTTCTTCGATGAATCTAGCTGTGATTGCCATCTTATTACCGACGGCAGTAGAATATACCTCTACTGGTATCGGCGAAACTACGCTGCAAAATCTTTCGGTAGCGGTAGCTGTGGTGTTGATTTTAGTTTATGGTCTAACTCTTTTGTTCTCGATGAAAACTCATTCTTACCTTTATGATGTCGGAGTAGCAGACATTGAAGTAGAAGGAGAATCAGAGTCAGAAGTCAAAGAAAAAGTTAATTTGCCATTTTGGATTGGAATATTATTAGTTGTAACTCTAGCCGTAGCGGTAGAATCAGAATTACTGGTTGATTCTCTAGAAGAAGCTACTGCACAGTTAGGTTTAACCGCATTATTTACTGGGGTGATTCTCTTACCGATTATTGGTAATGCAGCAGAACACGCTACAGCAGTTACTGTGGCATTAAAAAACAAAATGGATTTATCAGTATCTGTCGCAGTAGGCTCTAGTTTACAAATTGCTTTATTTGTTGCACCGATATTAGTAATTGCTGGCTGGATTATTGGTCAGCCAATGGACTTAAACTTTAATCCTTTTGAGTTGGTAGCAGTAGCGGTGTCAGTTTTAATTGCTAATTCTATTAGTTCTGATGGTAATTCTAATTGGCTAGAAGGCAGTTTGCTACTAGCTACTTATGTAGTTTTGGGGTTGGCTTTTTACTTCCATCCTGTAGTCGAAGGTTTAGGCTAAATCAACTAAATTATGTCAGGAAAAATTTAAGGAAATTCAGATGCGAATTTTTCCTGCTTTCTTTCGCTAAGATACTGATAAAGCGAGGATTGAATTATGAGCGATAAAACCAATCGACGCAATTTTATCATCGGTAGTGTGGCAGCAGCGACAGCTATTGGCTGTAAAGCCGTTACTCAACAACCACCACAAACTATTGCCCAATCACCGATTCCTTCATCTATGCCAGAAAGAATTTTAGGCAAAACTAAGATTAGTTTACCGATTTTAGGTTTAGGGGGAGCAGGGCAAACCCCAATCTCCAAAAGAGGACAAGAAAAAGAAGCGATCGCCTTGATCGAAAAAGCATTAGAATTAGGCATACGCTACTTTGATACTGCCGAAAGTTACGGTGTCTCCGAATCACACTTCGGCAAAATCTTACCCTCCTATCGCAATGACATTTATCTCAACAGTAAAACTGCTGCTAGAAGTTATGATGATGCTTGGCAACATTTAGAAAAATCGCTCCGCAGACTCAACACCGATTATTTAGATTGTTGGCAACTACACCATGTTTCTTTCTTAGAAGAATTAGATACTATCTTCGGCAACAATGGCGCAATCAAAGCAGTAGAAGCAGCCAAAGCACAAGGGTTAATCAAATTTTCTGGAATCACTGGACATCACGAACCTGACGTGATTGCTGAAGCTTTGCGACGTTATGATTTTGATACTACCTTAATTTCGCTTAATGCTGCGGATATTCATCATCCTCGTCCTTTTTCTACTACAGTTTTACCAGTAGCCCAGGCTGAGAATGTGGGGGTTATTGCGATGAAAGTCCCAGCTTACGGGCGTTTATTTAAACCGAATCTATTAACAGGAATGGAACAAGCGATGGGCTATGTGATGTCTCTTCCTGGTGTACATTGTTGTATCATAGCTGCGGAAAATCCGGCACAGTTAGAGTCTAATGTTACAGTAGCGCAAAACTATCAAATGTTAACTCAAGCTCAGATGGAGCAGATTGAGCAATTAACTGTTAATGCAGGGGAAGATGGTGCATTTTTTCGTAGATGGACTTGAATAATTAAAAACTTAAGGAAACTTGATTGTTAGTGGTTTTAGTTTTTAGTTTTTAGCTTTTAGCTTGGTGATTACTGATTAATATTTTTCCCAAATAAATAAGTCTTCGGGACGATCTACATCTCTTAGGGTTGGTAAATAAGCGATGTTTAAGTGTAAGCTATTGGCGATAGTTTGAGTTTGGGCTAAAACTTGATTTGTTCCCCAATTAATATTGTGAAATAGTTCAGGAATAAGACGCTTTAAACCAATTAAATAATAGCCTCCATCTTCGGCTTTTCCTAATACTAAATCGTGTTTTAAAAATGAATTAAAAGCTTGGTCTATTAGCATATAATTAAGGTCAGGACAATCTGTACCAATAGTGATAACTTGAGTCGCCCCGTCTTCAAAAGCTTGACTAAAAGCTGACTGCATTTTATTACCTAAATCTCCAGTTACTTGTGGATAATAATTTAAGTCTTGTCCTAACCAATTAGACATTAAATTTACATCACCACCAGCAAAATAAATCGCAATCTTTCCGCCACTAATTGTTTGCCATTGTTGGGCATTTTTGAGAGTATGCTCACTCATTTGACGCTGTAATTCTGCTGCACCTACTGTACCTAAAGCTGGAATCAGGCGAGTTTTAGTTTTACCTGGTTCAGGATAGCGAGTGAAGATAATTAGGGTTTTATTATCAGCCATCTTAATTAAATAATTAAGCTTTAAAGCCTCTAGCAATCCAACCAATAAAGCTACCAATCGTACCACTAAAAATAGCAGCAAGTAATAAGACTCCAATCTGTTTCCAGTTTTTAAATTCTCGCACTTTTTCGGCTAAATCAGGAATTTTTTGGATGGCTGTTTCTACATTAGATAATCTTTTATCAATCCCTTTTATTTCAGTTTTAATTTCTGCTATTTCGTGTTTTAGTTCGGCAGTTTCTTGTTTAAATTCAGCTTTAAGTTCGGTTATTTCTAGCTTTAACTCATTAAATTTATTGTCAACCTTTCTGTCGAATTCATTAAAGCGATCGCCAATAAATTCTTTTAGCTGTTGCATATCTGGATTGGAGAAGGCTGTCATAGAATTAGACTCCTGCGTGTCCGAGGGCTAAACCTGTAACTAACATTCCTAAAACCAGAAATGGTTGCGCACTAGCTTGATATTTAACATCATTTTCTAAAGGATCGCGGAGAAAATACATATCTTGAAACACAATTTGCGGAATAACTAGTAGTAACAGAATCGTAGCGTAGAGATTTTCATGAATTGCTACTAGATAGCCAGCGATACCTGCTTGAAAGAGATCGATCGCCACGACACAAATCCAAGCTGCGGTAGTGATGCCGAACATTACTGGTAAAGATTTTAAACCTAAAGTGCGATCGCCTTCCACACTTTTGAAGTCATTAACTACAGCAATGCCTAAGCCAGCAAAGCTATAAATTAGAGTGAGAATGACGATTGTCCAGTTAAGCTCACCAAATAGAGCATGACCCGCCCACCAAGGAAGCGCAATATAACTCGAACCTAAAGCATAGTTACCTAACCAGCCATTTTGTTTGAGTTTCAGCGGTGGTGCTGAGTAGATATAAGCAATAAATGAGCCACCCAGAGTCAGACACAGCATCACGGGAAATTCATGACCAGCCCACAGATCGAGGAGATAAGATAAACCAATACCAGCTACTAGTAAAAGCAAAATTTGAGTTATTACCTGGGGAATCGAAATCGCGCCAGAGGGAATCGGGCGATAGGGTTCGTTAATCGCATCAATTTCGCGGTCATAGAAGTCATTGAGGGTTTGGGTATATCCTGCCATTAAAGGACCTGATAATAGCATACAAGCTGCTGCTATCAAGATATTTTCTAGATTCCAGGTATAGTTACCAGAAGAAGCTGCACCACAAACGACACCCCAAATTAGTGGTATCCAGGTGATGGGTTTCATCAGTTGCAGTCGAATTTTCCAAATGCTGGTTTCTCCAGAGGCTGCGCCTTTCATTCCTAGAAGTTGCCGAGCTTTAGAGCTTTTGGCATCTGGGTTGTTTGCTGATTTGGTGTCGGTCATTTTTGGTTAGTAGTGGTTGGTGATTAGAGAAAAGCGATTGGTGAATCGCCTATGAAGTTGGTTAAGGTTGAGCGCAGTTCTATGGAGCGTTCATGATTTTAGCCAATGGTTAGTTCTAGATAACTATTGTTAAATTTAGCTCCTGTAACAGAGCGACCACTCCACTGAGGCGGTAGGGTAATATTGCGTCTTTGTTCTCCTGCTTCTACAGTAATATCAGCACCGTATTGGGTAAGTTTGACTTGATTCTTGCTAAATCCTGGTAAAAATACTTTGATGGTTTTGGTTGCCAGATCGATAGTGGTGGGAAGAGGAATACCTGTTATATCTTGGAAGTTGGGTAAAGCATCAATCAGTATTGCTTCATTACTACTTTCGGCTCTCGGAAGAGTGGTAATCTTCAGGGGACTAAATTGTGCCATTAGATCGTCTGTGGACTGTCCTTGATTGAGTAAGACTCCTCCTACAGTTAAGCGGATTTGTTGCGCACTACCCCAAAGATATTTAGCTGTTGCAATAGCGGTAGGGTCTGATGTAGTAACCAGATAAGCAATAACTCTTTTGGGGTCGGCTAAAGCTGCTTTGCCTTGATCTAGCATTTGGTTGGCTTGTTGCGTTTGCTCTGGTGCTAAGTTGTCTCCTGTCCAAGATACGTTGAGGATGGCACTAGTGACGGGTTGCACGAAAGGAGCGAGAGCTTTGACGATATCTGATTCTTGGAATACTTCCCGAAAACGGCGAATATACCAACTAAGAGTTTCTGGTAGCCCAAACATTCTGAGAGTGCCAATATCGCCCGAACCATCATAGACAATTACGTCATAGCGATTACTTTGGTCGTATTCTCGAATTGCATTTAAAGCCAGAGCTTCATCCATACCTGGTATGATCCCTAACTCCTGACCATAAACATTTTTGAGTATTGGCGATCGCAAGTATTGCTTTTCTAGTTGCTTGGCTTGTTCCCAGCTTTGTTCTAGTAACCAGGTTGGCTGTATTTGAACTACTGAGAGATTGGGGGCAATTTCTTGAGGCTCACTCTTGACTTGCATCCCCAAAACCATACTGTACACTGGACTGGGGTCTTGCCCAATTAAGAGAACTTTCGCTCCTGTAGCAGCCAATTTCCTAGCAGCAGCGATCGCAACTGTGGTGCGACCTGTACCGCCTTTACCCAAAAAAGTAATGATGGAGGACATAATAAGTTTTTGCTATTGTCTGAAGTTCTCTTGTTGTAACTATTTATTGTATTTAATCTATCGGTTTAATTTCATCTTCAAAAAACCAACTGCTAGAGCGATCATCAAATTGAACCACGACACCGACTCCGCTCCCGTCAGTCATTCGATACTCTTTTACTGTACCGACTTTACCTAATTTGTCCGCCACATCTCTAGACACGCGATCTCTGATGCGGTAAACTTTAACCTTTTGCCCTATATCCATTCTGTGCTGTTAGATCCCAATTAAATTAGCCATTTCACAGTTTAAAGCAAAATATCCCTTAAATGTATAGAAAAGTTGCAAAAAAGCTCCGAGAAAATCTGACTGATACTTTGTCGTTGTACAACAAAGACGAAGCTTGCTACCTGGGGCAATTAAATTTTATTAGTCAATTCCAATGAGCCGAAGATTATCTTATCTTAGACAACATCGAGACTCTCAGCTTGCGTGGTATTGGGAGTTGCTTTCTGTATTAGTGCGACGTAATCTCAAAAGACGTTACCGAGGTTCTTTTTTAGGAATATATTGGTCTTTATTAAGTCCTTTAATTATGACAGGGCTATATGCAGCGATTTTTGGTACGGCTTTTGCTGCCTATTATGATAACTCGACTCTTAATTATGTTTTAGCTGCTTTTACCGGATTAGTAGTGATTAACTTTTTTTCAGCTTCAACTGCTCAAGCTCTCAGTAGTGTGGTAGAAAATGGGGCAATAGTTAACAAAATTCGCTTACCACTATTTATTTTTCCGATATCTTGTATCTACGCTAATTTGTTTCAATTATTGATGGGAGTATTTCCTTTATTATTTATTGTTACGTTATTAATTTCTCACAATTTAATTAATGGTCTAGCTTTGTTGTTACCTTTATTGGGTTTAACTTTAGTTTGTGGTGGTATTGGTTTATTCATGAGTGCTTTATATGTATTTTTTCGAGACTTACCTTATTTTTATGAATTGTTGACTTTTTTATTATGGATTAGTTCTCCTGTATTTTATCCTTCGGAAATTGTTCCCGAAGGAGTCAAAAAAGTTTTAGTGATTAATCCATTATTACCAATTATTGAAAGTATTCGTCAAATTGCTTTGTCGGCAGATTCTCCCGATATGTTCTTAATGTTTCGGGCTTTATTAAGTGGCGCATTGGTATTAACTATTGGAGCGATCGCCTTTCGTTTTTGGCAAGATCAATTTATGGATTTACTCTAGAAAATGACAGAATCGATTAGATTAGAGCAAGTTTCTTTATGGCGTAGAACTCAAGAAGAATTTTCCTACGATCTTAAGCGAACTATCCTAACTTTTTTAGAAGGAAAATATCATCAGCCAGCCAAAAAATTAATTTTAGATCAGATTGATTTAACGATTAATCAAGGAGAAAAAATTGGCATTATTGGGGCTAATGGTTCGGGAAAATCGACTTTATTAAAAATTATTTCGGGTATTTTACAACCCACCACAGGAGTAGTCAGAGTTAAAGGCAATATTGCACCGCTAATTGAATTAGGAGCAGGTTTCGATCCTGAGCTTTCGGTAGTTGATAATATTGTGCTGTATGGGGTGATGCTCGGTTTTACTAGACGGGAAATGCAAGCTAGAGCTAAATTAATTTTAGAGTTTTCGGAGTTGCAAGAATATAGTTTTGTTCCCGTCAAGGGGTTATCTTCAGGCATGAAAGCTCGGTTAGGATTTGCGATCGCTACAGATATCGAACCAGATATTTTGATTTTAGATGAAATTTTATCAGTAGGAGACGAAAGGTTTAGAAATAAATGTGAACAGAAAATGCAAGATTTTTGGCAAGATCATATCACTATTTTATTGGTGTCTCATTCTATGGATTTAATTGCGAAATCCTGTCCTAAAAGTATCTGGATAGATCGGGGTAAAATTGCCATTATGGGAGATACTGACACAGTAATTGATTGTTATATGAATAGCATTAGTTAAGAAGATCGAATAATTTTTATTGATTAAAGTGCGGTCGCTATTATTATATAATCAAAATAAGTTTTTAAGATTTAAAAATAATATATTTATGACCTGTAAAATTGAATCTACAAAAACTATATTTGATAAATGACACAGAACAAGAAAGTTTTAGTAATTGGGGGTTGTGGCAGAATTGGTAGTAGTGTAGCGCAAGATATTGCTACTCATACCAGTGCTGAAGTTATTGTTACAGGCAGAGAAACTGAGGCGATAGTAACATCTCCCTTGAAGTTTCTGCGTTTAGATTTAGCCGATAAAGCAGCGATTAAAGCAGCAATTAACCATAAAGATTTAGTAGTTCACTGTGCTGGACCTTTTCATTATCGTGATGGTAGTGTCTTAGAAACTTGTATTGACTTGGGCGTTAATTATCTTGATGTCAGCGATCATCGCTCTTTTTATGATCGGGTTATAAAATATCAAGAACGCGCCAAAAGTTCAGGGATTACAGCAATCCTAAATACGGGAATTTTTCCTGGAATTTCTAACAGTATGGTTAAACAGGGAGTGGAACAATTTGAGATAGCGAAAAAAATTCATTTAAGTTATGTTGTTGCTGGCTCTGGTGGCGCAGGAGTTACAGTGATGCGTACTACTTTTTTAGGGTTAAGACAACAATTTAACGCTTGGATTGATGGTAAGTGGCAAAAAATTTCACCTTATACCGAACGAGAAGTAATTAATTTTCCTCAACCTTTTGGGAAGACAGGAGTTTATTGGTTTGATGTTCCAGAAACCTACACCTTTGCTGACTCTTTCCCTGTAGAAACAGTAATCACTAAATTTGGTTCTGTTCCTGATTTTTATAATCATCTTACTTGGATTACGGCTCATATTTTTCCTGAGTCTTGGGTAAGCACGCCTCAAGGAATAGAATTCTTTTCTCAAGTAAGTTATGCTATGACTTCATTTACCGATCAATTTAGTGGTGTTGGCGTAGCAATGCGAGCGGAAATTACAGGAATTAAAGCAGGAAAACAATCGCGATACTGTGCTACTATGGTACATGAAAATACTGCGATCGCTGCTGGTGCTGGTACAGGTAGTATTGCTCAATTATTATTAGAAGAAAAGTTACAGCAGCCTGGCATTTATCCTGTAGAACAAGCCTTACCAACTAATTTATTTCAAGCAGCGATGGCTAGTAGAAATATCGAAATTATGATTAACTAAGATACAGTTTCTAGAGAAGCTAGTGGCTCGGCAATAGACTTTGAGGGAGCTTCAAATTCACCTGTCAAAACATATTCTAATCTCAGTTTTAACCAAGTAATAAGTTGTTTATTAGTAGAGATTACCGCAGCAGCAGGTTGCGGACATTTTGCTTTAATAGCTTGAAATTCAGGGGCTTCTAAAAAAGCAGGTTGCTTAACTAACCAAAAGTCAATTTCTTTGTTCTGTTCTTGATAGTTACGAGTTCTTTCTTTTAATACTTCTTCAAAGGGTTCTTCTTCTAGTAAAAATTTTTGACTAGCTAAAACATAGTAGTAAGTTGTCATTTGTATCTTCTCCTTTTTAAATCATTAACTACTAAACATCGCTCAATGGTAAGTCTTAAAATTCGCCCCGCATTGCTAGTTTCATCTCTTTTACGGCTCTTTCTATTCCTACCATCACTCCCCGGGAAATGATCGTATGCCCAATGTTTAATTCTTCCATACCAGGAATACTAGCAACGGGATAAACATTCCAGTAGGTTAAGCCATGACCAGCATTAACCCTTAGACCTAATGATATAGCTTGCTCTGTACCTTTTTCTAGATTAGCTAATTCTTGTTTTCTGCTGATTTGGTTGGTAGCTTCAGCGTATTTACCTGTGTGGAGTTCGATAAACTTAGCTTGGGTTTTAGCAGCAGCTTCGATTTGGGGTAAGTCAGCATCAATGAACCAGCTTACAGGGATATTTGCATTTTGCAGTTTTGTTACAATTGCGGTAAAGCGATCTAAGTTACCTATAATGTCAATACCACCTTCGGTGGTGACTTCCTCTCTTTTTTCGGGAACTAGAGTCACGTAATCTGGCTTAACATCTAAAGCAATAGCTACCATCTCTGCTGTAGGCGCCATCTCTAAGTTAAGATGGGTTCTAACTGTTTCGCGCAACAAACGCACATCTCGATCTTGGATATGACGGCGATCTTCTCGTAAGTGAACTGTAATACCGTCTGCACCTCCTAATTCGGCAAGTACAGCAGCAGCTACAGGATCGGGTTCTACTGTTCTTCGAGCCTGACGAATTGTCGCAACATGATCGAGATTAACTCCTAGAGTCAACAAGTTTTATTTCTCCTATTTTTGATAAGTTGCCAATCAATTATTTTATCCTAATTTTCTCCTCGTAAATAGCCAAAACTTAAATTTAACAAATCAAATTGCCAAGATTTTGCTGATTTTTGCTGTATAACTAAAATTAGTAGCAAAATTAAGGCATTAATGTCTATTTTAAAGTCCAAATTTACTACTTGGCTGCTTCTCAGCATTGTAGTTTCTATTTTGTTTAGTTGTGCTGGATTAAAACTCAGCTTTCAGTCTGTTTATACTATCCAAGATGATGCCAGACAGCATATTTTTTGGATGCAGCAATTTGGCGATCGCAGTCTATTTCAAGAAGATTTAATTACCAACTATTTTAAGTCAGTTTCTCCTTGGGGGTTTGCTGTTTTATATAAGTTGATTAACTCTTTAGGGATAGATATATTTTGGTTTAATAAAATATCACCATTACTAATTGGGATTATTACAACTATTTACTGTTTTTTGGTAAGCTTAGAGTTTTTAGCTGTGCCTTTAGCAGGGTTTTTTAGTAGTTTGTTACTCAATCAAAATTTGTGGATGGTTGATGATTTAGCTTCAGGAACACCTAGAGCTTTTATATATCCTTTATTTCTGGCATTTATTTATTATTTATTAAAACAAAATACAGTTTTATGTAGCTTGGTAATTCTGTTACAAGGTTTATTTTATCCTCCTGCTGTTTTAATATCCGCTTTGGTTTTATTAATTAACTTTTTTAGAAAGCGATTTAAGAAAAATAATTTGTCTCGGTTAAAATCATTTTCTTTTATCTTCAAAAAAATCAAAGCCAATCAAGATTATTTTTGGGGATTATTCACAGCCTTTATCGTGATAATTTTTTATGGGATTAAGACTTCAGATTTTGGTAATACCATTAGAGTTGAACAAGCAAAGTTATTACCAGAATTTAGTGCTGAGGGAAGAAGTGCTTTTTTTGGAGATTCTTGGTTAGAATTTTGGTTAACTAGTAGAAGAAGTGGGTTATTTTCGATTGAATGGCAATATTTTTTAATGTGTTCTTATGGCTTGAGTATCTTTTGGCTACCGTCTTTACCTAAGTTATTTCCTCTCGGACAAAAGATTAATCATAAAATACTAATTTTAGGAGATATTTTACTCGCTTCAGTAGGAATGTTTATTTTGGCTCATCTACTGCTGTTTCAATTACATTTACCTGGTCGCTATACTCATCATACAATGAGAATTATTGTGGCTTTATTAAATGGTATTGTACTAAGTATTATTTTTAATTCTCTAGCTAGAAAAATTAATCATGATTTTAAGTCTGCTACTTACCTATCCAAAACAGTTGCCTTAATTATTTTAACTTGTTTATTACTCGTTCCTACCTATGCGGTACAAGCTTATCCCCATCGCTTAGGATATGTTACGGGAAATTCACCTCAATTCTATCAATTTTTACAGCAGCAACCCCAAGATTCAGTTATTGCTAGTCTTAGCCAAGAAGCAGATTTTATTCCTAGTTTTACAGGGCGTTCTGTTTTAGTGGCAGAAGAATATGCCATACCATATCATCAAGGTTATTATCAAAAATTTCGTCAAAGAGTTGAAACTTTAATTACTGCACAATACAGTCTCGAAAAGACAACTCTTGCTAATTTTATTCGCCAATATAAAATTAATTTTTGGCTGCTAGATTCTAATGCTTTTGAAGTAGCATACTTAAAAAATAATCCCTGGTTAATGCAGTTTCAACCAGCAACACAAGCAGCAATTAAAACTTTACAAAAACAACAGCAACCTTTACTCTTAAAACAACGCGATCGCTGTAGTGTATTTCAGCAACAACATCTTACTTTAGTATCTACTGAATGTTTGATGCAGTTAAATTAAGAAAGGATTAATATAATAATACCTTCAATGGTCTAAATTAAGCTACCAGACTAGAGAAATAGTGAAACAAATTTCCTCAATTTTTCAGACTCTATTTACTACTAAAACTCAACAGATTGCTTTAGATTTATTAATTTTAATATTCCCCCTAGGATTAATGACTTTTGGGTTAGGGATGTATGGTTTATACGAACCCCATGAAAGTCATTTTGCGATGGTAGGAAGAGAAATGGTATGGCGCGAAGACTGGATAACTCCCTATCTCAATGGCGCACCCTACCTTAATAAACCACCACTACTATATTGGTTAATTGCTGGTTTTACTAGCATTTTTGGTAATACCGAGTTTGTGGTAAGATTACCAGGGGCGATCGCTGGTTGGCTCGGAGTAATTTTAGCCTGGCGTTGGAGTCGAGACTTATGGGGAGTAGATGCTAGTCGCATTGCAGTCTTAATGATGTCTGTTACTTTTGGCTGGTTTATTTTTACTCATCAAGTATTAATTGATATTGTTTTAGCGACTTTAATTTTAGCTAGTAATTATTCATTTTGGAAGTTTCTATCTAATCCTAAATCTTGGCTATCTTGGTTTAGCTGCTGTTTTTGTTTAGGATTGGGGTTATTAGCTAAAGGATTGATTGCTGTCTTTATTCCTGTAACTATTTGGTTAATAGTAGGAGCGATTAATTTTAGATTTTTTAAGTTTAATTACCTAAAACTATTTTCAGGAATTTTGTTAATACTTGCTTTAGTTTTACCGTGGTTTATCGCCGTAGAAAAAGCTAATCCTGGATTTATCAGTTATTTTGTGTTCAATGAACATTTAGATCGTTTATTAGATAAACGGGTTCCTCCTGATTATGAAGTTGCCAAAATCAGTATTAAAGGATATCTAGGATTTACGGTTATTTGGTGTTTTCCCTGGATTATATTTTTACCCGCAGTCATCCAGAATATCTGGCAAAAACTAACGCTAAAACAGTATAAGTTGATCGTAGATAATAAAAAATATCATAATGCTTTTTTATTGTTAACCTTAGCTTTTTTGCTACCAATATTAATTTTTTTACCTGTACCTTCGCGTCTAATTTATTATAGTCTTCCTGCTCTTCCTCCCTACATTATTTTATGTGCTGGCTTCTATCAAGAAAAATTATTACGTTCTAATCAAAGATTTTTATTTAAGCATCATCAGCCCCAAAAAATAACTAATAATCTAATTTACGGATTGATTTTAAGTTTAATTGGTCTTGGTATTTGTTTTTGTTTATTATTGTTGCCTAATTTACTGAGTTTATTTCCTATAATTAGTCAACAACCAACAATTAACAGCCTAATCATCGCCATTGCTATTACTTTATCTCTCGGCTGGTTAATTGCGGGAATCGAAATGTTACGAGATAACTCTCGAACTTCTCTTATTGTTTTAGTTGCGAGTTTAGTGCTGCTTTATAGCACAACTATCATCGGATTTATTGGATATCAAAATATTCGTTCTAGTAAGAATTTTGTTGAAACATTAGAACAAAATATTTGGCTTCATCTTGATACTTTATGGATTTTTGAAGGTTCAAGAGAAGTAGGAACAGCAGCAGGAATTAGTTACTATCTCAATCAAGGAAAAGATTATCTTAAAAACCAAATTTTAGAGCCAAATACGACTCAACTTCCTGCGGGTTGGAGTGAAGGAAAAAACAATCGAGTTTATCGGACTGTGCTAATTTTAGCTGACGGTGGAGCGAATCGTCTTCCGCCCAAGTTTCCTGGAAAACAACCTGACTATTTAATTAATCAACAACAATTACAAGCCTATTGGGATAGTAATCGCCCAGTGGTTTTTGTCACCGATTTTTTACGAAAGCCTCAAGATCTTAGCGATCCTTTAACTCAAAATTTACCTCAAGGAGCTAATCAGCCTTTATTTGAAATAGGACAGAGAAAAATTTATGGCAATCAGATGACAGAACTTTTATATTACTACAATCTTTTGTTGCGTTCTGTAAATCAGGAATTGGAATAGTTAGAGTTGTACTATATATAATAGTACATAGGTTTTTATCTCATAGTGAAGTTAAAGAGCGATCGCATTTTATCGGCAATCAGAAAAACTACCAGATATCTTCTCAGAAGTAGTCAATATTTGGTAGCGTAATAATCAGGAAAAATTTAACTGAAAAAAATTTTAGCTTGGTCACAGATTATATCACCGTAAAAGCGGGGATCAGCTACTGTGGCTATTGGTTAATTAAGTTTGCAATTTAAGGAGAATCAAAGTATGACGATTTTATTTCAACTAGTACTGACTCTATTAGTCTTTTTTTCTTTTGTGATGGTAATTGGTGTTCCTGTAGCTTACGCCTCACCACAAAACTGGGATCAGTCTAAAACGCTAATTTATCTAGGTTCGGGAATTTGGACTGCTTTAGTTGTGCTGGTTGCGGTGCTAAACTTCTTTGTCATTTAACCAGCTAAAGACTAATTAGCCTCGATCATAGCAATGATCTTTTGCTAAAACATGGTCGAGGCATAAACAAGCTGCTAAAATTATTTGCTTCTTTAAGCTTAAAAGCGATCGCTATTTATTCACGATATTTATGAGACTATGGCTGTATTTGAGGGAAATTTTGCTCAAGACGCATCAAACTTCCGTTTTGCAATTGTTATTGGTCGTTTTAATGATTTAGTAACCGACAAGCTACTATCAGGTTGTCAAGACTGTCTCAAACGTCATGGTGTTGATGTCGATCCTCATGGAACGCAGGTAGATTATATTTGGGTTCCTGGTAGTTTTGAATTATCGATGATGGCACGTCAAATGGCAATTTCTGGTCGTTATGATGCCGTAATTTGTCTTGGTGCAGTAATTCGCGGACAAACACCTCACTTTGATTATGTATCCGCAGAAGCAGCCAAAGGAATTGCTGCTGCCAGTTTTCAAACTGGTGTCCCTGTAATCTTTGGGGTACTAACGGTAGATACCATGCAACAAGCTTTAGAAAGAGCAGGAATCAAAGCTAATCTAGGCTGGAATTATGCCTTAAACGCCCTAGAAATGGCAAGCTTGATGCAACAAGTTCAAGGTAATAACTCAACACCATCCGCTTTACCAGAAGCCAAGATTTCTTCTCTTCCACAACAAAACTTAATTAATTCTGACTGAATCAAAACAGGCTTCGATCTAAGGAATTGTGAAACTGTACATAAATATTTAGACAATTTAGTTTTCTCTTAGTTTATGGTTGCTATTGTAATTGGTAAGTTGTCAGGGAGTTTATTTTATGACTAGAGCAGCAAAAATTGGACTGAGTTTGACTAGTATAGTCTTCTTCTGTGGCGGAATAACGGCTCAAGCAACTCAAGCAGCTACCATTTTTAGTGGTGCTGGTAGCCAAGCAGCCACTGCATTTACTCAAATGCAACAAGCTATTGGTGGTGCTGACAATACCCTTGCAATTGGACCACAAGCAGATGGATTTCGCACTGTGAATTGGGACGGAGTTTTACTCGATGGTACTGACTTTAATGGTAATACAGAAGTAATTGTTCCCGATAAAGTTGTCGGAATTCCTGAAGAACGTTTTTTATCTAGAGGCGCATTATACGACGAAGTATATTTTGTCAGTGGTGACGGTTTTACCAGTGTTAACTCAGAGGTAGAAGATCAGTTTTTTCCTTTTAGCCCAGAAAATATTTTTGCCCATATTGGAGAAGGAGAAAATGAAAATGAAATTAGACAGAGTTTTACTCTAGCTGGAACTGAAGTTGACGCTGCAACTCGTGGATTTGGGGCAATTTTTCTGGATGTAGAACTGCCGAACACCAGTAGTATTGAATTTTTTAGCGGTTCAAATAGCCTTGGTAAATATTTTGTCGAACCAGCGAGTAGTGGAGAACCCTCTTTTCTGGGAGTTCTTTTTGATTCTCCTGTAGTAACTGAGGTTGAGCTTATTCTCGGTAATGGTGCAATCTTTGATTTATCTAGTAATAATAGCGTCATACCAGGAGTAGCTGATGCGCCAGAAGCTGGAGTTGATTTGGTCGCAACCGATGATTTTCTATATGCTGAACCAGAAGAATTAGTTCAAGGAGTCAATGAACCTCATTCTGGGATTATCTTGTTTTTACTACTCTTTGCCATTTCTCAAAACCAAAAAATAATCAGGTATTCTCGCCAAAAGCTAAAACTCTCAGATGTGTCTTACTTTCCGAGACACTAAACCTAATCCCATAACCGCCACAATTAAGGCAAAGATACTATGAGGTTCAGGGACTTTAGTGCAAGGAGTGTCAGTTTTGGGCGCTTGAGAACAGGAAAGATTCAAAGTACTAACTTCAAGTCTAACTTGAGTAGCAGTAGTAAAAGTTCGCGAAAATTGACCAGTTAAAGAAATTGCCCCAGACTCCTGATTTGAGCCAAAATTAGGAGTTCTAAAACCATTAAAGCCAACATTGGGAGTTGCATTAGCAACCAGAAAATCCTGATCGACACTAGGCAAATTTGTCGTTAAGTTACCTACTGCAATCAAACCACCTAAAAAGCGATCGTCTTGTTCATCTAATAGGGAAAAAGTTACTCTGCTAAAGTTAGCAACTGAGCCATCATCAATAGTATCGACTATATTATCTAAAAATAAATTCACTTCAAACCCAAAGCTAAAAGTTGCAGCTTCTGGAATCAAAAAATTACTGCTGGTAAAAGCAAAAGTACGCCCTACACCGAAATAATTGTTTCCGTCCCCTGAGACATCGCTATCAAAATCCAAATCGATTAGTGTTTCATTGCTCTGATTGGTGATCAAAGCTAAAGTCCCATCAGCATTAGCTGCTACTGTACTAGTTTTACTCCCCGAAAAAGCGATCGCATTTCTCTGGCTATTGGCATCAGGATTTTGTGGTGTCAGGTTAAAATCACTCAACCGAATTAAAGTTTCAGATTGAGCAAAAGTAGCTGCTTGAGTCGGTAATTCACCTAATATAGTAGAGCTAATTAAGGAGGTTGTGGTTAAAAGAGCCAATTTCCAAGTCGATTTCATATTGAACTGGGGCAAAGAATTTCTAAATTTATCTAGAGTAATTAAACATAGTTTATGCACTTTTGTAATTAACTAAATTAAGAAAAGCTATATATCCGACTTTTTCCGACTTTATTCCCGACTATATACGACTGACAAGTAATCAGGTTTTTTATAGACTGCTGAATATAGCAACAACCAAAAGTTTTCAACTAGCTCAGCAGAGGTAAAACCCATAATGAATAACTATTTAATCGACCAAGATTTAGCAGGAGAAGTCTGTTTAAAGCCTAATTTTTTTCAAATTAAAAATCGAATTAATTATTTAATTAAAAATTATCTTGAAGAAGAATATTTACGCGATCGCCTAGAAGATTTACCGCAACAATTTATTCAGCCTCAACCGCGTCCTTGGCAAAATATTACTTGGCAAAATATTAATCAATCACAGATTATTGGGCTAGATTTAGCTGTTTTTTTCGCAATAATTCAGGGTGCATTAGATACCGAAGCCCCAATTAGAAACTATACCCAAACTAGCCGACAATACCTAGAGAAAATTCACACTGGGATGGCGCGATTTGTCGGCGGAAAAGTTGCAGCAGATAAGAAGATGCTTGAATTGGGTTTATGGGAAAAAGAAGAAAGACAACATACACCAGCATTAAGTAAAATTTATCAACACCTAACAGGAGAACCAGTCATTATTCAATGGCGTAATCCCAAAACTTATCAACCTTCGGCTAATCCACATCTCGATTTATATCGTCACGGATTACATCGCATTATTACTGAATATGGCGCAGTATGTCTTTATTTATGGCTGATGACTCGCACTACTGGCACAATACAACAGATATTAGCCGAATTACTTCAAGATGAAATTAATCATCTCACTAAATTTTGGGGTTTTGGTCTGTGGTTATATCCTAAAAGTTTGCGACAAAAACTGAATCTTACTTTCTCTCGGAGTAATTCCCCTCATTCTACAATCCGCTTAATTAAAACTTTTCGGCGCATGATGGGAACATTAAACTGGGAAACTTGGCAGATTAACGACAAAATTGAATTGGTATATACTTTTGTTCGGGTTATGCAGCAAATGATGGGTTGGAGTCATACTTTAACACCAGAGTATCTGAATACCCTTTTTGGTTCTACATCAGTTTGTAGCAAGATGACTCTCTAAAGGAACAATATCTTTACTATCTACAATCTGTATCTTCTAACCTATTTTGGCTATTGTTAATCACAAAACTCTATGACTGCACAATTAATCTCAACGACAGCTTCACCAGTTACAAATCTCGATCTCAAAAAGTTACCGCAACATATAGCGATTATTATGGATGGCAATGGTCGTTGGGCGAAACAAAGAGGTTTACCCAGAATTGAGGGACATCGTCAGGGTGCTAATACTCTCAAAGAGATACTGCGGACTTGTAAAAATTGGGGAATTAAGACTTTAACAGCTTACGCTTTCTCTACGGAAAATTGGGGTCGTCCTCTTACCGAAGTTGGCTTTCTGATGAGTTTGTTTGAGAAATTATTACATAAAGAACTGCAAGAGATGAAAGCAGAAGGAGTCTGTATTAGATTTATTGGTGATTTAGCACCTTTGCCTTCGTCTTTACAACAAACTATTAGTCATTCGATGGCAGAAACCCAACACAATCAGACAATCAACTTTAATGTGGCAATTAACTATGGTAGTCGCGGTGAAATCGTTAAAGCTTGTCGCGCTATTGCAGCTAAAGTCGCCCAAGGAGAACTATCCCCTGAAGCTGTCAATGAAGATTTAATTTCTCAGTATCTTTATACTGCTAGCAGTCCCGACCCTGATTTACTGATTCGGACTAGTGGCGAAATGCGCTTAAGCAACTTTTTGTTATGGCAAATGGCTTATACCGAAATTTATGTAACCGAGACTTTTTGGCCCGATTTCGATTCACAACACTTAGCAACAGCTATTATCGACTATCAACAACGCGATCGCCGATTTGGTAAAATCAACTAACAGTCAAGCTATTTTTCGAGTCTTCTACTAGCTAGAGACATCGAATAACAACATAGCCAGTAAATCGCAGCGACAAAAATATATACTTCTCCATAACGTCCTAAAAACTTGGGATTAGCGAGAATCTTTTGGGCAATACCGAGTAGATCGACTAACCCCACAATGGCTAAAAGAGAAGTATCTTTAAATAAACTAATAAACTGCCCGACAATACTCGGAACAACTGCTTTTAAGGCTTGAGGCAAAATAATCAAAGACAGGGTGAAAACAGGGTTAAGACCTAAAGCTTTGGCTGCTTCTGATTGACCACGAGGAATTGATTGTAAACCACCACGGACATTTTCAGCTAGATAAGCGGAACTGAAAATGGTGAATCCGGCGATCGCTCTTACTACTCGATCTGGTCTAACATCTGCTGGTAGCACCAAAGGTAGCATAACCTGTGCCATAAACAAAATACCAATCAGAGGCAAACCGCGAACAATCTCGATATAAGCAATAGATAACCAACGAATTACAGGTAATTGACTCTGTCTGCCTAAAGCTAGCAACACCCCAAAAGGAAAGCAAAGACAAATACTCACCACAGCAATTAAAACTGTTAAAATTAATCCGCTGAGAGTATCTAATTTGACCGCTGGCACTCCTAATAACAGCCACAGATTGAGAAAAAAAGCACCCAGCCAAATTAAAGGTAGCCAGGAAATAATCTGAGGTATTTTATTACCGACTTTTTGACCAACAACAGCACTAGCAATCAGCAAAACTAGCATTCCTAACAGAATCATACTAGCTTGAATGCCAGCAGGAATAGCAACACCTACACTAGTAACCGCTACTAACCCTAAAATTAATAAAATCCGCAGACTAAACAGAGTAGTCGTAGCATGAGCTAATATACCCCAAGTTAGACCTCCCAAAGCGACAATAATCCCTAAAGTTGCCCAAGTACGCCAGAAAAATCTCACAGGATAAAGTCCCGCAAAAAAAAGGCGGAGGTTTGCACCAATTACTGTCCACTGTGCTTCGCTAAATGCCCAATCAATTAACCCTGATCCAATTGAATAAAGCAATAAAATACTAACAATACTTAGTATCGAATTATACCAAGTACTAAAGAGATTTTTTTGCAGCCAAGTAGTGGCATTAATCTGAGTCGTAGGTGGTGATAGCTGGTTAGTTTTAGCCATAGCTTTGCTACTTAAGTCGCGCTTATTTTAGAACCAGAATAAACTAAAATAGCGTAGCTAAAATACCCAACCCGAACATTTACATGTTTCTAATCTGATTGAGGTAGTATTATTTAGTGAAACTCTAACTCTCGTGATTCTTGTTGTAATAAATTAATTAAATAATCATTTCCTTCGGCTTTTGCTGCTTGTAAACGCCGTTCCAAATTAGATTTGATATTTTCTAGATGCGCTTTTTTGGCTACTTCATCTAACCGATATTACAAGATACTCAAAGTATCTTCTAAAGAATTTACATTAGTAACCGAGCAGGTTTTGGGCATAACAACATTACTGTGAAATATTGCGCCATAATTACGATGATTGCCCGACACTCGATGATTAAGAAAACGAGGATATTTAATTCTGTCAGAGCGATCTTTGCCTAAAATTTGAGCTTCAGTAATTTCTAACGTTATTAATTGCTCTGGATCGTGAGCAATACAATCAAAATTGTGCATTAATATTTACCTTAAAAAATTAAATTATTAATAAAAAAATAAATTAGTAGTTTAAAAACCCCAGTAATTCAGGTTTTGAGGAATTACTGGGCAATGAGGGAAAAAATTAACCTTTGGTGTAGTGAACACCACGATAAACTAACTCTGAAGCATGATGCCGCTGACGATGTTGTTCTGCAATAACGTGGCTTCTTAACGGTTTACCGCGATATTTACCGATTATTTTTCCTTCTGTGACATTCCATTCTGTATGAGGCGTGTCATAAGTTGAGCCGTGAAAATGTAATTTCATAATATTTTGTCCTCCGATCGCTGAAAAATAATTAGAACTATAACTTTTAGCTATGTTTGATACTCTCGCTCTCTGCTCTAGTCAACTGAATTTTGCTTGAGCCTTTATATATATAATAAATCTTTTCCGTATAAACTGCTACAATTTTTGGTTTTGTAGAATACAATTTTTGGAATAATTTACTTAATATAGCGATCGCATTGCTGATAAAGGCTTGCCAAATCAGAGTTATTGTTAATAACTACATCAGCTAAAGCAACTTTTTTTGTCAGAGGAAGTTGATTTTTAATCCGAGTTTGAGCTTGGGTTAAAGCTAAATTGTTACGTTTTTGTAATCTTTGCAATTGGGTGGT
Organism: Xenococcaceae cyanobacterium; assembly: GCA_051155735.1. Lineage (GTDB taxonomy): Bacteria > Cyanobacteriota > Cyanobacteriia > Cyanobacteriales > Xenococcaceae > JASJCP01. The sequence goes on from DAXETX010000357.1 coordinate 21,157, forward strand.
TGCATCACAAGACACTACCCAAATTTCCGTTACCAGATGGGTTAAATTCGCTTCAAACAACAAAGGAATCGCCAAAATAACGATTGGTGCGCTGATTTTGGCTAATTCAGCCGTAAAGCGATCGCGTACATAAGGATGTATTTGACTTTCTAACCACTGTTTTTCCTCAGAGTCATTAAAAATGATCTTACCCAAACCAGCACGATTTAAACTGCCATCAGCTAGTTTAAGGCGATCGCCATAACGAGCTAAAATTGCCTTCAAAATATCTGAACCAGGGGTAACAGCTTCTCTCGCAAAGACATCCGCATCTAACACAGGTATTTGATATTTTTGTGCCAAATAGTTAGAGACAGTAGTTTTTCCTGTAGCGATCCCACCCGTTAAACCGATAAGTCTGCGTTGTTTCATCAAAGATAAATGATCGATGTTTGATACTTGCAGATAAAATTGTAGGGCAGAAGTTATGTTTAGATGAAACTATAGTGGCTTTTAATATTGGTTTATTAGGATTAGGGACAGTCGGAACAAGTACCGCAGAAATTTTGCTAGATACTAAGGGTAGAAACCCTCTGCTGCAAGAAATCAGCATCAAACAAGTAGGAGTAAGTTCTCTGACTAAGCCTCGTCAAGTTCAGTTAGCTTCAGGAATACTTACGACTGACTTAGAAGCCATTGTTAACGATCCTGAGATCGATATTGTCGTAGAACTATTAGGGGGTTTAGAGCCAGCGCGATCGCTAATTCTGCAAGCTATTGCCAACAAAAAACACATTGTTACGGCGAATAAAGCCGTTATCGCGCGTTATGGTGACGAAATCTACACCGCAGCCAATAAAGCAGGAGTTTATGTCCTTTTAGAAGCTGCTGTAGGTGGTGGTATTCCCATTATTAAACCGCTTAAGCAATCTCTAGGAGTAAATCGCATCAAGCGAGTCACAGGAATTGTTAATGGAACAACCAATTATATTTTGACGCAAATGACTGCCAAAGGGGCTGATTTTGCTGATGTTTTAGCAGCAGCCCAAAAATTAGGCTACGCGGAAGCCGATCCGACAGCAGATGTTGATGGTTGGGATGCTGCGGATAAAATTGCCATTCTTGCTGCGATCGCTTTTGGCGGAAGAATTAAACGGGAAGCTATCTACTGTGAGGGAATTCGCCAAATTAATGCTACAGATATTAGCTATGCAGAGCAACTAGGGTTTATCATTAAGTTACTGGCGATCGCGCAAAGGAGTAAAACCGACTCTCTAGAAGTTAGAGTTCATCCGACCCTAGTCCCCAAAGAACATCCTTTAGCTAGTATTCATGATGTTTATAATGCTGTTTTAGTTGAAGGCGAACCACTAGGTCAAGTAATGTTTTTTGGTCCTGGTGCTGGTGGCGGTGCAACAGCCAGCGCCGTAGTATCAGATATTGTTAATATTGCAGGTATCCTTAAAAGCAGTGGCGGAAATACAAATCTCGATCCCCTTTTAAGTTGTTCGCACCAACATTATGCTTCTCTTACTCCCATTGAAGCTATAGAAACTCGTTTTTACGCTCGTTTCTTATGCCAAGATGTACCTGGCGTAATTGGTTATTTAGGCACTTGTTTTGGTAAGCATCAAGTTAGCCTAGAATCAGTAGTGCAAATTGGGTTTCAGCAAGACTTAGCAGAAGTAGTGGTCGTTACCCATGATGTTCAAGAAGGAAACTTCCGCCAAGCACTAGCAGAAATTAAAGACTCCAAAGCAATTGATCGGATTCCCAGTATTATTCGAGTGTTGTAACTAATAACAGTAAATTTTAGCTTTTTTTAACGATCGCCCAAAAATCTTCTCCAGGCTTCCTTAAGAGTAAAATTTGGGGGTTGTTGCAGTAAAAAACTCATTAACCTAGTTACAGTATTATGCCAAATGCCATATTTACCATAAGCACTAGCCAGATGAATTGGCACAGAAACAGTTTCTAGCTCTTGTTCTAATTTTAAAGATACGGGAAGACGCTTGACTAACCCTGTTAGAGAATTGGAATTTGATAAATTATTGGTAGTTGTCTTAGTAGAACACTCAAGAGCGACCGACCAACGATAATGCTTATTAACTTCCAAAGGTGCTGTGCGTGCTGGTAGCTCGATACTAATAATTCCTGGTGTAGCAGGAAGGGGAAAGCGAGCGCGATAAAGTTTATTGTCTGCGTTTTTTAAAGAAAATTCTCCATAAGAGTTGGCAGGAAAAGTGTAAGGTAGATAAAGCCAAAAAGTAGGGCGATCGCTAGTAGTAAATTTTAACTGATTTTTTCGAGCAAAAGCTTTTAGTAAGGGTAAATGAGGTGGCAAAAAACATTTTGCTTGACGAAGTGAACCCAAGTTCCGTCTGTTTAGGGAGGAGTAATGTTCACTAACGCTCCCAGATTGAATTTTCTTAATGGGAGAAACTTGCGACTCTAAAGGCATAAAACTGGTAAGAGTGTTTGGCGATAAGCCCTCGTAGTTTCTTTTCGACTGTGCTAAAGCTAATCTGGAGTTAGAGCTAAACAAAGCCAAGCTTAAGGCGATCGCCCATAAACCAGTAAATATTAATTGCCATAATCTTACCCAAATTACTCGCATCCTATCTACACCTCGATAATCTATAGTTAGGAAAGCGCTGCGAGAAAATACGATGTCTAATATGCTTTACCATACTAAGGAATCGAGAAAAACTCGAAAATCTTTCAACAACGAGATAAATTTGGAGGTCGAATTGAATTTATTTTAATCTTGATAGACTGATAACGAGTATTTCTTACTAGAAGTCAACTGTTTCTCGCCTTTTTAAGGTGGACGGGGGGTATAAACTCCACAGGTTACACCAGGAGACAGTCCCTTGGCTTGCGGTTGACCGCTTTCCGCGGTCACAGCTAAACTTATTAGGACGAAATCACATAATGAAAAATAGTTTTTTTAATGATTCCTTAGACAAAAAAGTCATTAAACAGCGCATCCGCCAATTAAGTAAAGCAAAAGTTGGCTTTTATAGCATTGGTCTGTATCCAGCTTCCCTTGCTTATAACTCAGCCATGCAAAAAAGTGAAAAATCTTTGTTGCTAGCTCCTCGCCCTGGTAGAGATATATTAGGAGCATTTACCGACGATGAAATTCGGGGGATGGATCCGAGACACGTTAGCAAAATGCGTCGCATGGCTACTCATAAAGAAGAAAATGAGTTGGTTCTCAACAGCCTAGAATATCTTATTGCCAAGTGCGATCTTGTAGTTTTGAGCGCGAATAGTAAATATGTCGAACAAGACCTTACTGAAGCCTGTGCGCTCAGGGAGAGATTAAGACGTAATAATGTAGTATTAGCTTGTCTAGCAGGTTCTTTTAACCATGACGACCTAAATAACGATTCTTATGTTTTATGTGAAAAAAATCCTAATTTGGGTTTCTTCTCAGGGTTTCACCGTCACGGTGCTTTACGTGACCCAGTAGATAGCTTTACGGCTAACTTTTGTCATCCCGATGCTTTAACTGCTCTGATCGGAGCTAATATCTTAAATAAACTTTCGCCGAATATTCAGGTATCCCCTGGTATTCACAATGTAGAAGCTCAGTATATTAAAGCTGCTAAAAACATGGCATCGATTTTCGCGGGATTTGGCTACGAATACCATCAAGATAATCCTGGAATTTTGCCTACTCTATTAACTTTGTTACTAAATCAATGTCTTGACCAAGCAGCAACAATTTCGATGTCGCGCCAAGACCGTCATAAACTCTACAATCAACAGACAATTATTTTAACCGAACTAGGCTATGCTATCCCCAGAATTGAAGCTACTCTAAATAAAGGTGGTTTTACTGAAAGAGTCAGAGATCATACTTTTTCTCAGTTAACTGCGGTGGTAGCAGACGTAAGAGGTAGTATGATGTTACCAGTTACAGGAAAACCGACCAGAAACTTTCAGGCTGGGCAAGCATTAGCGCGTGGAATGCGCGAACAAGGTCGCTGTCCCTTTGATATTGAAGAATTTGAGCAATGGTGTGACTATGCAGGTTTAAAAAGAGGTTCTTTAGAAGGGTTAAAAGCTTTAAGATATTGGCCTCAAATTGAAGAAAAATATTCTATCTTACATCACGATGCTTCGATGGTTAATTTGCTTTACAAGGCATTATATGGCAGCGAGATTGAAAAAGATTTTGCTTTTGAAGTGATGACCGAAAGTCGAGAGTTATCTAACTACTGTCAAGAGTCAATTCGACCTACTCATAGTCGCAAATATGCAGATGCCCTGAATAATATTAGTCGCTTGGATGCTTTGGAATTAATTTCTAATGTTGTTATTGCCGACAACGCTAAAAAAGCAATTCGCGAAGACAATTATATTGAAGAAAGAGAAGTGACTCCAGATACTCCTGCTTATATTCAAGTTATGGAATGTATCGAACAAGGTGCTTAGTGCTTAGTTAGACTGTAGCCGTACCAGAAAGCTATTGGCTAGTGAGTAGTGAGTAGCAATTTACTATATTTTGCACTCTCTACTTTTTGACCCACTCCAACGGCTAACCCTTATCTTTACTACTCATTTATGCAAGAAGAAACCGATCCTCGCATTAAGCAAATGACTGATAATTATACTTTTGTTTATACTACCAGTCTTAAATTAAGCCTCAATCATCAAATTACCCATCATGCCTAAATCTTCATGGTCGAGAATGTGACAGTGATAGACAGTTTTACCCGCAAAATCATTAAATGGTATGCGGATACGAACAGTTTCACCTCTTTTGACTAGCACCGTATCGCGCCAAGCAAGTAAAGATTCTGGTTGAGCGTTGCGACTAACAACTTGAAAAGCATTATTATGAACGTGAAAAGGATGATCCATTACTCCTGTATTGGCTATTTCCCAATCTTCTACCGTATTGAGTTGCACTTGAGTATCTATCTGATTTGCGCCCCCATAAGGTTCGCCATTAATTAAGAAAGCCATACCCACAGCAGGATTCATCCCGTGATTGAGTTCAAAACGTCTTACGGTTTGGGGTTCTGGTAATGCAGCGATAGAAGTTAGTTTGCTAGGTAAAGCTAGAGAGTCCCCAGCGGATTGATAGTTAACTGTCGCTAAAGCAATTGGTGTATCGTTGTTACTTCTGCCCATCATGCCACGACCCATCATCCCACCGCCCATCATGCCCATACTGCCTCGGTCGTAGGGTAAATTGAGTAGGGAATATTGTCCTGATTCTTGATCGCCTTTGACTAAAACATCCGCTCGTTGTCCAGGTGTTAAGAGTAATTCGTCAACTTCAATTGGTTCGTTTAAGCTATTGCCATCGGTAGCAATCTGATAAAAAGAATGATTTTCTAAAGCTAGCCTGTAAAAACGGGAAGGAGAAGCATTAAGAATCCGTAGGCGCAGTAATCCATTTTCAGGTAAGTTTATACTAGGATTTACGCGACCATTTACTGTAATTACATCCCCTTCTCTTCCCATCATTAAAGACATATGAGCAGAATTTGTCCGTCTTCCATTATTATCTAAAGCAAAATCTTGCAGTACCAAAAACTCTTCTTTGGCTGCTTTAATTTCAGGAATCTCATCTAATTCACCACGCACAATAAATAAACCCGCTAATCCACCAAATAGCTGTTCTGCGACTAATCCGTGTAGATGAGGATGATACCAAAATGTTCCTGATGGATGATTGGGTGGGATTTGAAATTCATAGGTTAGTTTTTCTCCTGGTTCGATTTTTAGAAAAACATTATCCGCATTACCTGTAACGGGAATATGTAACCCATGATAGTGAATATTAGTTGGTTGCTCTAGATTGTTGGTAAAGTGAAGGCGAACTTTATCTCCAGGTTTAGCTTCTAGGCGCGGTGCAGGAATTTGCCCGTTATAGGTTAAAAGGGATGCTTGTTGTTCTCCTAGATTCACCAGACTTTCTTTGGCTTCTAAATCCAGTTCTAACAAGCCATCGCTACTTTGATAAACAGAAACAGGATTAGCGGATGACTGGGGTAATGGTTGACTAAACATAGTTTCTTGGCGCAACCAATTACCCACTAAAACTACTCCCGCACCAGCAGCACCTAAAGCAATAAACTGGCGACGATTTAGTTTAACCATAGTTAATTTAGCTAGAAAACAGCTGCTGAGTTCAATAAGATTGATATTCGTTAAATACTTCTACTTCGCCCTTGTCGTTGAATGCCAAGACTTGAAATGGTTGTTTAATATCTCGCGCTTCCATTCCTGGCGTTCCGATAGGCATTCCTGGTACTGCTAAACCTGCCATTTCGGGCTTTTGGGCTAGAAACCGTTTGATATCATCGGCGGGAATATGTCCTTCCATCACGTAGCCATCAATGATCGTGGTATGGCAAGATGCTAGTTCATTCGGAATATTATATTTTTGCTTTAAGGCTGTCATCTCTTCAGTTTTAATATCTTCAACTTTAAAGCCATGTTTTTTAGCGTGTTCTATCCAGACACCGCAACAACCACAAGAAGGACTGCGATATACTGTTATTTCTGTTCCTGAATAGGCTGGCTCGGTTTCTTCGTCCCAAACGCTGACTAGAGTAGCTTGGTGGGGATTGTTTTCGGCAAATGCTGAGTGATTTGAGTTCTTATTGAACCCTTGAGTCGAAGTAAGATAAAAAGTTCCCACTGTAATACTAGTGATCGCCACAGCAGCAATAGTTATTTTAGATAGAAGTTTTGACATAATAATTGCCACTAATAATTAAATTTTTAAGCGATTTCTATTTTAAACTCTCTAGTCAGCTAGAGAGTCAACACCACTGTCTAATAACTGATGACTGATAACTGATGACTGATTACTGATGACTGTTCCCTGCTTCTGATTCTGAAACCCAAACCAGTCTTAAAGCCATAAAAGCAAAGCCAATAGCAGCGATCGCTTTAAGTAATTTTTCGGGTAAAAATTGTGCTACTCCACCACCAGCAATCACTCCTAAAAAACTTGCGAGGATCAAAGCCACTGTTGAACCCAAAAATACGGCGCGAGGATGCTTAGAACTTCCTCCTAGAGCGATCGCTGCTAACTGGCTTTTATCGCCAATCTCGGCTAAAAATACGGTGATAAAACTCAAACCTAAAAGTTGTAAATCCATAAAATTATTTTTGCTCAATATTTAGCTAATAACATCAGACATTAGCCAGCCAGTAATCGACAATAATAAAATAGCTACTGCCAAATCGAGAACTTTCGGCGATAGCTTTTTAGCTAACCAATAACCAACAATTACACCTAATAAACTCGTGCTAATTAAAGCCATAGCTGCACCTAAAAAAACAATCCAGGGAGATTGCGACTCAGCACTCATCAATAAGGTAACTAGTTGGGTTTTATCTCCCATTTCGGCAAAAAAGATGGTGATAAATGTCGAACTAAATACTGTCCAGAAACTTAATTGTACAGAAGTTGGGCGTTTTGCGGTTTGACGATCTTGAGAACATTTGGCTGATGAGAGAGATTTCAACTTTACAGTTTCCCTTAAAAATTTAAATTTGCTGGGAAGATTTCTTATTTCCCATAGTTTACAGTACAAGATAGGATATAAGTTTGTCAGAAAGATTGATAATTGCCAAGTATTTGGGGTCACTTTATGGTATTTTTCCGTCAAGATCAGCAACTAAATGACATCGCGCAACAGATTTTAGCAACTACATGGCAAAAGTTTCCTTTTCTGACTAGAGATCAAATCGCCCTAACTTGGCTCGTCTATGACTCTCCTGTGATTGTCAATACTGGTGGTGCTTTGTCGCCAGAAGAATTTTGGCAATATGAAATTAGAGGTTTTAGTTATCGCGGTGTTGAACGCATTTATCCTGCTAGTATCGTAAAACTATTTTACTTGGTAGCAATTCATGAATGGTTAGACAAAGGAATGGTAGGAGATTCGCCAGAACTACAAAGAGCGATTAAAGATGCGATCGCCTACTCTAGCAACGATGCTACTAGTTTAATTATCGATGTTCTTACAGGTACTACTAGTGGTCCAGAATTACCAGAAGCACCTTTTGCTACTTGGAAACAACAACGCAATATTGTCAATCGTTACTTTAAATCTTTGGGTTGGCAAGAATTAGAGAGTATTAATGTCAATCAAAAACCCTGGAATGAAGGAGCTTATGGCAGAGAAAGGGCTTTTTTGGGAGAATTAATGGAAAATCGTAATATGTTGACGACAGATAGTGTTGCCAGACTGTTACATAGTATTATTGGTGGTGTTGCCGTATCTCGCGATCGCTCTAGCCAAATGATGCAACTCCTAAAACGCCAACTTAATCCCCTAGTTGCCGAAAACAATCAAGGAGCAGAAGATCAAATTACAGGTTTTTTGGGAGCAGGATTACCCGCTAACAGCCAAATTTGGTCAAAAGCTGGCTGGACATCTCAAGTACGTCATGATGCTGCTTATATCGAAATTCCTGAGCGACAACCTTATCTTTTGGTTGTGTTTACTGAAGGCAAAAATAATCAAGAGTTACTGCCTTTTCTTTCTCAGGCGATCGCGCAAGCAATGGAAACGCTGTAAGAATTAGCAAAATCTAAGATTAAACCGAAGCAACGATTATCTATAATGCTCAATACGACTAAATACAGCCCAACTCAAAGTATTTTATCCTGTATCAACTTTTAATAGTCAGCAGATATTCGCTTCTTATCCTGTAGTAATTTGCTTTAGTGGTGTTAATCGCCATCATAAAGCAATAAATTTACTTAGCCAAAGTTCTAAACTGTGCAGGACGAGAACCCATTTTCAGCCATTGATAAGACACCATATTAAGTAAAATACCAATGAGAAATAACAGCACCATCAAAGCAATTTGATACCAAGCGATAGGAGTAACTAATAAGTCGGCAATTGTATGAAGTAAATTGAGAATCGTATAAACTATTGTCAAACCAAAATGAAACATTCTATAGCCTTTAAGCTCGTAAAATGCTGTGGCGACAATAACCATCATCGGTAACATAAAAAAGAGCAGCATTCCCCATAATATTGGCGTTATCTCTGCTATGGTTGCTGTTTCTTGATGATGATGTCCCATCATAGCTACATCAATACCGTGAAACAAAGGCATTAAGGCTAATTGAGTATGAAATAATGTTCCGACAAGAAATACTGTCCACAAGGCAATAATTTTTTCCCGATAATTTATCATATTATTTCTAGTCATTGAAGGGCATAGATTTTTCAATTATCAAAACTGCGATCACCGTTAAAAAAATAATAATTATGCGATTGAAAAAAGCTGCTTTTCATAAATATTTAACACCTCCTATCCATAATTTCTCTCAGTTTGAAACTAACAAAATATTTTGAGTAACTTGTGAAGATAATGACAGTAATTTCTGCAACTTCGCCAATATTAATCAATATTTACAATTTAAGCAAAAAATTTTGCTCACTATCTTCACAACTTCCTCAACTTTTACCCTTAATTTTTAAAAGGATCAAATAGCTTACCTAAATAAATATCTTATGTAGTCTAAATTACCTTTAACGGTATGTAATCTACATCACATTGACAAAAAAGGGATTATTTTAGTTAGATATCAACACAATAATTAGATAAAATTTCATGACTACGCTTTACGCTATTGATAGTGCTACTAATATCGTTTATGGCATAGACTCTTTAAAAGGAACTGCAACACCTGTGGGTCAACTAGGGTTACAAAGCAACTTTAGTGGATTATCTTCTGACTCATCAGACTCCTCGGAAGCAGAAACCTTGTTCGCTGCTAATTTATTTGATTCTTCTAGCTCTGAGTCTTTATCGACAGTAAATCTAGCGACAGGAGAAGCAACAGTAATTGGCTCTCAATCGGCTTCAGATATTCAGGCGATTGCTCATCAAGATGGTATTCTCTATGGCTTTAGTATTGCTGAGGGATTAGGAACATTAGACCCTGAAACGGGAGAATTTACACCGTCTTTTGCTAACTCGACACTTCCTGTTTCTATCCAAGGAGCAGACTTAGATGAAAGCACGAATACTCTGTTCGCTATTGGCGAAGATAATGCTCTATATACTATCGAACCCAGCACGGGAGAAGCATCTTTAGTTGGCGACACGGGAGTCAATTTTAACTCCAGAGTAGGCTTAGCCTATAGTCCAGAAGACGAACAACTATATGCTTTGGGCAATGATTCTGATACAGGTGATAACCTCTACCAAATCGACCAAACTACTGGTGCTGCTAGATTAGTTGGCAACACTGGCTTAGAAACAGCAGATGCTTTAGAGTTAGTTCCAATGGAGTCTGATGCTGTTAAGCCACCTTTAGATGAGGCTGAACCCGATCAAGTAATTGTCAAGCTCGATCCAGATATGTCGCCAGTAGAGATGGAAACAATTCTGGAAAGCGTCGATGGTGAAGTATTAGAAACGACTGAGACTTTAAATATTCAGCTAGTTGAAGTTGAAGATATTGATGTTGAAGAGGCAGTTGCTATTCTCAATCGTAACCCTCAAGTTGAATATGCCGAACCAAATTATTTGGTTTCCATCGCCGAGACATTTCCCAATGATCCTCTTTTTAACGAATTATACGGACTGAACAATACAGGACAAACGGGTGGGATACCTGATGCGGATATCGATTCTCCAGAGGCTTGGGATATTCAAACTGGTAGCAGTGATGTAGTCATTGGGGTCATTGATACGGGAGTAGATTATACTCATCCCGATCTCAACGATAATATGTGGACTAATCCAGGGGAAATTCCCGATAACGGAATTGACGATGATGGCAATGGTTTTGTCGATGATTTCTTCGGCTACGATTTTGTCAACGGTGATGGCGATCCTTTTGATGATAATGGTCACGGTACTCATGTGTCAGGAACAATTGCTGGGGAAGGCAACAACAATACGGGAGTAACTGGAGCTAGCTGGGATTCCCAGATTATGGCACTCAAGTTTCTCGATGCTAGTGGTAGTGGGAGTAACTTCGATGCCATTCAAGCAATAGAATACGCCACCATGATGGGTGCAGACTTTACCAGCAATAGCTGGGGAGGCGGTGTTTTTTCGGAAGGTTTACGAGATGCGATCGCTGCTGCTGGTGATGCGGGACAGTTATTTATTGCAGCAGCAGGGAATCAATTCGGCAATGATAATGATCTTAATCCGTTTTATCCTGCCAGCTACGACCTAGATAACATCATCTCCGTTGCAGCTACTAATGACCGCGATAATCTAGCTGGGTTTTCTAATTTTGGTGCTACTACTATTGATTTGGGTGCGCCAGGAGTAGATATTCTCAGCACCTTCCCTGGGAATGATTATGGTTTCTTAAGTGGAACTTCCATGGCGACACCTCATGTAGCAGGAGTTGCTAGTTTACTGTTAGCTGAAGAACCAGGATTAAGCCCCGAAGAACTTAAAGATTTGATTTTAACAGGAGTCGATCCCCTTGCTGCTTTAGAAGGAAGAACCCTAACTGGTGGACGACTCAATGCATTCAATTCCTTAAGCGAACTAGGACCACCAGCAGAACTCATTGGTACACCCGAAGATGATGTGATTTCTGGGACGAATCGCGGTGATTTTATTAACGGTTTAGGCGGTAACGATATTTTAGAAGGTCGCGGTGGTGATGATTCGGTTTTAGGGGGTTCAGGAAATGATGACCTCGGTGGCGGAACGGGAAATGATTCTCTTGCAGGAGAAGGAGGGAATGACCGCATCTCAGGGGACAGTGGCGCAGATCGTCTTAGAGGAGGTATCAACAGAGATACCCTGATTGGTGGCTCAGATAATGACACGCTCCGTGGTGGAGATGGTAACGATCGCCTTATCGGTATAGAACTTGCCGATCCTAGTTCTCAATTTGGCAGAAACGAAGTCGATACGATAGCTGGAGGAACAGGACGGGATACTCTTATTTTAGGGGATTTATTGCGAGTTTACTACGATGACGGCAATCCTTTAAATCGGGGGGAAACTGACTATGCTCTTTTTGCGGACTTTAACCCCCGTCAAGATTCGATCCAACTTGCAGGATCGGCAGATATTTATCGCTTAGATTTCTTTACTTCCGAATCGGGAACAATTGATGCTGCACTCACTTTCGACCCTGGAGTGACTGCTAGAGCCGAAACAGTGGCTATTCTACAAGCTGTATCTCCCGATTTAAATATTAGTTCTCCTGCTTTTAAATTTATCGATTCGGAAGTAGTAATTGATTCTGAAACTACTGATTTCACAGAAGATAGTGATAGTAACAATCTTCCTGAAAAAAATCTTACCCCAGTAATTGTCGAACCACCTTCAGAAACTCTCACCATTGACGAACCCAATGATACCATTTCCGAAGCGATCGCTACTGGATTGAGTTCGGAAAATCCTGGAACTTTTGCCGACAGTGGCTTTCTGGGAGATAACCCTGAAGTCGAACCAACTAATGAAGTAGATTTTTTAGAGTTTCAGCTAGATACTGGCGATCGCGTTACGATTGATATTGATGCTCAGACTTTTGGTTCGCCTTTAGATTCTGTACTACGGTTGTTTGATTCAGAAGGAAACGAAGTAGCAGTCAATGACGACAGTGATGGACTTGATTCTTTTATCGAATTTACTGCTACCGCTTCCGATACTTACTATGCTGGGGTTAGTAGTTTCGCCAATTTTAGCTACGATCCTTTTGTTGAAGGTAGTGGTTTCGACGGCTTCAGCACTGGTGAATATGACATTGAAATTTTTATTGGAGAAGACCCTTTTTCTTTAAACAACGGTTCTTTACAAGCCGATATTCGCGAAAATAACGGTGCAATTGATGATATCTTTTTTGGCGGTAGTAATTTTTTCAATCCAGGATTTCCCGTTTCTGACTTTGGATTCCAAAATGGCAACGATACTGCTACTTTTGTCTTTAACGACACAGAAGGTTTTAGCTTTGAGGAACAGCCTGTTACTGTCGAACGCATTGATGATTCTATAGTTGTTACTGGAACTTACACTGGAGGAGGAGCAAATATTGACTTCACTAGAACCTATTCTCTGGTTGAAGGTTTAAATGTTGTCAGTGTTGACACAGAATTTATTAACAATGGTTCGGATACTAACCTCGGTTATTTTGATACCTTCGATCCCGATCAAGGGGTAGATCGGGGTAACGACTTTGCAACCTTTAACGATGTCTTTGCCCTCGATACTGCTGGGGGAACAGCCACTGTTGGACAGGCTTCGGAGTTAGAGGATTTGACTTTTATTGTCGGGTCGCTAAATTCTGATGTCACTGTTGCTTCTGGTTCACCTTTCAATATTAGTGATGGTTTCACTCTAAATGAATTCTTTGCCAATCCTTTTGATGGGGAAGGGGAACTAGACGACCAAGGGACTCATCTTGGTATTCAACTAGATTTAAATGCAGGCGAAACCCAGAGTTTTGAATATTTCCAAGCCTATGGAGAAACACCCGAAGAAGCTCAAGACCAGTTCATTCAAGCAATAGAGCCTTTAACGCCCATTGTCGGTACAGAAGGTGATGATATTTTAATCGGTACGGAAAACCGAGACGTAATTGAAGGTTTGGGCGGTAACGACGTAATCGAAGGACTAGCTGGCAATGATACAATTGCTGGTGGTCGCGGTAACGACTTGGTTGCTGCTGGCGATGGTAGAGATTCCGTAACAGGAGACGGCGGAAATGATTCTATTTTAGGTGGTAATGATGGCGATCGCCTAGAGGGAGGAATTGGCTCGGATCGGATGTTAGGTGAATCAGGAGATGATACCGTTAATGGTGGCGATGGCAATGACATCATCTTAGGTGGTAATGATAGCGATCTACTCTCTGGTGATGGGGGAAGAGACCAAATCTTCGGTGGTTCGGAAGATGATACCCTCAATGGAGGTAGCGGTAATGATACCCTAGCAGGAGGATTAGGCAACGATTCTCTATCAGGAGATACTGGTAATGACAGGCTGATCGGTGTTAGCACTTCTGACCCAGGAGAAGAGTTAGGATTTGGTGCT
>DAXETX010000358.1:0-2105 GCA_051155735.1 Xenococcaceae cyanobacterium
CAACTCTTAGAATTGGATAAAGAGGTAGTTCAAGCCCAAATGGAAAGCTTTTTCCGTGTTGAAAAAGGAGATAATTTGGTTAAAAAACTCAATGTAGAAATTGTCTTGAGAGATGGTGTAATAGAAGACATCCGCGGGGAAATATAAGACCTAGATTCTGCTTTATCTTATCGAGCTTATATCCCTCACTTTCAGTGAGGGATATAAGCGAGTCAGGGTTTAGCTCGGAGAGTCCTGGTCTTGAATGTATTTTCTTAAAATATCAATAGTGACTCCGCCACAACTCGAAACGAAGTAGCTTCCTGTCCAAAAAACTTTCTTCTTGTTGTAATAAACTTTTGAAACTACTGATTGAAACTTGCGCCACATTGTCTTAGATGATGTGGCTTTTAAATTTGCTATTAAACTGCTTAATAGTTTGTGAGGGGGAAATGACACGATCAAATGGGCGTGGTCGCTCTCGCAATTAAATTCTATTAATTCACTATCCCAAGAATGTAGTACCGATTTGAACACTCGCTCAAGTTCTTGTTTCATCGCAACATTAATCACTTTTCGTCTGTACTTTGTGACCAATACAATATGCACAGTTAAGTTAAATACTGCTCTACGACTACTGTGATACCTGGTTTTTGTCATCAAGAATATTTGTACGGTTAATGATATAATCCTATCATGAGGAAAACATACCAGTACAAACTTCTTTTGACATCAGCACAACGACGAGAAATCGACCGTTGGCTTGATATGCTGCGGGCGCAGTATAACTATTTGTTGTCACAAAGGTTTAATTGGTGGAAATACAATCGCTCTAACCTAGTTATTCCTCAAGGAAAATGCTGTTTGAGATGGTGTGAAATTGGTTCTGGAGAACTTAAGAATAATCCTGATTGGCACTCTCAATCCGCCAGTTTGCCTCAATTAAAAAGAGATAGACCTTGGTACAGTGATATCTATTCTCAAGTACTTCAAGACTGTGTCAAACGAGTAAAATTGGCTTTTGAGCGATTCATAGGTGGAGACTCAAAAGGTAATAGAAGTGGTCGCCCTAGATTTAAAAATCGAACTAGGTATCGCACTCTCACCTATCCGAGCATTCCTGACAAAAACTTAATGGGCAGTAAAATTAAGTTGCCTAAACTGGGTGTTCTTAAGTTCATTAAATCCAGAAATATTGAACCTGGTTTTAAACTGAAAACTGTTTCGATTACTAGAAAAGCTGATGGCTGTTACATAAGTCTTTCAGTAGAAGATAAATCTATTCCTGAATTAGAAATAGATACAGTTTCCACGGATTCTAATACTACTGGAATAGATGTTGGACTGGAAAAACTGTACGTGAATTCAAATAATAACCAATGTTTTCCCGAAAAATACTTAAGACAAGCCGAATCTAAACTAGCTAAATTACAGAGAAAATTAGAAGATAATAATCGTAGCAAGAAGGCGAAAAGACTCACACGAAAAGCTATCTCTAGACTTCACCAAAAAATAGCTAGGCAGCGTCAACATTGGCATTATACCGAATCCCACAAACTTGTTAAAAACTGCAAAGTTTTAGCCATTGAAGACTTAAAAATTCGCAACATGAAGCGAAGAAATAAGCCTAAAAAAATCGATGGTGTATTTGTTCCAAATGGACAGGCATCATCTTCTGGAATGAACAAATCTTGGAGCGATAATGGGGTGGGAAATTTTCTGGAAATACTATTCCAAGTAGCTCAAAAATACGGTACGAGAATAGTCAAGGTTAATCCAAGAGGAACATCTCAATATT
Source organism: Xenococcaceae cyanobacterium (assembly GCA_051155735.1). Lineage (GTDB taxonomy): Bacteria > Cyanobacteriota > Cyanobacteriia > Cyanobacteriales > Xenococcaceae > JASJCP01. The sequence continues at coordinate 1,778 of DAXETX010000358.1, forward strand.
GCAGTCGATGTCTAAATCGGGTCAGCAAAACCCTAAGTGACCGTTGGCATGAATGCGATAGCTGTGGTTTAAATTGCGACCGAGACTACAACTCTGCGTTGCTAATCAAAAAGCTGGCTGTGGGCAGCAGTCAGGATAAAACGCTCCCTTCTCTCAAAGATTTGTTGAGTTGAGGAGAATCCTGCGTGTCCCGCCCAGGAGTATGTCAAAAAACTAGAGATATAAGTAAGCGCCTTTCGCGGTTAAAGTCTTTCAATGTATTTAGCTTCTTCTGAGAGTTGACTCTCAGCTTGTCCTCTAGTTCTAGCTTGAAATCCGATGAGATCGA
>DAXETX010000359.1:0-2667 GCA_051155735.1 Xenococcaceae cyanobacterium
CAAGAGGCAAAATTAACTCATCTGCAATCGCAATGCGATTCGCATCATCGATCTGATTCGCTTCAATTAGTTCTTGTTGGGAGATGCCATAACTATTGGCAATATTACTAATAGTTTCTCCTGGTTGCACTGTATGAATTTGTTGGAGCGATTTTCCTGTCTCAGAGTTTTGTTGCGCTACCTCTAAAGTCGGAAGTTCAGGAATGGCTTTAGTTTCATCAGTGTTTAAATTAGATTGAATTATGACTTTTTTAGAGGTGCTAATCTTATTTTCTTCAGTGGGACTGGTAACAGTAGAAATCTCTTTAGGAACTTTTGCTACGCTCGATTTTTCCAGAGGCGTTAAAGTTTTTCTTGGCAAAGCTTGAGCAATTGAGATCTGGCTTAAAGAACTCGCTTCTAAGGTTAATAAGGTGCGATCGCGCTCTGCTAAATTTACTGCGATTAAGTTGCTTTCTGGAGGCTTTTTCACGGTCTGTGCAGCTTTAACCGGTCTAGTAGGCACAAGAGAAACTCCTGTCAGACCTCCAACTATAGCCAATTTGAGCATCAAAGAGGAAAGATTGATGGCGTTGTTGTTGAGTAAACTGTGTTGCATGGTGTTTTGTGTAAGTAGCAAGACAAAAGACATTAGGCAAAAGCCTTCCCTAGTAGCTAGCCATAGGTTACAGCGAAAATGATCTTTTTAGGCATTCGGGTAATATCGGCAAATCACCAACTTCTGCGGTAACTCGTCCGAAAAAATCTCGACTAATAGAACACATCGCGTTTCGCATATTTAGCGTCAAGAAGATTAAACGATGTCAGTTAGACGGAGACTCATCTAAAAAGATTTTTTGCCAGAGAAATAGCAGATTTCCTCGAAAGATTAACCCAAAATAAAAATTTATACAAGTATCAGAGAGTACTTTTTGCGCTTTTTCTGTACTATTAATGTAGCGACAAAGACAGCAAACTCAATGATTACCAAGGTAAATTATTACCATCCCAAGAAAAAAACTCGCCACTGTTTCTAATTTCTAGTCCTGCCATAACCGATAATAGTTGACTAACAGTACGCTCTATCGAAAATAACTTTTCTGGAGGAACATTTTTTTGGAAGGGTTGAGATAAGCGAGTATCTGTTGTTCCTGGATGAAGTGCCACTACGATAGTTTGAGGACATCGGCGACTGTATTCGATAGATATTGTTTTCAAAAACATATTTAAGGCAGCTTTAGAAGCACGATAACCATACCAACCACCAAGACGATTATCGCTGATACTGCCTACCTTGGCAGAGATACTAGCAAAGATACTATCTTGTTTGTGACGCAATAAAGGCATAATATGTTTGGCCAACAATACTGCACCAATACTATTTACTTGAAAATAATAGATTAGATTGTCAGCCTCAATTTGTCTAAGACTTTTTTCTGGTTGCAAATTTCCTTGATGTAGAATTCCGACACAGTAAATAACTAAATGTAATTGAGTTACTTTTTGGGTAATAATTTTAATTCCTGCTGCGATCAAAGATTCTTGGGTAATATCCATTTCTAGACAATGTAATCGCTCTGGATAACTATTGACTAACTCAATTAAGGATGATGCAGTTGCTTTACGACGATAAGTCCCATAGATATAGCCAAGATTAGGATAGTTAAGTAACTCTTGCACAAATCCTAAACCAATACCTTGAGAAGCACCAATAATTAAAGCATTAATCGAATCTACTTTGGTAAAAATTGACATAAATTTGGAAAATGTTGCTAGTCAGAAAAATCAAAGCAACAACAAAAAATAATTGTTTTTTATCACCTATCACACCCTAAACTATCTCTAGTAGCAATTCCTGTAGTAGGATTGACTCCTTGAGCTTTTTGACACAGGAGATAGATTTGATAGCGGTCTAAAATTGCTCCAGAAAAATCAGCACCAGTAACCTCTGCATCGGCAAAATTGGTACTAGTAGCCACCGCAGCTTCTAAAATTGCGTTAGTTAAATTAGCTTGCTCTAAACTTACTCGATCCATTAAAGAAGAAGTAAGATTGACATCAGATAAATCTGTATTGAGAAAATTGGCTTTAGTTAAAATCGAATTACTCAAATCTGAACCTGCGAAAGTTGTACCTCTAACATCCGCAGCAGCAAAAACTGCCCCTTTCAGGTTGCGATGGGAAAAGTCCTGATTGCGCAATTCACTATAAGTGTAGTTAACTGTATTATCTTGGGCTATTGCAGGATGGACATCAACTAAGACCCACAATAGAGCTAAAGTTATGGCACATAAAAGAGTAATCAGTCTTTTCCCAAAATTAAACATTGGCGATTATGGCACGATAGAGTAAGTATTATTTTATGATCTTCTTTCTTCTTTTGTCATGACTAATATTCAGACAACTAGAAGGTTGGTAATGAAAATATCTTTGAGGTGAATGGATTACGGGACAAACAATTTGGATTAACGGAGGCTATTTAACTCGATAGGAAAAGAAATTTGGTTGAAGCGATCGCCAATTGGTTTTTGGTAAAGTGCGATCTTGCTGAGAGCAAAATGACACTTATAAAACTAGAGATATAAGTAAGCGCCTTTCGCGGTTAAAGTCTTTCAATGTATTTAGCTTCTTCTGAGAGTTGACTCTCAGCTTGTCCTCTAGTTCTAGCTTGAAATCCGATGAGATCGA
>DAXETX010000360.1:0-28391 GCA_051155735.1 Xenococcaceae cyanobacterium
TGCTGCCATCACTAAACCCTGAATTGTCGAAGCAGCGATCGCCGATCCAGGCATCTGCCAAACTAATAAGGCGATCGCTGTTGTCACCAGATAAGCGATGGGCATTGCCTGTTTCGCAGCGCGTTTCGCAATTACTAACAAGATAAAGACGGTAATAATTGGTGCTAAGGCTAGTAGATAATAAAGGATTAATTCCATTTAAGTTTTGATTAGTGGTTAGTGATTCATTGCTCTCGATTACTTCTTACTTATCACTTAACCTCTTCCCTGTCATCTATCCCCTGTCACCTAAAAAATTTAGTTAAACGTAGAAGCTCTTAATGCTATGGTAATGATTATCATTAAAATATTATTATTGCCGAGCCAATGCTGTTTAGTATTATCTCTTTGCTTCAGAAAAACCGTTTAAAATATTTATTATTAATGACACTATTCGCTTTGGGCGCATTAGCTGCTAATCGTTTTACCTCAGCCCAAAATGATTCAGACAAGAACATTGTGGCAACATTTTTTCCGATGTATCTTTTTACCAAAGCGATAGTAGGTTCAGAAACGCCAGTAGATATCTTAATTCCTCCTGGTACAGAAATTCACGAATATCAAGCTACGCCCCAAAATGCCCGCACCATAGCAGAAGCGGATATTCTGGTTAAAAACGGACTAGAACTAGAGACATTTAGCGAAAACTTAATTCAGAATGCAGGTAATGCGCAACTGCAAATAATTGATGCGAGTCAGGGCATAGAAACTATCGAACTTGAAGCAGAAACGGCAGATCACGATCATGATCATGATGATGAAACTCACGATCATGGCAGTCAAGACCCTCATGTCTGGCTCGATCCTGTTTTAGCACAAGCGCAAATTAAAAATATTCGCGAGGGTTTGATTGCAGCTTATCCTGAGCGAGAAGCTATATATAATAACAATACAGAACAATACCTCAACCAACTACAACAGCTAGATGCCAAGTTTAGTCAAAGATTAGCACCATTAGAAGGCTGTAAATTTATTACCTTTCACGATGCTTTTTCTTACTTAGCGCAAAGATACAACTTGCAACAAATGGCAGTCATAGAAATTCCTGAAGCGGGTATTTCTCCCAGAGATATCCAAGAAGTTGGCAAGGCAGTAGCAGAGTTTCAAGTCAAAGCAATCTTTACCGAACCTGGTGTTGATGATAATCGGATTCGGCAAATAGCTCAAGAGTTCGATCTGACGATCGAAACCTTAGACCCACTCGAATCAGGAGATACCGATCCTCAGTATTATTTGCAAATTATGGAACAAAATTTAGCATCTTTAGAAAAAGCTTGTAATTAAATGAATTATACTGCGATCGCTCAAGCCCTATTAACAGTCCAAGATTTATCTGTCATCTGTGGTGACTATCTTGCTTTAGATTCTGTTTCTTTGGCAATTTATCCAGGAACCCATAACGCAATTATTGGTCCTAATGGGGCAGGAAAAAGTACCCTAGTCAAAGCGATTTTAGGCTTAATTCCCGCACAATCGGGGCGAATTACTTATTTCGATCCCCAAGGAAAACGATTAAAAAATCTGGGAAATACGATTGGCTATATTCCGCAAAAATTTCCTTTTGAAGTAACATTTCCTTGTACTGTCACCGAATTAGTTGGTTTGTCGTTAAATAAAGGCAAATGGTGGCAATCAAGCCCTAAAAAACGCCAGATCATTCAGCAAGCTTTAGAACAAGTTAACTTGCAGCATCAAGCTAATCAAAAAATTGGTACTCTTAGTGGGGGGCAACTTAAAAGATTGTTATTAGCATATTGTTTAGTAATACCCCGTCGTCTATTAGTTTTAGATGAAGCCTTAGCAGGAGTAGATCTCAAAGGAGAAGCTGAATTTGCCGATTTACTAGTTCGACTTAAGCAACAAGAGGGTTGGACGATTTTGGAAGTTTCTCATGACCTCGATGTAGTAAGTAAATACTGTGATTGGGTTTTTTGTCTCAATCGCCAAATTTTAGACCAAGGTGTACCTTCAGAAATTTTGACACCCAGAAATTTACAACAGATATATGGTTCTGTCGTTAATGCTTACTGTTATCATCATGAACCGAATAATTTTGAGCGGTAAGCTGAGTGGTTAGGAGTTAGCGATCGACCAATAACCAATTTTAAATGAATATTAACTTACCAGAATGGATTAGTCTTTTTAGTTTTTCCTTCATGCAACGAGCGATCGCTGGTGGGGTATTACTGGGTATTTTGGGTGGTATCTTAGGGGGATTTTTAATTTTACGTCGTTTGTCGTTGTTTGGTGATACAGTAGGTCATTCTGGGATGTTGGGCGTTGTTTTAGCTGCACTGTTCCAATTTCCAACTAATTGGACACTAATTATTTTTACTGTTGTCTATGGTTTAGGTATTTTATATCTAATCGACCGTACCAATTTAAATAGCGACACTATATTATGTATTGCTCTGGCTAGTTCCATTTCTTTGGGGACAATTGGTTTGAGTTTTTTGAGAGGATATCGCGGAAATTTGCTATCGATTTTACTCGGAGATATTTTATCGATTAGCAATACCGATTTAATTTTGTTGTTAATGCTGCTGAGTGCAACTATTATTTGGTTAGGTTGGACTTTACCCGATCAAATGCTGCTGACTCTCAATCCTGACTTGGCAAAAGTGCAAGGTATTCCTGTCCAAAAGTATCGCTACGGGTTCATTATTGTTTTATCTTTAACTATCGCTTTAACAGTTCGCGCTGTTGGGATTCTTTTAATGAATGGTTTTTTGGTAATTCCTGCTGCTACTGCCAAAATACTTAGCCGTCAATTTGTGCCTTTTTTGATTACGGCTGCTGCTATTGGGGCGATGAGTGCGGTAATCGGAATGATTATTTCAGGTGCGTTCGATCTACCTTCAGGTCCGACGATTGTTTTAGTTCAGTTATTAGGATTTTTGGTAACAGGATTCTTGAGTAAGGGACAAAGTTAATTTTTTAAGGAAAAAATAAATTCAGAAACGCTATAACCAGTAAGTAAAAATCAACCTTAAAAAATAACCAATGACTACAATTGTCAAAGAAACTGGCTCAATGTTAACTAGAGATGGAGTCAGATTAGACGCGGATATTTATCGTCCTGAAACTAAAGCCGAGTTACCAATTTTACTGATGCGTCAACCCTATGGTAGAGCGATCGCCTCTACGGTAGTATATGCTCATCCGTGTTGGTATGCCAGTCAGGGTTACATGGTAGTGATTCAAGATGTCAGAGGAAGAGGAACATCAGAAGGAAAATTTGAGTTATTTACTCATGAAGTAGCCGATGGATTAGATACGATTAACTGGGTGTCGCAGTTACCAAGAAGCACTGGCGCAGTAGGAATGTATGGTTTTTCCTATCAGGGAATGACCCAACTTTATACCGCAGTACAGCAACCTCCTGCTTTAAAGGCGATCGCCCCTGCGATGGTAGCGGATGATTTATACTCGGATTGGGCTTATGAAAATCAGGCTTTTTGTTGGCAAATAAATCTGGCTTGGGGAATCCAACTAGCAGCGGAAACCGCCCGCTTACAAGGAGATGAGACAGCTTATCAGCAACTAAAACGCGCCTCTGGTAATTTGCCTTTAGAAGATTTACTTCCTGCTAATCCGAAGATTATGCAGCACTTAGCAGCAGACTCTTTTTATCATGATTGGCTCAATCATCCTCTACCTGGAGACTATTGGGCGCAATTATCTCCTAAAAATTTGCTGCAAAATACAGATATTCCGATGTTGCATATTGGCGGTTGGTTCGATCCTTATTTACGGGGAACACTCAATCTCTATCGAGCCATGAAAGCTAAAAGTCAGTATCCGCAACATCTAATTGTTGCACCTTGGGCGCATCTTCCTTGGGGAAGAAAATTGGGTGCTGTAGATTATGGCATAGAAGCCCAAAACTCGATAGACGAGATCCAAATACGATGGTTCGATCATTTTCTTAAAAACAAAGATACAGGAATGTTAACTGAACCTGCTGTCAGTTTATTTGAGATGGGTAGTAATCAATGGCGTTACTTTACTGACTTACCCCAAAATGAAGCCAAGATTTACTATTTGGCTAGTGACGGTTTGGCTAATATACGAGAAGATAGCGGGGAATTGTGGGAATACTTAGCAGAAGAACTAAGGGATGTAACGTCCCAAACCTTATTAGATCCTAACTTACCAGAAGTTGCCACAGAATTTAGTAATACTACTGATACTATTGTTCACGATCCTTGGCGACCTGTACCCGCTTTGGGGGGTCATAGTAGCTTTCCTAGTGGTTCTTTTGAGCGTTCTGGCTTAGATTGTCGTGCGGATATTCTTACCTATACTTCTGCACCTCTAGAAGCCGATCTGCATCTTGTAGGAGTGATGAGAGTAGAAATTTATGCTACTGCTGATACTCCTAGTTTCGATCTATGTGCAATTCTTTCAGTGGTTCATCCTAACAGAAAAGTGTTTAATTTTACCCAAGGTTATATTAGAGTCGATTCACCTCAAGCCCCCATTACTATCCCGTTACAAGCAACTTGCATTAAAATCTCTCAACATCACTGTCTGCGTCTTAGCCTCAGCGGTGCTTGCTTTCCTGCTTATCCAGTCAATCCAGGTACAGGACAATTTCCCCATGAAACTCGCTTAATTGATGCTCAAATTATTACTTTAACCATCAAATCTGGTGCTGATTATCCTTCACTGATTAAATTATCCATCGCACCCGAAAATTAAAAATTTAACAAAATTTGGGGTATAGTAATCTTTAAAAAATCAACATCATCTATGACTTATAAGTTACTGTTTGTCTGTTTGGGTAATATCTGTCGTTCTCCTTCAGCAGAAAATATTATGAATCATTTGATTCAAGAAGCTGGTTTAACAGATAAAATTATTTGTGACTCAGCAGGAACATCTGCTTATCATATTGGTTCTGCTCCCGATAGTCGGATGAGCCTAGCAGCCCAAAAACGTAATCTAATCTTAGCGGGAAAAGCCAGAAAATTTCGACTTTTAGATTTTGAAGAGTTCGATTTGATCTTAGCAATGGATCGCGAAAACTACCGCGACATTATCTATTACGATCCTCAAGGTAAGTATCAAGATAAAGTCCAAATGATGTGTAGTTTTGCAACTCAGCATACTGATGAGGAAGTTCCCGATCCTTATTATGGTGGAGAAGCAGGGTTTAATTATGTGATTGATTTACTGTTTGATGCTTGTAATGTTTTATTAGATTACATCGTAAAAAATAAACTATGAATCAGCTATTTTGGGTCTAGAATTTCTGAATTTGGTAAGATGTATTTCTGCATCGCTATCTTACTTAAGATTTAGCTTTTGTCTCTAGTTAGCCTTACTAAAACATAGCCTACAGATAAACAAAGAGTAGCAATACCTAACGCCATTAAGTCATCACTAGATTTTTTATCTAAGTCAAAGATGATAATTTTTCTGGCTACAGCAATTAAAGAAGTTACTAAAACTAGCTCTAGTTGTACTACTTGTTTTTTGAGATAAGCAGTAATATTTTCGAGTAATTCTAGCGCAATTAAAATATTTAAAAATAACCCAAAAAGTTCAATTAAAGTTTGATTAAAAAATCCTATTGGTTCTTGAGTAAAAATATCTTTTGATAAGAAAAAAATTAAATCTACTAAAGCTAATATAACAATTACTAACAGTGCTAAGGATAAAACTTTAGCAACTATATTTTCTATCTGATGAACTAATTTAAGAAAATTCTCGTCTTGAGTGAGTTCTCCGATTTTTTTAAAAGGATTGGGCATTGCATCTGATAAATAATTGTGCAAATTCTCAAGTAATGAGTCACAAGTAATAATTAAGGAACAAATTAAATTATCAGCTATTAATTGACAATGAGCAATCTGAAAAAATTGTCTTAGAAACTAAAAGGATTTTTTTCTTCTCGGCTTTAGAAAGTTCTAATCCTTCTTGTAGCTTAGTAACACTATCTTGTAAAACTGCTGCACCGATGGTATCTTTTAGCTGTAAAGCAGTATTGGCTGCGCTTTGCAATAGCATGATGGCGTTCTGACGCTCACGCAGTACCTCATCGCCAGAGACGAGATCGCCCATTGTTTCGGCTTGGCTAAGAGCTTCTGGTAAGAGTTTGGCTTCAGCAATTTTAGCTTGACGGTATTTAGCTAAGGTTAAGATTGATTTTTGGACTTGTTGGTTAACTTGAGATTGATAATTAGTTTGAGCTTCTACATATACAGGAATAGGTAAAGATTGTAAATTATTTCTACCTAAAGCAGGATCGTCATAAGTAACTTGTACTGTAGCAATAGAATGTTTGCCTGGAGTTAATTGATTAAGATAAAGGTTGACTAAAATTACTTTTTCAGGATTAGTCATTAAGTCACCGATACTCAGTTCGATGCGGTTTCCTGCAATAGTTACAGGTAGCTCGATGGTAGTGGGGTAAACTTGCGCCAGGGGTTTTAATTCTGCTAGTCTTACGCCAGGCATTAATTCTAGAGTCAGGTAGCCATTAATTAAACCCACAGACTGTAAGCGTTGAAACAGTTGCTTAAATGCGGCGATCGCCATTTCTGGCTGTTCGATATAAGTTAAACTACCCCTAGTACGATCGCCAATAGTTTCTAAGATATCTTGATTCCAGCTTTTACCTAAACCCAAAGCATGAATGGTTATATTGTAATCTGAAGCCAACTGGGCTAGTTTCAAACAGCGTCGATTATCGCCATCTTCGTTATCCCCATCGGTCAAGAGAAAAATCTGAGATACTGTATTACGTCTTCCTGTAGCTACTTCTTTAATTCCTAATTTAAGTCCCTCATCTAAAGCCGTTCCTCCATCTGCTACTAACTGATTGATTTGAGTTTCGATCTGACTAACGTTTTGGACTAATTGATTTTGAACTACAGTGTTAGCTTGATGATTAAAAGTTATTAATGAAAGATGATCTCCTGGGTGCAGTTCTTTGATAATAGCGATCGCTGCTTGTTTTACCGCATCTAGAGGTTTACCCGCCATTGAGCCACTGACATCTATGACTAATCCTAGATTGAGGGTTAAATCTCGCTCTTGTTTGGTTCTGACGGCTGATATCGCTAAAGAAAGTTGACGCTGAGTCGTTCTGGCTTGACTTGAAATACGGCGATCGCTTAAAGCAGGTTTAATTTTAACTTTCATGGGAGATAAAAAAAACAGTTAGTGGTGAATCCTGCAATTGAATTTAACAGCAAATCACCATTAACCAACTCTCAACAATCTATTCTATATCGATTGAAGTGGGAGCAGAATTATCATTTCTAGGCGGAATACTAGAGCCTTTACGGTACTCGGCATATAGGCGATCGCGCCAGAGAAAGAATGGCTCAAAGGCAATATTATCAGCTAGTCCAGGAATACCTTTACCTTTGAGTTGGGGGGGAATATTTAAATAAGAGCCTTCAGGAAATTTGAGTAAGATACTTAATCCTGCTACGGTTAAATCCGCTAAGGTTGGGGTATCTCCTACTAAATAAGGTTGATGTTGCAAGATCAAGCATAGGGCTTCTAAGTCTTGTTTGAGTCCTTTTTTGGCGTTTCTAACCGCATCACCACCAAAACCAACACCTGTTCCTAAAACATCCAATAATTCTCCAGGAATTGCACCTACTAAGTTCTTTAAGAGGTCGGGAGTTTCTCTGGGTAATACAGAAGTACGAAAACTTTGATTTTGATTTAATGCGCCAATAAAAGCTTTACGTCCTTTAAGTCCGATAGACTCATCAGCCCATTCTTCTATAAGCAGACATTGTCCTCTAGGGATCGGGTCTTCTGGTAATAGAGGTTTTTCAGGATACTTGCGGTCTAGATAAAAAGCAATTTCTGTCGAGTCAGCAATATAAGTACTACCATCTTTCAGGACTGGAACTTGTCTGCTACCAGATTTTTGGAGTAGTTCGACTTGTCCTACTCCTGGAGTAACTTCAATTTTGCGATACTCTAGTCCTTTGTAATCGAGAATTAGACGTACTTTTTCTGAATATTGCGATAATTCAAATTGATATAACTCCAGCATTCACTTGCCTCTATTTTTGTCATGACCAACAATTGCTAATTTACCGCGATTTTCCAATTTTCTGCAGAGTTTTGTTATCGCTTAAGGTCTGGGTTAATAAGATTGATGGTATTGGAGCATAAATAAGTAGCAAGTAGATGACGCTCCATGAAACGTCTGTACAAGCAGGTAGGACGAATTCCTAAGTTTCATCGGGAAATAAGTTTGTTAGTTCTTGCAAAAACTTCTTAATATCTAGTGGCGGATAAAAAAAAACAGGGAAGTCGCTTTATTTGCCCCTAGCGACCTTTCCTGCCGATTCCTTGAGAGGAGAACACATGAGATTAGTATATAGCTTATCAATAATTTTTTGCAATAGCTAGGAAAAATAAATTTTGAGAACTTATTGTTTCTGGGGCTAGATAAGACATTAAATCTAGGTTTCGCTCTCAGGAAAATTTCATCTGACTTATATTTAATAGTTAAAGTATCCAAGACTAATATTGAAAAACGATTTAGTTGCCTCTATACTAAACCAGCACAATTGTTAAACACTAGTAAGGAAAAAGGATTGAGTGATTCGTGACTGATACTGCTACTTCTCGCAACCCAAAATCTAAATCTGGATCGGAAGTTTCTTACAATATTGAATCTGAAGTTTTGTCCAGATATCAAGCAGGTGCTAAGCAGCAACAACCTAGTTTGTGTTGTCCGACAGAATATGAAGGAAACTACCTCCAAATCTTACCCGAAGAAATTATCGCTAAAGATTACGGTTGTGGCGATCCAACTCGCTATGTTAATCAAGGAGAAACAGTAGTTGATTTAGGTTCAGGAGCAGGAAAAAACTGTTACATTCTAGCGCAAAAAGTGGGCGCAGCAGGCAAAGTTATTGGGGTAGATTTTAACGATGAGATGTTAAGGCTAGCTCGAAAATATCAAGACGAAATTGCTACTAAACTTGGTTATTACAATACTGAATTTGTTAAAGCTAAAATTCAAGATTTAAAACTACCATTAGACAAAGTACAAGCTTGGTTAGATTGTAATCCTATTCACTCGCTTGATCATGTAGCAAAATATGAAGTAGAATGCGATCGCCTGCGTCGTGAAGCAACTTTAATTCCTGATAATAGTATCGACGTAGTGATTTCTAATTGTGTTTTAAACTTAGTTCGTCCTGAAGATAAACAGCAATTATTTCAAGAAATTTATCGAGTCTTAAAACGAGGTGGTAAAGCCATTATTTCTGACATTGTTTGTGATGAAGAACCTACAGAAAAAATTCTAAATGATCCCAAATTGTGGAGTGGATGTATTGCTGGTGCATTTCGCGAAGATATCTTGTTAAAGATGTTTGAAAATACTGGCTTTTATGGCATTGAAATTCTTACTAGAGAACTAAGCCCTTGGCAAGTTATTGATGGTATAGAATTTCGTTCAATGACTGTAAGAGCTTATAAAGGCAAAGAAGGTGAATGTTGGGAAAGAAAACAAGCCGTAATTTATCAAGGTCCTTGGAAACAAGTACAAGATGATGATGGTCATGTTTATTGTCGTGGAGAAAGAATGGCAGTTTGCGATAAGACTTATCAAATATTAACTAATCCTAATAGCCCTTATCAAAAAGATATTATTCCCATACCTCCTTACGAGGATATTCCTCTAGAAGCAGCAACAGTTTTTAGTTGCAAAAATAAAGCAATTCGTCATCCCAAAGAAACCAAAGGCTCAGAATACAACTTAACTGATACTAGTAATGATAACTGTTGTTCTCCTGGCGAATGTTGTTAACACATTGTAACAATGTACTAAATAAAATTTAACCCCTTTGCGCGGACAATTTAAACTTTTGAGGTTTCCTCAAAAGTCATGTCCTTCACTTTGCGTAAAATCTAAGCTATTTGTCAGTTATCAAAAAGTTTTGCAGTTTTAATCAAAAATCATCAATCTATCTCTAACAATATCTAGTTATGCCAACTCAGACAAAATTTAAAAATACCAACTTTATTCCTTTTAATCAGAAAATCAATACTTCGCTAACGAAACATAAAATCACTATTTTACAAGTTAACTTAGGTAGAAAATGTAACTTAGCCTGTACTCATTGTCATGTAGAAGCTAGCCCGAAGCGGACTGAGGAATTATTACCTGAAATTTGCGAACAAATTATTACTATAATCGAGCAATTTCCCCAGATTCAAACTGTCGATCTAACTGGTGGTGCGCCAGAAATGAACTATGGATTTAAGCCAATTGTAGAAGCAGCTAAAGCTCACAATAAAGAAGTGATAGTTCGCTCTAATTTAACTATATTTTTTGAACCTGGTTACGAAGATTTACCAGAATATTTTGCTCAACATCAGTTAAGAATAGTTGCTTCTCTTCCTTGCTATCTAGAATCTAATGTTGATCGACAAAGAGGTGTAGGAGTTTATCGTCAATCAATTGTAGCTATTCAAAAACTCAATAAACTAGGGTATGGTAAAAAGCCCAATTTAATTTTAGATTTGGTTTATAATCCTGCTTTACCAACTAATAATAATTTTTCTCTTACTCCTAATCAACAAAAACTTGAACAAGATTATAAATCTTTTCTCACGGAACAGTTTGAGATCAAATTTAATAACTTATTCACTATTACAAATCTGCCTATTGGTCGTACTAAGCAGTTTTTACAAAGACAGAATTTACATGATGATTATCTAAGATTTTTAGCTAATAATTATAATTCAGAAACTCTGTCTCATGTGATGTGTCGTAATGAATTATCTATTGACTATTTAGGTAATGTTTATGACTGCGACTTTAATCAGATGGAAGGAATTGCTGCTAGGGATTCTCAAGGTAAAAAATTGACAGTAAAACAGCTTTTAGCAGCTAACAATCTCGATATAATTACTGATATTAAAACTGCTAATTATTGTTATGGCTGTACTGCTGGTAGTGGTTCTAGTTGTGGTGGTTCGTTGCTTTAAATAATCAATATTTAAATAATAGACAGTGAAATTAACACCAAACATCGATAAAAAAAATACTATCGCCATAAAAATCTTCTCCAAGAAAGTTATAAAAAATTGCGTATTTTTATAGGAGCAATTATTATTTGTTTACTACTTTTGTTAATATTTAGTCCTTTAAATATCTTGTTTGACAAGATGTTTTTGTTAGAATATTTACAAAAAAATCGCTGCTGTGTAATTATTTCTTTTCTTATTACTTACACTATCCTGACAATTATTGGTATTCCTGGTACATTATTAACCGTTGTAGGCGGAATGGTTTTCGGTATTTGGTGGGGGACTTTATGGTCAGTAATTGGCGCAACTTTAGGTGCATTGGGTGCATTTTGGACGGCTCGTTATTTATTACGAGATTATATCAAGCGTAAATTTGGCAAACGTCAGATTTTAACTAGATTCAATCAAGCGATAAAAAAGCGACCAGTAGCATTTGTTTTAACAATTCGTTTCGCGCCTGTTTCACCTTTTAATTTAGTTAATTTTCTTTTAGGACTAACAGCAATTCATTGGATTTCTTATGCTATTGCTACCTTTTTCGGTATTATTCCTGGAACTTTGGCTTATACCTGGTTAGGAACAAGTGGTGCAAATGCACTAGCAGGGGGCGATCGCCTATCGTTTTTCCTGGCTTTGGGCTTACTAACTATTTTGTCTTTAATCCCTTTATGTTATAAACAGCAAGCAAAGAACTAAGATAATTGCTGCTGAGTATTGTTTAGTTTGGCGCTATTTTTGCTGGATGAGATTAACCTATGACAACTACTAAATTCAGACTTTTTAGCGGAGTTCGTCTTAATCTTGCTTCGGTTTTAACCATTCTGGGATTAATTCTAACAAGCGGATTTATTTTCATTGCCTTATCTGCGCCCCTGTTAGAGAGTTGGGGCTGGTTAAAAAATCCGACAGAATTTTTAGCAAATCCGATTCATCAACCCCCAGGATTAGATTATTGGTTTGGGACAACCCGTCAAGGTTATGATGTTTTCTCTCGTACCCTCTTTGGTACACAGTCAGCTTTAAAAGTTGTTTTCTTAGCTACCACTCTCAGTTTAATTTTAGGTGTTCCCTTGGGGCTAATCAGTGGTTATTGGGGCGGAAAAATCGACAAAGTATTATTGTTTTTAATGGATACTATTTACACTTTGCCAGGATTGTTACTCTCAGTCACTTTAGCTTTTGTCGTGGGAAAAGGAGTTTTAAATGCTGCGATCGCACTTAGTATCGCCTATGTTCCGCAATACTTTCGGATTGTGCGTAACCATACCACCAGTGTTAAGACCGAATTATTTATTGAAGCAGCCCAAGCGATGGGTGCATCGACCCCTAGAGTCCTATCTCGTTATCTGTTTTTTAATGTGATTCAGAGTGTTCCTGTATTATTTACTTTGAATGCAGCAGATGCCATCTTAATCTTAGGCGGTTTAGGTTTTTTGGGTTTAGGACTACCGCCAGAAATTCCCGAATGGGGTCACGATCTACGTTTGGCTTTAGATGCGCTTCCTACAGGAATTTGGTGGTCAGCTACTTTTCCAGGACTGGCGATGACTCTGATGGTGATCGGGTTATCTTTAGTCGGAGAAGGGTTGAGTGAAATATTCAATCCTAAAATGCGTCGTAGGTAAGAGGTGAGAGGATGTCAATTTTGTAATTTCATCTTAGAAGTCTATTCCCGTCAAAAAAATGCTAAAAATTTTCGGACTTCGTGACTAAGACTTCATCAGCAGCAAAAAAGTAAAGCAGGGTTAAACCAGCAGCAATCAGCATAAAAACACCGCCAGTAACGACGGCTAAAAGGCGATCGCCGTAAAAGACATGATTCATAATCCAGCCAAAGCCAAGGGACACAGCAATTTCGGGTAAAACTACAAAGAAATTAAAAATCCCTTGATAAATGCCCCGACGTTGAGGCGGAATAAAACTAGTTAGCATCGCATAAGGCATAGTTAGAGTACTCGCCCAAGCAATACCTAAGCCAATCATCGCAACCAAAAGCCAATATTTATTCTCGATAACTAATAGAGAAACTGCACCCACACAACCACAGATTAAACACAAACTATGAGTCAAGGGGCGACCAATTTTTTTACTGAGATAGGACAACGAAAACGAAAAAATAACGCATACTCCATGATAGACAGCAAAACATAAACCCGCCCATTGGATGCCTTCACTATAAAGCACCGAATTTTGACTAGTTGCACCAAAAATATTATGGGCGACAGCAGGAGGAAAATAGAGAAATAGACAAAAAACACCTAACCAAGTACAAAATTGAATCTGTGCTAGATGTTTCATTACTGGCGGAATCGTCTTGAGAGTTGACCAAGTTTCCCGAATACTGCTGAGGATACCGCCTCTTTTAGCTTGTAATTGGGCAAATGTTTCGAGATTTTGAGGCGGGTATTCAGGGGTAGTAATTACTGTCCAGAGTACTGTTACTAAAAATACTATTGCGCCTAGATAAAAAGTAATTTCGACATTTAAAGGAATTTTATGCAGCGTATTACTCGTATTTTCAATTCCCAAACCATGATTGAGTAGCCAAGGCAAAACCGAAGCGGAAACAGCCCCGATTCCTACCATAATAGACTGCATGGCAAAACCTTGAGTCCGTTGTTCTTTAGGTAACAAATCCCCGACAAAAGCTTTAAAAGGTACCATACTAATATTGGCACTACTATCTAAAATCCACAGCAAAGCTGCTGCCATCAACAAGCTATTACTGTGAGGCATTAAGATTAAGGCAATAAAAGCTAAAATCGCTCCGATTAAAAAATAAGGTCTTCTTCTTCCTAATGGAGTCCAAGTACAATCGCTTAAATTACCGATAATTGGTTGTATAACAAGTCCTGTAAGAGGTGCAGCAATCCAAAGAATTGGTAGTTGATCCGCATTCGCCCCCAAATATTCAAAGATAGCACTCATATTTGCCATCTGTAGCCCCCAGCCAAACTGAATACCCAGTAAGCCAAAATTCATATTGCAGAGTTGCCAGAAGCTTAATTTTGATTTAGTTATAGTGGTCGATGGAGTTGATTTCGTTGCTGTTTCATAGGCTTCCTTGGCTTCTAAATTCATACTTAAATTAAGTTATTTGCAGTTATCTATATTCAATTGTAAGAAATACTAATGATGTTCAAGTCGTTCTGCTATCCAAAGTTTAATGATTGATTGACGGGCAACCCCTAAGCGACTGGCTTCTCGATCTAACGCTTCAATCATCCAAAGGGGGAAATCGACGTTAACACGCTTCTGTTGATGAGCGGGTCGCTTCATACGGGACAAATCTAGGTTTTCGATGATATCTTCTTCACCTTCATCAAACTTTTTGTCAAAATCTTGTGCCTTCATAGAGTGCTACCTCACTTTTGCGCGCCCGCTGTACCGAAATAGTACGAATGGTCTCGGAGCGATACGTGATTACTGCTGCCCAAATCTTAGATGAAATCTTGCCAATAATAATTGTGCGGGGTTCATCAATTGTTCGAGCAGGAATTTCCAGACGGTCATCATCACCCCAAAGGGATTGAGCTTCAACAAAGTCAATACCATGCTTTGCTTTGTTGGAACGGCTCTTGTTCTCGTCAAACTCAAATTCCATATTTATACAAATTATATACCAACACTTTAATTAATTACCGCATCTTTCATTAGCAGGAATAGCCTGCATCATTTTTTGCGGATAAGGCAGATTAAGATTATTCATTAACTCAATGAAGCTAGAGCGATCGCGTTTAAATCGCGGATTCCATTGTTTTTCTTCACCAATAGTCGAAACTGTCTGACCGTTATAATCATGAGCAGGATAAACTAAAGTCTCATCAGGTAAAGTAAACAGTTTTTGCGTCACAGAATCATAAAGAGTTTCAGGATCGCCACTTTGAAAATCGGTTCTACCGCAACCACGAATTAATAAAGCATCACCCGTTAAAACTAAAAGATCATTAACTAAATAAGACATATGGCTATCAGTATGTCCTGGAGTTGCGATCGCTTGAAGCGTCACTGTACCCAAAGTAATTATTGTTCCGTCTTTAATCAAACCATCGGCACAACTAAGGGCCGCATTTTCTGGAACAATTCCCTGACAACCAGTGATTTCTCTAAGTTTTCCTGTTCCCGTAATGTGATCGGCGTGGATATGAGTTTCTAAGCAAAATTTTAAGTTTAAATCTAGTTCTGTTAATAATTGAGTATCTCTTGCTAACTGTTCGATTACTGGATCGACCAAGATTGCTGCTTTGGTTTGAAGATCGGCGATCAAATAAGTATAGGTGCTAGACTCGCGATCAAATAATTGTCTAAAAAGCATCGTTAATTCCAAAACTAGACAATAGCCATTCTATTTTGGCTCAGACCAAGTAATGAAGTTTAATATCTAGTTTCGATGATTATTTTCTGAGCAATCAGAAATATGTTGTGGCATGATTAATATTTTATTGTGGCAAAACGATTAAGTTGAACAATTATTCTCAATTTGATGTACTAGTTGTAGGTTCTGGTGCTGCTGGACTTTACGCAGCATTATGTCTAGATGAGCGTTATCAAGTAGGATTAATTACCAAAAGCCAATTGAAAACAGGTGCTAGTGGTTGGGCGCAAGGGGGAATTGCAGCAGCGATTAATCAAGATGATTCTCCTGTATTACATTTAGAAGATACTTTAAGGGCTGGTGCTGGATTATGCGATCGCACTGCCGTAGAGTTTTTGGTAACCCATGGAGCTAAAGCGATCGATTCTTTGGTAAATCTAGGAGTAGCCTTTGATCGCCAAAATACTCATCTAGCCATGACTTTAGAAGCTGCTCATTCTCGTCCTAGAGTCCTTCATGCAGCGGATACCACAGGCAAGGCAATTGTTACCACCTTGATGGAAAAAGTATTGCAACGACCGAATATTCGGGTACTATCTCAAGCTTTTGCGCTTAAATTGTGGCTTAATGAAACAACGGGAAAATGCCAGGGAATTAGTCTGTTATATGACCAAAAAATCACTTGGATTCGCGCTTCAGCAGTAATTTTAGCCACAGGAGGTGGAGGACAAGTATTTGCTCAAACCACCAATCCTTCTGTCAGTACAGGAGATGGAGTAGCGATCGCCTATCGCAGTGGGGCAATAGTCAGAGATTTAGAATTTTTTCAGTTTCATCCTACTGCTTTAACCAAACCAGGCGCACCAAGGTTTCTCATTAGTGAAGCGGTTAGGGGCGAAGGGGCGCATTTAATCGATCAAACAGGAAGCCGGTTTGCTTTTGACTATCATCCCCAAGGAGAATTAGCTGCTAGAGATATTGTTAGTCGCGCCATATATACTCATCTCCAAAAAACAGGTGCAGATTGTGTCTATCTAGATTTAAGACCGATCCCAGAAGCTAAAATTCGTTATCGATTTCCTAATATTATTCGAGTTTGTCATAAGTGGGAGGTCGATTTATTTAATGAGCCGATCCCTGTAGCTCCTGCTGCTCACTATTGGATGGGCGGAATTAAAACCGATACCAATAATTTGACTTCGATTCCTGGTTTATACGCTGTGGGCGAAACCGCTAGTACAGGGGTTCACGGTGCTAATCGCTTGGCGAGTAATTCCCTGTTAGAGTGTATTGTTTATGCGCAACAGTTAGCCAATCTCCAACTAGAACCAGTAACAACCAACAAGATATCTCAATCGGTAAAAACAATCGAAACTAGTTTTCCTTTAGCAGCAGTCAACGAAATTAGAGCAGCTTTACCCGTTTTAGTCTGGCAAAGTGCGGGAATTTGTCGAACTCAAGAAGTCTTAGAACAGGCGATCGCCAAAGTTCAGTCTTGGCAAACTCAATTACGCTCTTTGCCTCAAAATCAATATCTTGAAGCATTATCTCCTACTCAAACTATTACCTTGACTAATTCTGAAGCAGAAACTAACTTAAGGATCTATGGGGAAACTCTAAACTTACTAGATATTGCTGACTTAATTATCCAAAGTGCTGCATTTCGTACCGAAAGTCGTGGCGGACACTATCGGCTCGACTACCCCGAAACCGATCCTAGTTGGCAAGTTCATACAGTAGTTAGAAAAAATACTTGGTCTAAATCTGCTTAGAATTGAGTAATCACCTAATCGTCTAATATTACATTGCGCCACTATCCCTGCGAAAAATCACCACAATTGTTTGTAAAATAAGCCTGAGATCGTACAACAAACTCCAGTTTTTTTGATAAGCCAAATCGAGTTTGATCACGTCTTCAAAATTCCGAATATGCGATCGCCCTTTAACTTGCCATTCGCCAGTCATGCCTGGTTTAACATTTAATCTTTGCCATTCAGGTACTTGATAACAAGCTACTTCTTCAGGAGTTGGCGGACGAGTCCCCACTAAGCTCATATCGCCTTTAAGCACATTCCAAAACTGTGGGAATTCATCAATACTAGTCCGTCTGAGAAAACGACCGACTCTAGTAATGCGCGGATCGCGATCGTTTTTAAAAAAAGCGCCACTAGCCTGATTGGCAATTTGCTGTTTCATCGCTTCAGCATTAGAATACATCGAACGAAATTTCCAAATTTGAAATTTTTTGCCTAACCAACCACAGCGAGTTTGCTGAAAAAAAATCTTACCTGGACTATCCAGTTTAATGGCGATCGCCACAGGGAGTAAAATTATCCCAGTAATCAACAACCCCACTAAAGCCCCTACTAGATCGATGCCCCGTTTCACGACAGAACAAGTTGAAGGATGAGTTACTAGCTGTTTTGACGAAGTCAGAGGAAGCCCCGCCGTAAAACGGCGGTGTCTCTCTGACCTCGTCAAATTTACCGTAGATTCAATATAGAAAATATCCGCTAAGCCCGTCATCGATAAAACTCTCATCACTGGCGGTTGAACTGATTGAAGTACCAATTCAATATTTTGTTTCTTGGCTGCTTTATAACTGTTGATCAAAGCTCCAATACCGCTGCTGTCGATAAATTTAGTTTGAAGACAATCTAAAACAATTTTTTCGACTGAGTTTGGTTGTTCCAACAATGTATCGATCTTAGCTTTAAAAACAACAGCTTCTAAAACAGTAAGCCGTTCTGGTAACTGAATTATTAAACTATTGTGAAATCGAGCCAGGGGAAATTCAGAATCTTGGAGTTGATTAGCCATTAAATTCCGATTTAATTCTTTTCTAAAAGCAACTATCTGATTTGTTCTAAAACAGTAATCATGATAGCTAACAACGCCTTCATTATCCCTTAAGTATTATCACTTGTGTCTTTAAAATTCCACAATTTTTTGACTAATGCTTCACAGTTCTCAAGCTACCAAAAAAGGAACGGGACATTAATAACTATCAATCTTGTCCCGCTCCCTATTTTAGAGATTAATTTATTTAGTTGAATTATCCAGCTGCTGCTCTAGCTGCTGCTGCTTCATCAGGGTGAATACCCAATCTGGTGAGATTCAAACGACCTTTGTTGTCAAAACCTCTAACTTTTATCACTATTTCGTCTCCCACTGCTACTTCATCTTCGACTTTTCCGACTCTACCTTCGGCTAATTGAGAAATATGAATCATCCCCTCTTTACCTGGTAAAACTTCGACAAATGCTCCAATATCAATAATTCGCGTCACCTTACCAAGATAAACATCTCCCTCGTTAAGCTTGCGAGTCATATTAAAGATTAGTTTGCGAGCTTTTTCCGCTTTATGAGCTTCGATAGCTGCAATAACGACTGTCCCATCATCGTCAATATCAATTTTGGTATCAGTCTGTTCGACTATTGCTTTAATAGTTTTGCCAGAAGGACCAATCACCATCCCAATGAGGTCGGGATCGATTTTCATGGTTAACAATCTCGGTGCATAGGGAGAAAGCTCTGCACGAGGTTCAGGAATTGTGTTAAGCATTGCTTCTAAGATATGAAGGCGCGCTGGTTTAGCTTGATGAATTGCTTTGGCAACAGTATCCATCGATAAGCCAGTAATTTTCATATCCATCTGTAAGGCAGTAATCCCACTATCAGTTCCTGCTACTTTAAAATCCATGTCCCCTAAAAAGTCTTCGATGCCCTGAATATCGGTAAGAATCCGAATTTCATCTCCTTCTTTAATTAAACCCATAGCTGCACCGCTAACAGGTTTGATAATCGGAACACCAGCATCCATTAGAGCTAGAGTCGAACCACACACCGAACCCATCGAGGTAGAACCATTAGAAGAAAGAACTTCTGATACAACTCGTAAGACATAAGGGAAGTCTTCTTGGGGTGGTAAGACTGGCATGATCGAACGTTCTGCTAAAGCTCCATGACCAATTTCTCTCCGACCTGGAGAACGTAAAGGTTTAGTTTCTCCGACCGAGAAAGGCGGAAAATTATAGTGATGAATGTAGCGTTTTTCTGATTCGGGGTGAAGGTCATCACCTAAATCTTGGGCATCACCTGAAGTTCCCAAAGTTGCAATTGAAAGAACTTGGGTTAAGCCTCTCTTAAATAATCCCGAACCGTGAACCCGTTGGGGCAAAATGCCAGTTCGACAAGTAATCGGTCTTACTTGGTCGAGTTTACGCCCATCAACTCTAATGCCTTCTTCAATTATCTGACTTCGCATTAGCTTTTTCGTCAGACCTTTAAAAAGCGTCGGAACTGCTTTTGGATCTTCAGTGGTAGCTAGTTTGAGGGGGTCTGCTTCTGGTAATTCGGCGATCGCCTCTTCGATTTTACTCGACTTTATATTATCTAAAAGTTCATCTCGACCAGTTTTATCTAAATCGGATTGTGCTAAAACTTTTTTAATATCTTCACTAGCACGCTCACTAATAAAGTTTTGTAGTTCCTGATTAACTTCAGGCGTTTCAGCCGTAGCAATTTCAATTCCTAATTCTTTGATTAAGTTTTTTTGTTCTGCGATTAAGTCTCTTACTGCTTCATAACCAAAATCGATCGCCTCAATCACATCTTCTTCGGGCAGTTGGTTCGCTCCTGCTTCTACCATTACCACACCGTCAGGGCTACCAGCTACTACGAGGTCTAAGTCACCTTTTTCGATCTCTTTATAAGTCGGATTAATCACAAAATCATCTCCGACTAACCCAACTCTTACCGCTGCCATTGGTCCATAAAAAGGAATTTTTGCCAGCAATACAGCCACTGACGCTCCTGTTACTGCTAAAACATCGGGTGGTACTTCTTCGTCCATCGATAAAGTCGTAGCAACGATTTGAATATCGTCCCTTAACCAAGAAGGAAAAAGCGGACGCAAGGGGCGATCTATTAATCGGCTGGTCAGAATCGCTTTTTCTGGCGGTCTGCCTTCTCTTCTTAAAAATCCCCCTGGAATTTTACCGACTGCATACAATTTTTCTTCGTAGTCAACGATGAGGGGTAAAAAATCAATTCCTTCTCTTCCTTTGGATTGGGTAGCTGTCACTAGTACTGCTGTATCTCCCGACTGAATTAGTACTGAACCGCCTGCTTGTGGTGCGAGCAAGCCAACTTTCAGCCTAATATCCCTACCGTCAAAGGATATCGACTTGTCAAATTCTTGCATTAAGTTTATTGTCCTTTCTCTTTCTCTTTGCTTAAAAGCGATCCTAACACTATCTGAAGTTTAAATTATCCCTTTCTCGGCTCAAGTTTAGGTCTTAAGACTAGTAGAGTTCGACTCTGAGGGCAATGTATCTAAACTATCTTTGATGTATTGCGATAAATAAATTGTTTTAAAGAATTCTGATAAAATCAGCTACGAATATTTACGAACTATTTATTTGCCAGTCACTACAATGTCATCTTCTGCGATCAATATCTTAAATCAACCCAATCAGACTCAAGATTTAGTCATTACTCCCCCTAATTCGGGACTGGCACTAAAGGGCAATATTAACGTTCCTGGAGACAAATCCATTTCACACCGCGCCCTGATGTTAGGTGCGATCGCTGAAGGCGAAACGATTATTGAAGGCTTACTGTTAGGAGAAGACCCCCGCAGTACTGCCGACTGCTTTCGGGCAATGGGAGCAGAAATTGGCGAACTCAACACCGCTCAAGTTGTGGTCAAAGGTGTGGGGCTAGACAACCTTAAAGAACCTCTAGATGTCTTAGATGCGGGTAATTCTGGCACGACTATGCGGTTGATGTTAGGACTGCTAGCAGCCCATAGCGGACGCTTTTTTACCGTGACAGGAGATGCTTCTTTGCGATCGCGTCCTATGTCCCGTGTGGTCAAACCTTTAGTCGAGATGGGAGCTAATATTTGGGGGAGAAAAGACAACGCCTTAGCGCCTCTAGCAGTAAAAGGAACTCAACTCAAACCAATTCATTATCTCTCACCGATCGCCTCGGCTCAGGTTAAATCTTGTGTCTTGCTTGCTGGCTTGATGGTAGAAGGCAAAACTACAGTTACCGAGCCAGCTTTATCGCGCGATCATAGTGAAAGAATGTTGCGCGCTTTTGGCGCAGAATTAACGACTAATCCTAGTACTAACAGTGTCACCATTACAGGATACCCGACCCTAAAAGGACAAAAAGTAATTGTTCCTGGGGATATTAGTTCCGCTGCTTTTTGGCTGGTAGCTGGGGCGATTATTCCTGGTTCGGAGTTAGTAATTACTAATGTCGGCGTTAATCCGACTCGTAGTGGTATTTTAGAAGCTTTGGCAATGATGGAAGCCGATCTCACTCAAGAAAATGGGCGAATAGTCGCAGGAGAGCCAGTAGCAGATCTAAGAATTAAACATAGTCAGCTTCAAGCTTGTACTATTAGCGGTGAATTGATTCCGCGGTTAATCGATGAGATTCCGATTTTAGCTGTAGCTGCTACTGTGGCAGAAGGCACAACTATAATTAGAGATGCTAGCGAATTAAGAGTTAAAGAAAGCGATCGCTTAGCGGTAATCGCAGCAGCATTAACAAAAATGGGGGCAAAAATTAATGAACTGCCCGATGGCTTAGAAATTACAGGCGGTCAAACCCTCAAGGGCGCAGAAGTAGATAGTTATACCGATCACCGTATTGCCATGAGTCTGGCGATCGCTGGTTTGGCTGCGACTAGCACCACGACAATTCATCGTGCGGAGGCTGCTGCTATTTCCTATCCTAATTTTGTCGCTACTTTACAACAAGTCATCAGTTTTTAACATTTTTCCCTAAAGAGTTATTAATTTAAAAGTCTCCTAAATCTACTGCTACTGGATCGCTGCTGCATAATTGAGAAAAAATGATCATTCGACATTGTTGCTATAGTGAGGATACATTAGATTCGACTCATCTAAAGCAATGCTATTTCGTGGGAGAATTAAATTACCGTGGGCTTTTTTAGTCGTTTTACCCTGTCAAGGGATATAGGAATCGATTTAGGAACTGCTAATACCCTAGTATATGTATCGGGAAAAGGAATTGTTCTAGAAGAACCTTCAGTTGTTGCCATCGAAAAAAAGACCGAAGAACCCAGAGCAGTGGGGAAAGAAGCTAAATTAATGCTCGGACGCGCTCCTGAGACTGTAAGTGCCGTACGTCCTCTCAAAGATGGCGTAATTGCCGACTTTGAAGCGACCGAAATCATGCTTAAAGAGTTTATTCGTCGTGCCTATGAAGGAAACCCCCTAATTCATCCTCGGATGGTAATTGGAATTCCGAGTGGTGTTACGAAACTCGAACGCCGAGCGGTGATGGAAGCAGCTTCCCAAGCAGGAGCTAGACAAGTGGATTTAATTGATGAACCTCTAGCAGCAGCAATTGGCGCAGGATTACCTGTTGCTGAACCGACAGGAAATATGATTGTCGATATTGGTGGGGGAACAACCGAGGTAGCGGTAATTAGTTCCCAAGGTAAAGTGATCAGTGAGTCGATAAAAATCGCAGGGGATGAACTTACTGAAGCCATCACTCACTATCTTAGAAGAGAACATCAACTGGCAATCGGCGAAAATACGGCAGAAAATATTAAATTTCGGCTAGGTTCGGCTTCTGCTGCTACGGAAGAAGAAACAGCTATGGAAGTTAGCGGAATTCATCTACTTTCGGGTCTGCCTCGCACGATTACTATTAGTAGTGGCGAAATTAGAGATTGTATGAGCGATCCAATATCGGCGATTTTGGCAGCGGTAAAACTGACTTTAGAACAAACTCCCCCTGATTTAGCATCCGATATTATCGAGCGCGGAATTATGCTAGCTGGTGGCGGTGCGTTATTAAAGGGTTTAGATATTTTGATTGGTCGAGAAACAGGCATTGTGACTCATGTGGCTGCCGACCCTCTTAAATGTGTTGTCTTGGGAACAGGTCGGGTCTTAGAAGATAAAAGTCTTGATCGCGTCTTTAGCGATCGCTCTATTTTAGTATAGCTCTCAACTATATGAATCTGTGGCGCAATCAACGAAGTGGGCGTACTATCATGCTTATAGCTGCATTAGTCACAGCTTGGGCAATCAAGTACACCAAAGCAGCTCCGATTTTAGAAATCTATCAGCTAGCAGTTGCTCCTTTTACTTCTAATCGACAATTATTATTAGAAGATCGCTTAACTAATGCTCGTATTTTAGAGTTAGAACAGCGACTAGAAGAATTAGAACAGCAAAACGCTCAATTTAAAAAACTGTTAGATTATCAAGCTACTGCGTCTGAATCGGGGATTACTGCTCCTGTGATTGGTCGCAGTGTCGATCACTGGTGGCATCAAGTTATCTTGGGCAAAGGTAGTAACGACGGTATTGAAACAGGATATATTGTTACAGGTGTTGGGGGTATCGTCGGCAGAGTGCTTGACGTTACAGCTAATACCAGTCGTGTTTTGCTAATCAGCGCCCCTAATAGTCGTGTTGGCGCAATTGTTTCTCGTAACCGCCATTTGGGCTATCTGCAAGGTCAAAATACGCAAACGGCAACGATGAAGTTTTTTGCCAAAATATCCGATCTCAAACCAGGAGATGCTATTGCCACTTCTCCTATCGGCAATCTATATCCAGCAGGAATGACTATTGGCAGAATCAAATCGGTCAGAACCGATCAAGGGGCAACACCAGAAGCGGAAGTAGAATTAACTGTCCCCCTAGAGCTTCTAGAATGGGTTGTAGTTCATCCTTTCAAGCCAGAATTAAAGTCTAAGATCAATCATCCGCCATAAAGCTGCTTATTTGGCGATCGCTAATTATTCGCTTAAAGCGATCGCCAAAAACTAATTACTTACCCATACCGAGTTGTTGCGCTTTTTGATAAACTTTACCCTCAGTGAGTAGGGAAGGAGCAATAACTACTTCTACCTGTTGCATCTCTTTGAGGTTTTTCGCCCCTAAAGTCCCCATACTAGTTTTGATTGCCCCCAAAAGATTGTGAGTCCCATCATCTAGTTTGGCAGGACCAACCATAATTTCTTTAATTGTCCCTGTCGTTCCCACCTTAATCCGAGTGCCACGGGGTAATACTGGGCTAGGAGTTGCCATGCCCCAATGATATTCTCCACCAGGAGCTTCAGCAGCACGAGCAATCGGAGAACCAATCATCACTGCATCAGCACCACAAGCAAGGCACTTACAAATGTCGCCTCCTGTCACAATACCTCCATCAGAGATGACAGGAACATAACGACCTGTTTGTTGGTAATAATCATCTCTAGCAGCAGCGCAATCCGCTGTCGCCGTAGCCTGGGGTACACCTACCCCTAAAACGCCACGAGAAGTACAAGCAGCACCAGGTCCAATCCCGACTAGTACCGCAGCAGCACCAGCTTTCATTAAGTCGAGGGCTACTGCGTAAGTTACACAATTACCCAACACCACGGGCATCGGCATTTCCTGGCAAAAACCTGCCAAATCCAGAGGCGCTATCGATTCTGGAGACAAGTGAGCCGTCGAAACTACTGTTGCCTGCACAAATAAAATATCTGCTCTTGCTTCAGCGACCACTTGACCATACTTACTAGCTCCTGCTGGGGTCAAACTTACTGCTGCAATCCCATTTTGGTCTTTAATTTCTAGAATGCGCTGTTTAATTAATTCGGGTTTAATTGGCTCGGCATATAATTTTTGCATCAAGCCAACAAACTCAGCCTTACCCACTTGGGCAATGCGTTCTAGGATCGGATTAGGGTCTTGATAACGAGTTTGGATCCCTTCTAGATTTAAGACTCCCATTGAGCCTAATTCTGATAGCAATCCCGCCATTTTTACATCCACTACCCCATCCATGGCACTAGCAATAATCGGAATTTCTCGTTTAATTCCACCGATTTCCCAGCTAGTATCCGCTAAACTAGGGTCTAAAGTCCGTCCTCCTGGACAGAGGGCGATTTCGTCAAATCCGTAGGCTCGGCGAGCCTTTTTTCCACGACCAATTGATATATCCACGCTAATCTTCCGTTCCCAAAGCTATTAGCCTAGGGTATCAAATTTTTGAGTGCTTGTGACAATAGACCGCTTTGCTGATTTTTATCAAGCTTTACCGCGGTAAAATGGTAAATCGTAACTAAAACAAAATAACAAGAAAATTTAAACTATTATGTCAGTATTGGCAGCGATCGCAGTTTTATTAGTACTCATTGTAGTTCATGAGTTGGGTCACTTCGCAGCAGCCCGACTGCAAGGAATTCGGGTCAACCGCTTTTCTATTGGGTTTGGTCCTACCTTACTTAAGTATCAAGGCTCTCAAACTAGATATACGATTTGTGCCTTTCCCTTGGGGGGTTATGTCGGGTTTCCTGATGACGACCCCGAAAGCCCGATTCCACCTGATGACCCCAATTTACTACGTAACCGTCCGATTCTAGACCGCGCGATCGTGATCAGTGCTGGAGTTATTGCTAATCTGATTTTTGCTTACTTTCTGTTAGTTGGTCAATCTCTGACTATTGGAGTTCAAGAGATTAACTATGACACTGGCGTTTTAGTTCCGCAACTAGTAGAAGATAGTAACTCGGCTGCAACTCAAGCAGGAATCAAAGCAGGAGATATAATTCTCAAAGTAGATGCCCAAGATTTAGGAGATTCGCCCCAATCTCTGGAAATGTTGCGAGATATCATTCAAGATTCTCCCAATCAATCTTTGAGATTAACAGTCAAAAGAGAGCAAGAGATAATCTCTTTGTTAGTTAAGCCTCAGCCTGATACGGATAATAAAGGAAAAATTGGCGTAATGCTAGCTCCTAATGGGGAGTTAACGACCCATCGCACTTCTAATATTGTTGAAGCTTTTACCGCTGGTGCTGCTGAATATCAAAGACTTTCGGGGCTAATTGTCCAAGGTTTTTGGCAATTGATCAGTAATTTTCAAGCTAATGCCAATCAAGTAGGTAGCCCTGTGGCAATTGTGGCTGTCGGTGCGGAACTAGCTCGCAATGATTTGGGGAATATGTTTCAATTTGGAGCTTTAATCAGCATTAACTTGGCAATTATTAATATTTTGCCTTTGCCTGCTCTTGATGGTGGACAACTGGCATTTTTGGCGATTGAAGGTGTTTTAGGCAAACCTTTGCCTAGCAAATTGCAGGATGGCATTATGCAGACTGGGTTTGTTTTACTCTTAAGTTTAGGTGTCTTTTTAATTGTCCGAGATACAGTCAATTTGGCGTTCTTTCAAGAGTTATTTCAATAAACGATCCAAAAGGGATAGCTTTAAAGTTATCCCTTCAACCGCAAGCCCCGTCTTAAAAAGGTGGGGAACGGTTGACGGGGTTCACAAGCTTTGCCTACTAGCAGCAGAGACGAACCCTTACTTAAAAATTAACCAAATTATTTAAGGTGAGCCAAGTTCCTCAAAAACTTCCCAAAAAACCAAGAGCCTTAGCAATATTATCGGAACTAAAAAAACTCTATCCTAACGCTACTTGCAGTCTCAATTATGAGACTCCCGTACAACTTTTAGTCGCAACTATTCTTTCGGCTCAATGTACTGATGAACGAGTTAATCAAGTTACGCCTGAATTATTCAAAAAATTTCCTGATGCTTTTGCTTTAGCGAGTGCTGAAAGAGAAGAATTAGAAAACTTGATTCGTTCTACAGGTTTTTATCGCAATAAGGCAAAAAATATTCAGGGCGCTTGTCATCTAATAGTTACTCAATTTGATGGTCAAGTACCGCAAACTATGGCAGAGTTATTACAGTTACCAGGAGTAGCTCGTAAAACCGCTAATGTTGTCTTAGCTCACGGATTTGGCATTATCGAAGGAGTCACAGTAGATACTCATGTCAAACGCCTGAGTAATAGACTAGGACTAACCAGAAATACTGACCCAACAAAAATCGAACAAGATTTAATGAAAATCTTACCCCAACCAGATTGGGAAAATTATGCCATTAGAATCATTTATCATGGTCGAGCCGTTTGTAAAGCGCGTAAACCAAATTGTGCTGAATGTCAGCTAGCTTACCTTTGTCCGGCTGCTATTCTCTGAATAAATTTTTAATCGGTTTTGGAGAAAATAAATGAATCAACTATACGAGCAAGATTTTTGTCTATGGGTTGAGAATACTGTTAACCTACTTAAACAGAAAAAATTCAATAACATTGATTGGAAAAATTTGATTGAGGAAATCGAAAGTTTGGGGAAAAGTGAAAGAAATGCACTTAAAAGTAACTTAAGAGTACTGTTGAGGCATCTGCTTAAATGGCAATATCAACCAAATAAACGTTCTAATAGTTGGAATTATACTATTAGCGAACACAGTATTAGAATCACAGAAGCTTTAGCAGATAGTCCCAGCTTAAAAGCTTATTTTACTGATATTTGGCAAAATTGTTATAGTAATGCCAGAAATTTGGCTGCCAAAGAAACAGGTTTGGATATTAATCTTTTTCCTGTAGATTGTCCTTTTTCTCAGGAGGAAATTTTGAATCCTGAATATGTAACTGAAAAGTAGATTCGTTAAAACTAGCCAAAACTTAAGGCTTTGCCTCGAACTTGAGTGTTAAACTTACCTCGCTCATTAGCAATTTGACCACCTGCAATAGTTACTTGTGTCCATCCTGTTAAATTC
Source organism: Xenococcaceae cyanobacterium (assembly GCA_051155735.1). GTDB lineage: Bacteria > Cyanobacteriota > Cyanobacteriia > Cyanobacteriales > Xenococcaceae > JASJCP01. The sequence continues at coordinate 28,001 of DAXETX010000360.1, forward strand.
CAACCTTCAAAGAGACTCTGGCCACATTTAGTTTGAAGTTCCTCCCGCAGTACAGGTCGATAATTATTTAAATCAACCAAAATCAAATCTGCATCATAGCCTACTGCGATCGCCTCTTTATTTGACACAAGAGTCCCAATCTGGCTATAAGCTTCGGTATTCAGTAACAGCTGTTGGGGGGTGAGTTCTGCTGTTACCCAACTCGGTTTATCCTGGCGTAATAATTCTGCTTCTATTTCTGGAGAAAGATGCCAAATATGCAGCCGACGTTGATACTTTTGAGACTGACTAATCAAGCACCATGAGACGAACCCACAAAAAGTTTAATGCTACAAGCGGGGTTTGCCGTACGTAAATCGGCTAAATTTTCTGCCGTTGCCCCCATAAAAAA
>DAXETX010000361.1:0-3112 GCA_051155735.1 Xenococcaceae cyanobacterium
GCAAATATATTCCTGCTCGCGAATGGGTCTGTGTCGAGTGTGAATTAGAAAAATGCGAATATTTATTGAGAGATACTATTGGTGATTTAGTTGCTTATGAAAGCTGGGAGAATGACTGAAGCATAATATAACAGTTCTCACTTTGGTGAGGTACACCCTACGATATTGGTTTTTGTTAATTGTTTATGGTTGATTGAGCTCTTATCAAGATGAGCAAACCTATATAAAATCGAGTGTTTAGCAAATTTAGCAGTTTTTTCGCTACAAAAGAAAGTTATTAATCCAATAATACCTGGTGAACGCCAGGTTTTTTAATCGGTTTGAGCTAAAAATAAAAAACCCTTACTTTATTGTAGTAAGGGAAGGAAAAAATAATCCTAAATCTTTTAGCTAGCAGCAAAAGCTGAAAAAACTTAGGTTTTAGTGCCACACTCAGGACAAAAATTGTGTTTAATTGAATTGCGCGCGCCACAATTAGTGCATTCGAGAAACTTAATTTCTTCTGCACTGTTCCGCTTTGGTAGTCCCAACATTTGAGCATTACTTTTACCAGGGGCAACCATCGGATAGCAGTTTTCATCCCTAGTAACTCTAGCATCTACCAAAACAGGACCATCATGTGCCAGCATCTCCGTAATCCCTACAGATAATTCAGCGCGATCGCGAATTACTAAACCTTTAATTCCGTAAGCTTGAGCGAGTAATTCAAAATCGGGCATTCCTATTTCCATATTAGAAGAGGAGTAGCGTTCGCCATAAAAAGCTTGTTGCCACTGACGCACCATTCCTTGCCAACCGTTGTTGATAATTACGGTTTTGACCTTGATGCCATACTGAGCCAGAGTTCCCAATTCTTGTAGATTCATCTGAAAACTGGCATCACCACTAATACAAATTACTTGAGCTTGAGGGAAAGCTACTTGCACTCCCATCGCAGCAGGCATACCAAATCCCATTGTGCCAAGACCAGCACTAGAAATCCAGCGTCGTGGTCCATTTTTTAAGAATTGAGCAGCCCACATTTGATGTTGTCCTACATCTGTCGTGTAGTAAGCCTGGGGTGCTTGACGGTCTAATTCTACTATTACTTCTTGGGGAGATATCGCAGCTTCAGGCTGAGGCACAACTAAAGGATAGTCATGACGCCAGCGGGCAATTTTTTCGAGCCAAGGTTTAGTTTTATTCGGATTCAGTGGCAGATTTAGCTCTTTAGCACGAGCTAGCATCTTTTCTAAAACCTGTTTAACATCACCGACAATCGGAACTTCAGGGGCGCGATTTTTGCCGACTTCCGCAGGATCGATATCCAGGTGAATTACTTTGGCACGGGCAGCGAATTCATCAAGTTTGCCAGTGACGCGGTCATCAAACCTTGCCCCAACAGCAATCAACAAGTCACACTCGCTCACTGAGAAGTTAGCGTAAGCAGTACCGTGCATCCCCAACATACCGACGGCTAATGGGTGATGTTCATCGAAAGCCCCTAACCCCATTAAAGTAGTAGTTACAGGAATCTCGAAGCGTTCTGCTAGTTCTTGTATTTCTTGATGGGCGTTAGCGGCGATCGCACCTCCCCCAACATATAGTAAAGGGCGTGAAGCTGCTTCAATTAATTCTAAGGCAGCGTTAATTTGACGCGGATTACCTTTGACTGTAGGTTTATAGCCCGTTAGTTTTACATCTCCTGGGGTGACAGGTAGATAGTCAAATTCTTCTGACCCTACATCTTTGGGAATGTCAATTAATACAGGACCAGGGCGACCTGTACTAGCAATATGAAAAGCTTCGGCGACAATACGCGCCATGTCCTTGGCTTCTCGAACCACGTAGGAATTTTTAACTACTGGGAGAGTGATCCCAAAAATATCGGTTTCCTGAAAGGCATCCGTACCAATCGCACTGCGAGGAACTTGCCCTGTGATTACCACCATCGGAATCGAATCCATATGGGCTGTAGCAATACCTGTTACGAGATTAGTTGCTCCAGGACCAGAAGTGCCAAAACAGACACCTACTTCCCCCGTAGCACGAGCATATCCATCGGCTGCGTGGGAAGCACCTTGTTCGTGACGCACTAGAATGTGCTTAAGATCGCCTCTAGCTTCTGCCCGATACAACTCGTCATAAATCGGGAGAATTGCTCCCCCTGGATAACCAAAAATGTGTTTTACTCCGTGACGACATAAACTGTCAATCAGAGCAAATGCTCCTGTCTGACGTTGAGGAGCCACAATATTTTTACTACTTTGAGGAACGCTTGTTGAAACCACGCTGGTAAAATGTATATTGTTTAAATATGACTTGCTTAAGATCTATCTTAGAATTTGTTGCTTGTGATGCAACAGCGGGAGCGATTAATTGCTAAGAGCAAATTTTTTTTATCTTAGATGAATTTGGAATTTCTGTCGAGAGATTTAACTGTTGACTCAAGCAGGAGTGAGCTTATCGTCACATCGCTGAGAGCGAGGCTTTTCAAGTGGCGATCGCTCAGTTTAATTTCAAGCTTCTCTGACAAAACTTGCTATTGATCGCCAAAATCGTTAAGAAATTTTGCTAATTGCCCCCGAACTAGCCCGACTCTGGTTCAGTAGTAACTTGAGCCTATCCAATTTAAAGTAGCTTTAGATTAGACACTTTGACAAAAATCATCAGCATAACTTAAGAAAAAAAATTAACCAATGACTGCGATCAAACCCGATAAAACTAATAATCCTAAATCTTTGACCCCCCCTGCCGACTCAAAACAAAGAGTCAGTGATTTTATGCAACAACTACAAGCTGAAATTTGCGCTGGCTTAGAAGCTTTAGATGGAGTAGGAAAGTTTCAAGAAGACAGTTGGCAAAGAGCAGAAGGCGGAGGTGGCAAATCACGGGTTTTAAAAGAAGGAGCGGTCTTAGAACAGGGTGGCGTTAATTTTTCGGAAGTTTGGGGCAAAAATTTACCTCCTTCGATTCTCAAACAAAGACCCGAAGCAGCAGGACAGGGTTTTTATGCTACAGGAACTTCGATGGTGTTACATCCGCGTAGTCCTTATCTGCCGACGGTGCATTTCAACTATCGCTATTTTGAAGCGGGTTCGGTGTGGTGGTTTGGTGGCGGTGCAGATTTAAC
>DAXETX010000362.1:0-9748 GCA_051155735.1 Xenococcaceae cyanobacterium
AATAAAATCGATTTAGTCGTCATGATTATAAAGGTTCTAGAGTTGTTAAAAGAACACTAGAAAGGGCTTTGAGATTAATCCAGTTTTTCGCTCCGAGATTGATTAAGAAAAAGTTCACAATTTTTGCTATTTAATTTATGGCAACTTTTTAAACCAAAAAACTAAGAAATTTATAAGAAGATATAAGTAACTAATGTTACGTAGTTTCACGAGAAATCAGTATTTCTCCGTGTCTCCTTGTCAATCTCAACAAGTAAATTAAATGCTTGACAGCTTACAGCAGTTTTCAGATGAGTTGATCCCATCAGATAGATCTAGAAGCCCCCGTTTTTCCCCTGCCCCTCCCTACCCCTAGGGCTGTTTCATTCTCTAAAAAATATGTTGTTATATAGTCCAGCCCAAAACTGAGGCAACTTGAGTCGAGACTGTCATCGGATCGAAGGGTTTAGCAATGAATCCTGCTAGCTTCATTTGAGCAAATTGCTGCCGATCTCTGGGTGTTACCTTTGCTGTCAGTAAGACAACGGGAATTGCTGCTGTTTCAGGATTGGATTGTAATCGCTCGACAAATTGAAATCCATCCATTTCAGGCATCGATACGTCAAGGACAATAGCATCTAAAGGTTCAGTTTTAATTTTGAGTAGTCCTTCAACACTAGAACTTGCTGTTAGGGTTCGCCAACCAGCAAAATCTTCAAAAACTCTTTGCAGCACAAAAAGAATTTCTGGTTCGTCATCAACGATTAACACTCGTTTATTCATCTCAACAACGGTAACGTAAAATAAAACGTACTGCCTTGCCCCAATTCACTTTCGACCCAGATTCTTCCGCCATGCTGCTCGACAATACTTTTGCAGATAGCTAACCCTAGTCCTGTTCCGCCCTTTTGCCGAGAGTCAGAGACATTTACTTGTTGAAAACGATTAAAAATAGTTAACAATTGATCTGCGGGTATGCCTTGTCCTTGGTCTTTAACTTGAAACAAAATTGACGAAGTCATCGCAGGCTCTGTCGTTTTACGGCAGAGTAACGATGACTGCGAGGGATGCCGACGGTGAGTCGGCATATCCAACAGCGCGATTGGACATGCCGAGAAAACCTCGCCGTCCCTCGCGCTCAATCGCGGTGTTGCCTGTTGTTTAAGATATGGGGTTTTTTGTCCCGCTTCATTAGATATTAGCTCTGTTGAGAGTAGGACCTGGGAATTAGGAGGCGAAAACTTGATGGCATTGCCTAACAAATTGGTTAAGGTTTGAATGATTGCTTTAGGGTCTGCTAAAATCTGACAGGAAAAAGAATTGACTACAAGCTGAATTTTGGCTGATTCTGCAAGCATTTGTACCGACTCAGTTGCCTGCTGAAGCAACGCTTGAATATTAGAGTTTTCTTTGACAAGTTGTAATTTTCCCGATTCTAACCGTTCTAAATCTAAAATATCATTGACTAGACAAACCATCCGTTCACTATTGTTGAGGGCAATTTGTAACAGCTTTTCGGCAGTTTTAAATTTGTCGTTGTAAAATCCACTGTTGAGCAGTCCTAAAGCTCCCCGAATTGATGTTAGAGGGGTACGGAGTTCGTGACTCACAATAGAGATAAATTCATCTTTAAGCTGTTCAATGCGATAGCGATCGCTGATATCCTGAATTTGAGCAATAAAATAGAGTGGTTGGGTGGTGTCTGTAACTAAGGATAAGCTCAGAAGACACTGAATATTGCTACCGCATCGAGGAAGACAGCACATTTCAATTTGAGTAACTTGGCTTTGGTCTGTTAGCATCTGTTGCATAATTTCTAAAATTAGACTGCGAGTGTCTATGGCAATAATTTCAGAAAAAGTACAGATGAGTAATTCTGTTTCTGAATAACCCAAAAGTTGGCATAAAGAACCGTTGACTTTCAAAAATTGTCCAGTTAGAGCCACAATAGCAGTGCCAATTGGTGTATGTTCAAAAGCATTGCGAAACCGCTCTTCGCTCTCTTGTAGTGCTAATTCCGCTTTTTTGCGTTCTGTGAGATCGCGAATGACGACTAATACCTCATCTTCTGTCAGGGGAACGACTCTCGCTTCTTGCCACAAAATCTGTTGCTTACGCCACAAGGGAAACTCATTAATTTGAATTTCGCCAGTTTGCAGCGCAGTTTGGGCAGCTAATAAACGTTGCTCTGCTAGTTTGGGAGGTAAAACGTTGCGGACATTTTGTCCCATAGTAGTAGCTGAAACTGTTGTCATAAAAGCATCGTTGAGCTTGACATTGAGGTAAGTCCCATCGCGATGCATCCGAATAATTAGGTCGGGTAGTCCATTGAGAATAGCCCGATTTATCGCTTCTCCTTGCTCAATAGCTTCCAGGTGTCGCCTTACTTGGTGTTGTAATTCTTGTTCGTAACTGACGCGACGGGCTTCGGAGTGACGACGCTCGCTAATATCTTGAAAAGTATTGATCGCATAAATAATCTTACCAGCTTCATCAATTATGGGAATGGTATGAACTTCTAGCGGAATGCGTTTACCGTCAACAGCAATTTCTAGATCGTTGACTAATGTTGATTTTCCTTGTAGTGCTAGTTTGGCTGGTAATTGTGCTTCAGGATAAAGTTGATTTGTTCCCGCCCGATAAATCTGAAAGATTTGCGCAAAATTCGGTGCTGATATCGGAACAGGTAGGTTACTCAGTTCGAGAATCTTTCTTCCTGTCCGATTAATTAAAACCGCATTGCCTTCAGGATCGAAAACACTAATGCCAATGGGAACATTTTGTAAAAAAGTTGCAAACTTATGTTCACTAGCTTGCAACGAGCGAAATGAAGTGTCAAGTTGCTGTGCTATTTGTTGAAAAGTCTGGGTTAGTTTTGCTATTTCACCAATACCTCTAACTTGAATCGGTTGGGTGATTTGCCCTTTAGTAATTGCTGTTGCAGCTTGCTGTAAACGACGGAGCGGAGCAGCGATCGCCCGAACTGTTAAAATTCCCGTGATAATTGCTGATAACAGAATTAAAACCCAGAGCAGTAGCAGCTGTTGGGTATCGGTTTGAATGTCTGCTATTATGTCGGATTCGGGAATTACGGTGATCATGAGCCAATTTAGGTGAGATAAATAAGCGACTAATCCGACTGTGCTGACAAGCTGAAGCATTAAAGGTATTGTCAACAGCATTTCTAGCGGTATTTTGGCAAAATAATTGCGCCAACTTTTCATAATGGATATAAACAGTAAGTATTTCTGCCACGCCATTTAGCAGTAGCTAGTGCTTGTTCGGCGGTAGTAATTAGAGTGCTGAGGCTTTGGCTGAAAGTCGGAACAGTTCCTACGACTCCTAAGCTTAAAGTTAGGCGATCGCTTACCGAAGATTGTTCGTGAACCAGGTTTAATTGGGCAATCTGCTGCTGAATTATTTGCGTTACCTTAACAGCAGTTTCTACAGAAGTTCTCGGTAAAAGAATCGCAAACTCTTCGCCACGATAGCGAGCTACTAAGCTGGAGGCAGCAAGACATTGTTGGAGGGTTTTGGCAATCAGTCGTAAACAGTTATTTCCTGCTGCATAGCCATAACAAAGATTGTAAAGTCTGAAGTAATCGATATTGCTTAAAATTAAGGCTAGTGGGGCTGATTCTTGGCTTAACTGTTGCCAAATGTGTGGCAACCTGCCCTCGAAAGCCTCACGATTTGGCAGTCGCGTTAGCGCATCTATTTGAGATTTGATCGAATTAGATTGCTGATGAGATAATTGTCTGGGAAACTGCGATCGCTTTAAGCGATTGACGACGCGACTGACTAACTCTGGACCAAGAATCGGTTGGCAAATAAAGTCATCTACTCCTGCTGCTAATAGCTGCTGCAAATAAGTCGGATCGCTTTGAGCCGTAATCGCAAAAATTGCTAAATCTTGGTCATGGTTATGGCTGCGTAGCTGTCGGCAAAACTCAATAAGATTAAATGTTGGAAGCTCTAAATCTAACAGCAGTAAATGGGGTAATTCTAAGCGAATCACTTTCCACAACTCCTCAGCTTGGGACAAAGGCACGAGTGTTATCCCCCAAGGTTGCAATAATTGACTTAAAAAATCTTGTAACTTTAAGCGATCACTAAAGCTAATAGCCTTGGCTGCCAAAGGTTTGTCGGGCATTGCTGATAATGGCTGTGGTTGAAAATTTAAGGCAAATTGGAAACTAGGAGCTAGAGATATTGCTTTAGTCCCAGACATTTCTGGCTGAGATTGAGACAACATCTTTTGCAGTGAGTTCAATTTTTGGCAAAAAACGGCAATCTCTGCTGATTTTAGGGGTAATGTTTTACTTAAAAGTTCTTCGATCTGTCGCGCTAGGAGAACTCCCCCAGGATAGCCAAATGTCCCCAATCCTCCTACCAACTTATGAGCTTCTTCTTTGCCTCGTTCTCGTTGTCGTTGGGTTAAAGTATTATTCAGCAGTGCCAACCGAATCTCTTGCAACACTCGGATTCTATCTGCTAAGGAGGCTCTAAAATCAGCTTGGGCTTTAGCGATCGCTGCTATACCTTGGGGGTTTAATTTCAGAATTTTTTCAGCAGGAGGAGCTTTGAGACGATACCCTAAGCCAAATACTGTTTCAATCACTTCTTCGACCATTCCTGCTTTTTTCAGCTGCTGACGTAAATCTTTAATCAGATTAGTTACCGCTCCTGCTGTCGGATAGCGATCGCTAGTCCAAATTTGGTCGATAATGGCATTACGGCTAAAAACCCGCTTGGGATGGCGCAAAAATAACTCTAACAGCTTATATTCTTTGGATTTAAGCTTGATTGGCTGCTCGTTATAAGTAACCTGGAGCGAAACGAGATCTAAGGTTAATTTGCCCCAGGTAAAAACTGAAGCAGTGGGGGCAATTTCCCCCCGTCGTAACAAAGCCCGAATTCTTGCTAACAGTTGCGACAGATCCACAGGTTTAGTGAGATAGTCATCAGCCCCCGCATCTAAACCTGTAACGATATCTTCAGGAGAATTTTTGGCTGTAACTAGCAGAATCGGCATTTGATAGCCTTGAGAACGCAGCCGTTGACAAACTTCTATCCCGTCGAGCCGAGGAATTACTACATCAAGAACTACGATGTCATACTTCCATTGGCTAACTAATTCTAAGCCTATTTGACCATCTCTAGCCAGATCGACCGCATAGCGTTCCGCACTTAAAGTTGTTGAGAGAAATTGGGCGGTATTGGGATCATCTTCAATTAGCAAGACTTTCACGAAGCTTTACTCCCCAACTAAGCTGATAATTCTTACATTAAGTCAGAAGTTATATTTAAAAATTATTCTATTTTTTAATCCCTCAATTCTAAAAAATAAATTAAATTAATCTCTTAATTGGCTATCAGCGTTTAGATTTTCTTAATCTTTATCGCAAATTTACAATAAATTAAGTGAATTTATGGAACTTAGTCGCAACTAAATGTCTAAAAATATACTAGTTATAAAATATTGACTTCAAGATTTTGTTCATCAAAAACTTGCTTGAGGCGATATAAAAATTCTCTGGCGACATCCCATTGTCGCATTCGCTTGGTTTTGAGGCTTATTTTAAGATGAATCCCCGCTGTGTCTATTTGGGTAATTCCCATCGCAGTTGTCGGTGCTAAAAGATCATTTTGCCATTTGGAGTCTTGCTGCATTTGAGCGGAAGTCTCTTTGATCGCCTGCATCGCTTGAGCTACATCAGCATTGCGGGGCAAGATAACCGTAATCTCGGCTTGTGACCAGTCCTTAGTTAAATTGTGAACTGTTCCGATTTGACTGTGAGGAATCGTACTCAATCTTCCCCCCTCACCACGCAAGCTAGTTGTCCGCAAATCCATCGCTTCAACTAAACCTGAAGCACCACCAACATTAATCGTATCGCCGATCGCATATTGGTCTTCCATAACAATAAAAACGCCATTGACCCAGTCTTTAATTAAATTTTGAAACACCAGACTTAGGGCTACTCCGAATAAACCGGCACCAGTAAGTATGGAACTAAAAGAAATTTGTTGCCAGGCTAAAAACCAAATAATGCCCATTAGTAAAGTTAAAGCGTTAACTAGTTTTTTAATCACTTCTGCTAATGTAGGGACGCGTAAGGAAATACGAGAAAATTTTTGCTGGGAGACAGCTTGATTAATCCAAATCTGGGCTTGATGGTCGATCAAAGAATGAGTGATATTTTTACTTAGATTAATCACTAGCCAAATAATTAAAATTTGCAAAGGAATTGAAGATAGCCATAAACTCAACCGACGAGTTTCGGGAAATTGATACAAAATCCAAGATACGCCTACCAACCAAATCGCTCCCTGTGACCATTGCAGTAAATTACGTAAGAGGCGATTTAAATTTTGCTGCTGTTGTTGATTAAACCATTTACGACCCCAAGCAATGACTTTATTTGGTGAAGCAGCTAAATGCTTTGCCGAATTCTTATCGGAAACATTTCCAGTCATTTGCTGCTGTTGAGCCTGAAGTAGCTGTTTACGAGTATTATACTGAGTGATTAAAATCCTTTGAATTAGGTTAATAATCAGACTGGCAACAATAGAGATTCCGCCAGTTTTGAGCGCACCCAAACTCTGGTGTAATCTTGCTTCAGGCTGTCTTGCTGACCAAGCTGCTGTAAGACGCAGACGCAGTTTTGCTACCCATTCTCTGGTTAAATTAGCGATTCGTTGTTTGGCAATTTGAGCATCTAATTTGGTCACACTCAAGATAATAATTTCAGGAATATCACCAATAGGAGCGATGCCAATCACCGTTTGATTATTTAATTCTCCTGTGGTTAAAGTAATCGCATCAGGAGTAACCTCTGCTGCTACTAAATTTTCCACTACCCCATCTAAAATATTTTCAATAGTCTGGGCGCGTCGTTCCGCTGGCGAAATCGGATTAGGTGTAGCTGAAGCCTTCGCAGCAACTCGAAATAAAGGTAATCCATCTAGATAAACATTCGTGTATTCAATATCCCCTACCTGGAAAATTTTATTGCTCAAACTAGGCAAAAAAGGTAATCTCAGTAATGGCTGTGCTGGTAGCTGTCCCCAAACAGGAGCGATCGCTCCTGTTGCGAGAATCACTGATAGAGAAATAATCACCGCGATAAAAAGTAGCCTTATTTGAGGGAGAAATAGATTTTTTCTTCTTGGTTGCTGAAAAATCGGTTTAATTTTCATTTTGAAACCCCAGCGACTTGACATTACTGCCGATCATTAGAAAATTTGCTCTAGGGCAATCTAAAGTTGCCGAATAAATCACAAATTTAACATGAGGCTTGGCTCTCATCAAAAATGCGAAAAATCATTCGACTGATCCAGCAGAACCCACTGACCTGTCTAGCTTTTAGCCTCCTGATCGGCACTCTCTCAGCTACGCCTGTCCTTAGCGCGGAGCGAGTTGTCTTATCGATTCCACTAGCTGGAGAATTTTATATTTCTGTCGATTCTTTAGCAACTTTTGCCGAAACAGGGATGATTACGCAAGACTTGAAGTTTTATGCCAATCGTCTCGATCAGCGTAGTTTAAATCAGCTACGTCAGGTATTACGCCAACGTCTGGATGTGCCACCCGTAACTGTGGCGCGACTAACCAATATGCCGATGGGAGAAGATTATCTCAAAAGGGTGGGGCAAATCATCTCTACTCATCCTAACCATAACGGTTTTTTGGCTCTGCGTTCCGCGCTGATCTTGGCAGCAGACGACCCAGAAGGACTTAATCTAATCAATATTCTCCGTAACTTTCCGACTCGTAATATTCGTGTCGATACCGACTTCGTGCTATCTCTAATTAAAGAATCGGCAAACTACTTGCAGTACAATGAAACTACAGTTAAAGCGATCGCCCAACAGGCAGCAGCAGAACCTGCTACGGCTAATTTACCGCCACTTCCAGATTTACGCCAGTCAGGGACTTACCAGGTAGTCAAAGAAACGGTTACTTTTCAGATCGACCGCATCCGTCAAACTCAAATGGGGCTAGCGGATTTTTATGATTTAGATGCAGATATTTATCTACCGCAAAATCTGGGGCGACTCGCACCTTTAATCGTCTTTACTCACGGTTTCGGCTCGAATCGCGCTAACTATGACTATCTCGCCGAACATCTCGCTTCTCATGGATTTGCGGTAATTGTTCCCGAACATATCGGGAGTAATACCGAGTATCAACAAGCTTTTCTTAAAGGAGAAATCAGTGTCGATATCAGTCCCATTGAATTTATCAGTCGTCCTCGTGATGTTACCTATTTACTAGATGCCTTAGAAAGTGCTTCTGAGTGGCAAAAACGCCTTAATTTTGAACAGATTGGGGTGATTGGTCATTCTTTTGGTGGAGCGACAGCTTTATTATTAGCTGGAGCGCAACTGAATTTAGCCAGAGTAAGTCAAGTATGCCAGCAAGAGCAGTTTACTCTCAATGCTTCCCTCTTGTTGCAATGTCGTGCTAGCTATTTACCTCCAGGAGAATATCCCTTGCAAGACCCGCGAATTAAAGCGGTACTAGCAGTTAGCCCCGTCACTAGTTTAGTTGTAGGACCAGAGGGAATGGGAGAAATTGAGATTCCCACCATGGTTTTGGGGGGAAGTAATGATTTAGTCGCTCCCTTTATTGCCGAACAAGCACATCCTTTTTTGTGGCTACAAAATCCCGATAAATATTTAGGTGTTATGGTTGCTGGGACTCATTCTTCTACCAGTAAAGCCGAAGAAGTGGCGCGTATGCCAGAGAGTTTACAAGGATCGCGTCCTGATTTAGGCAGAAATTACCTTAAAGCCTTGAGTTTGGCTTTTATGGAAACCCACGTCCGCGATAACCAAAACTATCAGCCCTATCTATCAACTTCCTACGCCCAGTCAATTAGCGAAGCTCCTCTACCCTTATATTTAATTGAGTCTCTCACTGCGACACAACTAGAACGAGCCTACGGTACGACTCCCCCCAAAGCACCGATCCCAGAATCGTTAGTCGCAGATACCCCCCGACGTAGCGAATCACAATTAGCAGCAATTCAACGCACAGGAGTGCTAAAAGCAGCCATGCGGAGTGATTCGCCACCATTTGGCTACATCGACCCGCAACAAGACCTCTGGACGGGATACTGTCAGGAATTGACCGATTCTCTGGCAACATATCTAGCAAGAGAACTCAACCTAACTACAGGAATTGAAGTTATTAAATTACCTTCTACGGCGGAAAATCGCTTCGAGTTAGTCCAGAATAAGGTGGCTCTAGAGTGTGGACCGAATACGATTACCGAAACCGCAACAGATATTAGCTTTTCCAATCCCTTTTTCCTCAGCGGGATTCACTTTCTCGTTCCTCAAGAAAATAGTAGCAACTTCGATCCTGAAAGTAGCCTAAAAAATCTTAGAATCGGAGTTTTAGAAGCTACAGCTACCGAACAATATATCCAACAAACCTATCCCGAAGCAGAAATAGTATTCTTTGCGGGTAAAACTGGAAGAACGGGCGGAATAGAGGCTTTAATCAATGGGGCGATCGATACTTTTGCTAGCGATGGTATTTTATTATCCGCAGAAGTAGCTCGACAGAATCTCAACTCAGATCGCTATCGCCTAATTCCCGAAGCTCCCCTTACCTGTAATTTTTACGGTCTGATTTTGCCTTCAGGCGATCGCGAATGGCAAAAAATAGTTAACAATTTTCTAAGACAGCAACAGCTTGCCCTCAGACAAAAATGGACGGCTCGTTATTCTAACCAGTTATTATCCGATCTCGATT
>DAXETX010000363.1:0-2861 GCA_051155735.1 Xenococcaceae cyanobacterium
AGCATAGCCGTAATTAAATTTTTTTACTACTGATATTTGTTCAGCAATTTCTGTTAAAGATTTTCTTGTCCAAGGATCTCCTGTATAAATTCCGATTCCTGTGGGGATATATTGACGAAATGATCGTCTAGTTGTACTCCTGCGAGTTCAGGATATTTTTGAGCAACTTCTGTTAATAAATTAAACCAATATTTCTCGACTTCAGGATGTGCTGGATTTAGCCAGAAATTATTATTAACTAGCTGCGTTTCATCGGCTGTTTTTAGTAGCCAATCAGGATGTTCTTGGGCTAGTCGGTCATACTTATTTAACATCATCCCATATTCATACCAAGCATAAATTTTCAATCCTTGACGGTTACCTTCTTTGATAGCTGAACTTAAAGGATCTGTCCAGGGTAAAGCTACAAGACGATTTGAGAAACTGTATTCACAATGAGTTAACCACACTCCTTTAATCGAATTACTCGATTGTGGTGTATGAGGTGGTGCGACAGTAAATAAATTGATACTAATTACAATTAATATCCCAATTAAACTCAGTCTCACTAATTTTTTAAACTTTTTAAAAAGCATAATTATTCACCACAAATTTTTAAGACAAATTGCACCAGAACAATTAACAACCAACCACTAACCATGACTCAAAGCTTCGTAGTACAATAACAATCTATTAACAATTTTCTATCCTCTGCCCATGAACTCCGATTATTTGGAGAGAATTTTAAAGGCTCGTGTTTATGATGTAGCACAAGAATCACCTCTAGAGTATGCTGCTAATCTTTCTACTCGACTTCACAATAAAATACTGTTGAAACGAGAAGATATGCAGTCGGTGTTTTCGTTTAAGTTACGGGGTGCATACAATAAAATGGCGCAATTATCGCCAGAAATACTCAAACAAGGTGTAATTGCAGCTTCAGCAGGTAATCACGCCCAAGGAGTAGCTCTTGCTGCCAAAAAGTTAGGTACAACAGCTATTATTGTTATGCCTGTCACCACACCCCAAGTCAAAATCGATGCAGTTAAAACCAGAGGCGGACAGGTAGTATTAGAAGGAAATACTTATGATGATGCTTGCGCTTATGCTAAACAATTAGGCAAAGACAAGGGGTTAACTTTTATTCATCCTTTTGACGATCCTGATGTCATTGCAGGTCAAGGTACGATTGGGATGGAGATTTTACGGCAATATCAGCAGCCGATTGAGGCAATTTTTGTGGCTATTGGTGGAGGGGGGCTAATTTCGGGAATTGCTGCCTATATTAAACGCTTACGTCCCGAAATTAAGATTATTGGCGTTGAACCTGTGGATGCAGATGCGATGTCTCAATCTCTAAAAGCAGGGAAGCGCATCAGATTATCACAAGTAGGTTTGTTTGCTGATGGGGTAGCGGTTAGAGAAGTGGGAGAAGAGACATTTCGCCTCTGCCAGCAATATGTTGATGAGATTATCTTAGTTAGTACGGATGATACTTGTGCAGCGATCAAAGATGTCTTTGAAGATACTCGTTCTATTTTAGAACCTGCTGGGGCATTAGCGATCGCAGGAATTAAAGCCTATGTCGAAAGAGAAAACATCCAAGATCGGACTCTAATTGCCATCGCTTGCGGGGCTAACATGAACTTTGATCGCTTGCGGTTTGTCGCGGAAAGGGCGGAGTTTGGGGAGAAGCGAGAGGCAATCTTTGCGGTGACAATTCCCGAAGCGAGGGGTAGCTTCCTCAAGTTTTGTCAGTGTATTGGCAAACATAACCTCACAGAATTTAATTATCGTATTGCGGATGCGCAAAAAGCTCACATTTTTGTCGGTATTTCAATCCAAAATCGCGCCGACGCAGCCAGTATAGCTAAGACTTTTCGCCAAAATGGCTTTGCCACTATCGATTTAACCGATGATGAACTAGCTAAGATGCATCTACGCCACATGGTAGGAGGGCGGTCGTCATTAGCCAAAAATGAACTATTGTATCGCTTTGAATTTCCCGAACGCCCAGGGGCGTTAATGGACTTTCTTAACTGTATGAGTCCGAATTGGAATATTAGTCTATTCCACTATCGTAACAATGGGGCAGATTATGGCAGAATCGCGATCGGGGTGCAAGTACCACCAGAAGAGATGGGAGAATGGCAAGCTTTCTTAGAAACTCTCGGCTATATCTATTGGGATGAAAGCTACAATCCTGCTTATAAATTATTTTTATGATGCCATTAGTATAATACTAATTAACTAACGCAAATTTTCTCAGTATAGCTATGGTTACAACTCCATCAAAGCCGATTACCCTAGAAGAGTTTTTGGCATTACCAGAGACAAAACCAGCACTTGAATATGTCGGCGGTAAAATTATCCAGAAACCCATGCCTCAAGGAGAACACAGCACAATTCAAGCTGAACTAATTATGGCAATTAATTTAGCACTCAAACCCCAAAAAATTGCTCGGGCTTTTCCTGAACTCAGATGTACTTTTGGCGGGCGTTCAACTGTACCTGATATAACTGTCTTTACTTGGAATAGAATTCCTCGCCAAGATAATGGCAGAATCGCTAATGTTTTTACGATAGAACCAGATTGGACAATTGAAATTTTATCTCCCAATCAAACCCCTACTAAAGTAACTAGAAATATGCTTCATTGTTTAGAACATGGAACAAAATTAGCCTGGTTAATCGATCCTCAAGAACAATTTGTCTTTGTCTATTTTCCGAAGCAACAGCCAGCATTTTTTGAAACAGCAGATGCGATTTTACCCGTACCTGATTTTGCCAAGTCTTTTGAATTGACTTTAGGCGAGTTGTTTGGTTGGTTATTAGAATAAGGAAAAACTTTATTTATGCCAAAATTTAATTAATCCCATCTG
>DAXETX010000364.1:0-14794 GCA_051155735.1 Xenococcaceae cyanobacterium
CGCAAAGAAGACTCAGAGCTAAATTTTCGCCTTTTAGAAAAATCATCTCAAGCTATTTATATTAGTTCCCAAATTAAAGTTTGGTATTTTCCTCGCAAAACTTGGCTGGGTTTGTGGAATCAGTATGTTAAATATGGCAGAGGCAGCTACTTGATGGCAAAACGCTATTCTAATCAGCTTCCTTGGCGCAATAAATTGCCCTTTTTCGGGATTTCGGCAATTTTTCTGGGTTTATTTTGCGATTTTACCTTTCTCAGTGGTTCACTACACTTAATTTGGCTAATTTGGTTAGGGATAATTTTAATCTTGCTCGAAGCTGCTCGCGTTACCCTTAAGTATCGTCGTAACTTTGTCGAATTATTTTGGCGAGGTTCTATAGCCTCAATTCCTTCCGTAATTACTCGTTGGTTTTATTGTAGTATAGCGATCGCCACTATGCCAGTCGCTCATTTTGTCGGTTATGGCTATCAATTCTTTCAACGCACTGTCTTGAACAATCAAGAAAACTGTTTTTTTGAATCTCAATCCTACCTTCCTTCAGAAAAAATATCCGCTGATAACCAGATAAGTGTCTGAAGTCTGGTTAAATAAGGTCTAAAATTTGGTTAAATAATTTAGGCTCTAGATCAATCTCTAGCCCAAAGAGTTGCTCAAGTATAAATATAACTAGGGGTAAAATATGAAAGTTATCATCATGGGGGGAGACGGCTTTTGTGGCTGGCCTACCGCTTTACACTTGTCCAATCTCGGACACGAAATTATTATTGTCGATAATCTCTCTCGTCGCAACATTGATAACGAACTAGAAGTTAGCTCCCTCACACCAATAGTTCCTATCGGACAAAGATTAGCAACCTGGAAGTCAGTTACAGGCAAAGATATTAAATTCCTCAATATTGATATTGCTCAAGAATACGACCGTTTAATTGCTTTATTGCTCACAGAAAAACCCGATGCTATTGTTCACTTTGCCGAACAACGAGCAGCACCATATTCGATGAAAAGCTCTAAACACAAGCGTTATACAGTCGATAATAATCTTAATGCTACCCATAACACTCTTTGCGCCATTGTCGAGTCTGGCTTAGATATCCATCTCGTACATTTAGGAACTATGGGGGTTTATGGCTATGGTACGGCAGGAATGAAGATTCCTGAAGGTTATCTTGATGTAGAAGTAGTAACAGATACAGGGGAAAGAATTCAACAAGAAATTCTTTATCCTGCTAACCCAGGTAGCGTGTATCATATGACCAAAACTCAAGACCAGTTATTTTTCTTTTACTACAACAAAAATGACGGGGTGCGAGTTACCGATTTGCATCAAGGAATTGTCTGGGGAACTAATACCCCCGAAACTCTTTTAGATGAACGCTTGATCAATCGTTTTGACTATGACGGTGACTATGGCACCGTACTTAATCGTTTTTTGATGCAAGCAGCTATTGGCTATCCGCTTACGGTTCATGGTAGTGGGGGTCAGACTCGCGCCTTTATTCATATTAAAGATACTGTACGCTGCGTCCAACTAGCAATTGAAAGCCCTCCACCCCAAGGAGAAAGAGTTCGGATTCTTAATCAAATGACAGAAACTCATCGAATTAAGAATTTGGCAAAAATGATCTCCGAGATGACAGGGGTACAAATTGCTTATTTAGATAATCCTCGGAATGAAGCCCCAGAAAACGAACTGTTTGTCAAGAATGAACGTCTTTTGGATTTAGGATTAGAGCCAACGACTTTGAGTCAAGGATTATTGAAAGAAGTTACTGAAGTCGCCGAAAAATATGCTCATCGCTGTGATAAGAGCAAAATCCCTTGTACTTCTCTCTGGATTCAAAAACAACAATAATTTCGTGATAACTCAAAAAGCGATCGCCTTGAGGTTAAAGCCAAATTGCGATCGCTTTTTTTAAAAAATTACCTTTACTACAACTTAAATTTTAGTGATACTGCGGGTTGAATTTTCTCTTTGAGAATCTTAAAGAACCAATTTTGATCCAAAATTAAACTATCTGATAAGTCAATTAAATCTAATTGATTTTTGCTTACTTAATTAAGTTCTTACCTTCCCCCACTTAATCTCACAATCTTACCAATAATTAGCAATTTTGTTTTAAACTTAACTTATATAGAATATGCCTAAATTTTATTTTGAAAATACCCGATATAGTTAATAGCAAATTACTGACACATCCCTGGGAAACAGTAGGATTTATAATTTTGGCTGGTCTATTTCTTAATTGTTATTAAGCTAGAACTGCTACAATGGAAGTTTATGCTAATAACTTTACTATTTATATTTTATAAAAATACTTCGGTATAGATTATATGGAATGTCCTAATAATTGTTTGAGAGACCGTCTCTCTGTATTTGTTGACGGCAATAATATGTTTTATGCCCAACAAAAAAATGGTTGGTTTTTCGATCCAAGAAAAGTTTTAGAATATTTTACCAAAGACCCTAGTGTTAATCTAGTTAATGCTTTTTGGTACACAGGATTAAAAGATGCTCAAGATCAAAGAGGCTTTCGTGATGCTCTAATCAGTTTAGGATATACTGTCAGAACTAAAATTCTCAAAGAATACTACGATGATTCTTCTGGTCGCTATTCTCAAAAGGCAAATCTGGATATAGAGATTGTAGTAGATATGTTTAACACTGTCGATCAATACGACCGCGTGATTTTATTTAGTGGCGACGGCGATTTTGAACGGGCGATCGAATTGTTACGTTCTAAAAATACTCATATTACCGTAGTTTCCACTGAAGGAATGATCGCCAGAGAGTTGCGAAATGCTACAGATAGATATATTGATTTAAATGATATTCGTACTTATATCGAAAAAAGCGATTTTTAAAGCTCAACTAACTCGTAGTAGTTTTTTGACCTAGTTTTGATTCTATTGTTTAAAACTTACTGTTACATTCTACATTCAACTCTGGGAGATATTTGGTCAGTCAAATATCTGGTAATAAATTATGAGCGGAAACCAGGGCAATATTTTATAATTTCAGTTGATAATATAATAGACACTTCTGTAACAAATATTTACTAAGGTTATGGCAACATCACAAGAGCGAATAATTATTTTTGATACTACTTTAAGAGATGGAGAGCAGTCTCCAGGTGCAACTTTAAATGTAGAAGAAAAACTAAAAATAGCCAAAGCCTTAGCTAAATTGGGAGTAGATGTAATCGAAGCAGGATTTCCCTATGCTAGTCCAGGAGACTTTCAAGCAGTACAACAAGTAGCCTCAGTCGTAGGTACAGCAACAGGACCAACAATTTGCGGTTTAGCAAGAGCTACTCAACAAGACATCAAAACGGCAGCAGCAGCCCTTGAACCAGCAGCCAACAAACGGATTCATACCTTTTTAGCTACCTCCGATATTCATCTGCAATATAAATTAAAAAAAACTCGCTCCGAAGTTTTAGCTATTGTGCCAGAGATGGTAGCTTATGCTAAATCCTGGGTCGAAGATGTGGAATTTTCTCCTGAAGATGCAGGACGGAGCGATCCCGAATTTCTGTATCAGGTCTTAGAAGCTGCGATCGCAGCAGGCGCAACGACCATTAACATTCCCGATACAGTCGGCTATACTACTCCCAGCGAATTTGGGGCATTAATCAAAGGGATCAAAGACAACGTACCTAATATCGACCAAGCAATTATTTCAGTACATGGTCATAACGACTTAGGTTTAGCAGTAGCTAACTTTTTAGCAGCAATTAAAAATGGCGCTAGACAGTTAGAATGTACCATCAACGGCATTGGCGAAAGAGCAGGCAATGCAGCCTTAGAAGAATTAGTGATGGCACTTCATGTCCGTCGTCAGTACTTTAATCCCTTCCTTGGCAGACCCGCAGCATCAACTAAACCGTTAACCAATATTGATACCAAACAAATTTACAAAACATCCCGTTTAGTCTCTAATCTTACAGGGATGATCGTACAACCGAATAAAGCAATAGTCGGAGCAAATGCCTTTGCCCACGAGTCAGGAATTCATCAGGATGGAGTTCTCAAAAACAAACTTACCTATGAAATAATGGACGCTCAATCTATTGGTTTAACCGAAAACCAGATTGTCTTGGGTAAACTCTCAGGACGTAATGCTTTTCGGACTCGTCTTCAAGAATTAGGGTTTGAGCTTTCCGAAACCGAACTCAATAAAGCTTTTATTCGGTTTAAAGACATTGCTGATAAGAAAAAAACTATTACTGACTGGGATATTGAAGCCATAGTTAACGATGAAATTCGGCAACCGCCCGAACTCTTCCGTTTAGAACTCGTTCAAGTATCTTGTGGTGATAACTCTTGTCCTACCGCGACTGTTAAGGTTAGAACTCCCGAAGGAGCAGAGTTGACCGATGCAGCGATTGGAACAGGTCCTGTTGATGCTGTCTATAAAGCAATTAATCGTGTAGTTAAGATTCCTAATGAGCTAATCGAGTTTTCGGTGCAGTCAGTAACCGCAGGAATAGATGCTATTGGAGAAGTCACAATTCGTCTGCGCTATGACAATAAAGTTTATTCGGGTCAAGCAGCTAGTACCGATATTATCGTCGCTTCAGCCCGGGCTTATTTAAAAGCAGTAAATCGGCTTTATTTTAAGTTGCAAACTACCGAAGCCCCAGAAACAGTGAATAGCAACTAATCATAATAATCTATCTAAGATTCGGGTAGATAGTACCAAAAATGAATGATAATATATCCATGCTGATTAGGCGAACCCCAAAAAGCGGAGACGCCACGGGAGCGCGAACATATGTTGCAATTAGATAACAAAATTCCTCAACCGAAAATATTTTCGGTATTAGGTTTACCAGTTCATTTACTAGATGATTATACTCATTGGCTATATCATCGGCTAAATCAAGGAATTGGCACTCATGTAGTGACTCTTAATGCAGAAATGGCAATGTTAGCCAGACAAGAGCCAAACTTTGCCCAAATAATTAGCCAAGCCGAACTAGTGATTCCTGATGGTGCAGGAGTAATCTTGTATATGCGTCTGCGAGGCTTCAAACATCAGCGTTGCCCAGGTATTGAGTTAGCAGAAGCTTTGTTGCAAACTTTGGCGCAGACAACAGAATCTTATTCTGTGTGTTTTTATGGCGGAACTCCTGGTACTGCGGGACAAGCAGCCAATATGTGGCAAAATAAAATTCCGCAACTTACTGTTCTGGCGCAACATGGTTATTTGTCTGAGGATAAACAGCAAGTATGGCAAGATATTCTTCAACAAGAGCAACCCCAAATAATTTTTGTCGGCTTAGGAGTTCCCCGTCAAGAATTCTGGATACGAGAACATCGTCATTTGTGTCCCAACTCGACTTGGATTGGGGTGGGTGGTAGTTTAGATATTTGGGCTGGCAGTAAAACCCGCGCTCCTTCTATGTTACGTAACAACAACTTGGAATGGTTTTATCGTCTTTATCAAGAACCTTGGCGTTGGAAGCGAATGCTAGCTTTACCACAGTTTTTTTGGTTATCTTTGTTAAATCGCTCCTAATCAATTTTTAGAAAAACGACTTTTAAATGTAGTTACTTAATATTCTTTGGGTGATCTGGGATAAAAATTATCAATCGTTTCTGTTTTTAGTAAAGGTTCAGTTGCTAATTCAGTCAAACCAATAGATTCAAGTAATTTTGCCCACTCTGCTTGAATCAAGATTGTCTCGGAATCTAAGGCTTTTTGCTCCCCTAAAATAGAAAGTGCATCATACCAAACACCCTCTTGTTGGAGTAAATTCGATTTTTCGACTAAAGAAGAAGTATTAATTCTGTGTTTAACCGAGGCATCAAGTTCTACATATTCAATCCATCCTTCTAAAACCAAGTCTCTAGAGCGTTGGTTGGGGTCGCAAATCATTGATAAGTACCAACGATAGTCGCCGTAAGTAGAGCGGATATTTTCTTGTACATATTCAGGAATCGCTACACTCATAATTCCTGCTTGACCCGTAGTTTGAACAAAAGCTTCGTGAACTAGTCGGTCTTCTTCTTTGGTTCTAATCACAAATTCGATAGTTTTGGGTGTCTCTGTTTGAGGCACATAAAAAAAGAGTCCAGAAGCAATTGAACTAGTTACATTAATAGAACGGTCGGGAACTAACGCCACAAAATCTTTGCCATTAGTGATACAGTTACCACGACTTCCCCCATCTCTGCGGTTAGCAGGTAAACCTTGATAATGAGCAGAGGTCGAATTTTCCTGATTTTCTGATGGCTTGGCTTGAGTCGGTAATAAATTACTCAACAATAAAAAATCAAAGGCTAAAATTATGCTGGTAAGACAACCAATTTGGCAAAATTCAAGGAGACTTAATGGTAAAGTTACCGAGTATCTTGAACTGACCTTGTCTTGAGGGATTAGCATATTTCTCTATCCAAAAATTAAGTTTTAAACTTTCGATCTATTGTATCTGAGGGAGGAATTTTATAGAACCTTTCTTAAGATAGTCCAAGCGAAGCAGAAAAAATTATACTAATATTGTAACGATTAAAAAATAATCAGTTATCAACAATTATACCTAAATATCAGTTATTGCCCCTAATTAATAAATTCCGTAATTTTACATACTTAAATTACAATAAACTTCCGAAAAACATCATAAATATCTATTTAAAGTTATGCTGATTAAACCGCTATCAAAGGTTTATAGTTCATTAACTAAATTATGCTTAAACATAAATTGCTATACTAAAAAATCTAATTCTTATTTTATTTCTAGTCTGATAACCAGTATTTTAGTAAGTGGCATAATTATCAGCATTAGACAATTAGGCAATTTACAATTTTTGGAAGTCACAGCTTATGACTTGATGGTGAGGCTTACTAGTCGAAGGAATAGTGATTATATCGATCCGAGACTTTTACTAGTAGAAATTACCGATCAAGATATTGCTAATCAGAATCAATGGCCTATTGCTGACATTACTATTGCGCGACTATTAAAGCAACTAAACCAATATCAACCTAAAGTTATTGGTTTAGATTTATATAGAGATATTACTTATCCTCCTGGTACTCAAGAATTGCAAAAGCAATTGCGCCAAACTAATACTATTGCAATTAGGTATTTAGGTGCTGGTAACAACTATGTTAATGCACCTGCTAATATTCCAGAGTCTCGTATCGGCTTTAACGATGTGGTGTTAGATTTTGATAATGTTTTACGACGTAACTTAATTTATGCTGAAGTAGAAGCCCAAAAGTTTTATTCTTTTTCCCTACGTTTGAGTTTGGCATATCTTAAAGATCATCCTTTAATTGAACAACCTTTAAAGATAAAAACTAGCCCAGAGGGAATATCTATCGGGCAAGTTTTTCTGAAACGTTTGCCAGCTAATGCTGGAGGTTATTTTCTTCAGCCTCAAGAAACTTTGGGATGGCAAACCCTAATTAGGTATCAATCTCCGAATATTACGCGTCGTGTCACTTTAACAGAAGTATTAGCAGGTGATATTGACCCGAATTTAGTTAAGGATAAGGTAGTGATTATTGGTACTACTGCTCCTAGTATTAACGATCTTTTTGCGACGCCTTATGCTGGTCATGAGGCAACTATGGCTGGAGCTATAGTTCATGCTCAAATGGTTAGTCAAATTCTGAGTTTAGTCCTAGACAACGAGACTCCATTTTGGTTTTGGAGTGAAATAGCTGAGAGCTTATGGATTGTGGTTTGGGCAGGAATGGGATCAGCGATCGCCTGGTGGTTACGCCATCCTCTAGCCATTGCGGTAGTGAGTATTCTGGCTTTGGCAATTTTGTGGGGCATTGGTTTGGGCTTATTTTTGATTGGTGGTTGGATTCCCGTAATTCCTCCGACTCTAAGTTTTGTGCTTACTGGTAGCGCAATTGTGGCATACAAGGTAGTCTATGCGATGTTTTATGATTCTTTGACTGATTTACCCAATCGCACCAAATTTACCGAACAATTAAATCAGTTTAAGGCAAGAAATTCTAGAATCCAAGAAAGTAGTTCAATCGCCGTTTTTTGCCTAGATATCAACCGCTTTAAGTTGATCAATGAAAGTTTGGGCTATGAAGTGGGGGATCGGCTTTTAAAATATACCGCCAATCGCCTCCAGCAATATTTTAAATCTGACATCTTAATTGCTAGGGTAGGAGCAGATGAGTTTGCGATCGCCATTCTCGATTTACCCCATGTGCAAGCAGCAGTTGAGATTGCCAATCGACTACAACAAGACTTGATATTACCTTTTTCGCTCCAAGGAAAACCAGCTACGACGACTTTAACAGTGGGAGTTGCTTTTAATTGTGCAAGCAGTAATTTTCAAGGCGAGAATATGCTGCGGGCTGCACAAACTGCGATGTATCAAGCTAAAGCGGAAGGCAAAACCCATTCGGAAGTTTTTAATACTACCATGCACGAGCAGGCTTTAAACCGATTGCAACTAGAAGCAGATTTGTACGAAGCAATTGCCAACCAAGAATTTGAGTTATATTATCAGCCAATTGTTAATTTAACCAGCGAAAAACTAGCAGGTTTTGAAGCTCTAGTCAGATGGCAATCGCCCAAAAGAGGTTTTGTTGCTCCTGGAGCGTTTATTCCTATTGCTGAAGCCACAGGCGCAATTATTCCTCTAGGGAAATGGATTTTAAAAGAGGCTTGTGAGCAAATGTACTGCTGGCAACAAGAACTTAATGAGTGTAATGCTTTATTTATTAGTGTCAATCTTTCAGGAAGGCAATTTGGGCAATCAGATTTATTAGAAACGATTCAACAGACATTAGCTCAAACTAATTTAGCTCCTCAAAGTTTGAAACTGGAAATTACTGAAAGTATGGTGATGGATAATGTGGAATCTGCTATTGCCATGTTAAAAAATCTCAAACTTTTGGGTATTAAGCTAAGTATGGATGATTTTGGCACAGGATTTTCTTCTTTTAGTTATTTACATCGTTTTCCGATGGATACCTTAAAAATAGACCGCTCTTTTGTCAGCAATATGAGTCGATCGGTAAAAAATCGCGAAATTGTTAGTACTATAGTTATGTTGGCTCATAAATTAGGTATGGATATAGTGGCTGAAGGAATCGAAACTTCAGCCGAAAAAGCTTTTCTCAAAGCTCTAAATTGCGAATATGGACAAGGTTATTTTTTCTCTAAGCCAATCACCGCAACAGCAGCTAAACAATTATTGAGTAAATCGTATTCGTCATAATGTTAAAACATTGAGCTATGGATCGTTATTGGCAACGTAAATTTGTTGTTTTTAGTTTAATTGGTTTATTATCTACTTCTTTATTCCCTTTTCTAGTAATTTCTCACGCTAGAGCGGGTAATCCACAGTTGGAGATAGGAAACAATCGAGATGGGGTAAGTTTGGAAGCAAAGGGTCAAGAATTTTATCTTTCAGGCAATTTTTCCCAAGCTATTGCTTTTTGGCAACAAGCAGTGATGGTTTATCAGGAAACCCAAGAAGTATCTAGTCAAGCTAAAGTCTTAAGTAATCTGGCTTTAGCCTACCATCAACTAGGGAATGAATCACAAGCTCAAGAACTAATACTGTTAAGTCGTAACTTATTAGAAGCACAAGATAAGCTAGGAGATGAATCACAGCAAACCTTAGCTCAAGTCTTAAATAATCAGGGAATTATTCAATTAGCTCAAGGAAATCCTCAAGAAGCGATCGCTCTTTGGCAACAGGCTCAAGCAATCTATCAAACTTTAGAAGACGAATCGGGAACGGTTCGGACGGCAATAAATCTGGCTAGTGCTTTAAAAAATCTGGGACTATATCGTCGGGCGCTGAAAATCTTAGCAGCAGTCGAACCAATTTTGGTAACACAACCCGATTCTAGTCTGAAAGCTGCTGGGTTAAGAAGTTATGGTAACATTTTACGTCTGATTGGCAATACAGCAAAAGCAGAAACAGTTTTAAACGCAAGTTTAGCTGTGGCAACCCAATTGGATGGGATTCAAGACCGAGTTAAAACTCTCTTAACTTTGGGTGATACTTTAGCGATAACTCCAGATCGCTCAAAAGCTCAAAGACAGCAAGAGGCATTAGAACTTTACCAACAAGCTTTAGTTAGTTGCCAGAGTTCTACTTATTGTGCCAGCACTAGTTTACCGTTACAAATCAATTTGGCACAGTTCAACTTATTACTGAAAACTGATTATTGGTGGCAAGCAGCAAAACTTATTCCCGAAGTTAGTGCTGATTTTAACAGTCTTCCTGATAATCAAACTCAAATTGAGCGAAAAATTAATTTCGCCAATAGTTTAATTGAATTAAAACAAAAAACGCTTCAGGAACAGCCTCAGTTGCAAAATATTCCTTCTTGGTCAGAAATTGAAACAATTGTGGCTGAGATTGTTCTTAAATCCTCTATGAGCAACTCTTCTAGAACCGAATCCTACGGTTTAGGATTGCAAGGCAAAATTGCGGAACAACAACAACAATGGTTAATAGCAGCAACACTAACCCAACAAGCTTTAAATATAGCTGAGGGGATCAAAGCAGCAGAAATTAGTTATCTCTGGCAATGGCAATTAGGAAGAATTTATTCCGCTCAAGGGGATATTCTATCAGCTATTAGCAATTATTCTAATGCCATCACAAACTTGCAAGATTTGAGTCAAGACTTAGTCGCGATTGATGCTAACATTCAGTATTCTTTTCAAGAAAGTGTTGAACCAGTATATCGTCAACTAATCGATTTACTACTAAGAGCGGATTCTGGCGTTAGTCAAGAAAATTTACAACAAGCAAGAGAGGTTATTGAATCATTACAACTAGCAGAATTAAATAACTTTTTTCGCGAAGCTTGTTTAGATACCAAACCAGTGCAAATTGACCAAATCGATCCTCAAGCAGCAGCAATTTACCCGATTATTTTACCCGATCGCTTAGAAATTATTTTAAGTCTGCCTCATCAACCTTTAACCCATTACTCTGTGGCAGTTTCCCAAGAATTATTAGAGCAAGAAATTGCCCAGTTTCGGCAAACTGTGGTAGTACGGAGTCGCCGAGCTTTTTATGAACCAGCTAGAAAACTTTATAACTGGTTAATTAGCCCTGAAATAGACATCTTAAAAGCGAACAATATTCAAACTCTAGTTATCGTACCTGATGGTTTGTTACGCAACATTCCTTTAAGTGCTTTATCTGATGGCGAACAGTTTTTAATCGAAAACTATAATGTAGTATTGACTTCTGGATTACAGTTACTATCGCCTCGTTCTCTAACCGATATCAAACTCAAAACTTTAGCAGCAGGCTTAACTGAGTCAAGACAAGGGTTTCCTGCTTTAGATTTTGTCAACCAAGAATTAGTCGCAATTCAAACTCAAACTGATAGTCAGATTTTAGTAAATCAAGAATTCACCACCCAAACTTTTAAGCAAGAAATCAAACTTTCTGATTACCCAATAGTTCATATTGCAACTCATGGTCAGTTTGGTGCTTCTTTAGATAGTACTTTTTTGCTAGCCTGGGATGACAAAATAACGATCAATCAACTGGATAATATGCTTCAAGGCAGAAATCCAGCGCAAAAACAAGCGATCGAACTTTTGGTACTTAGTGCCTGTGAAACCGCTGCTGGAGAGCGACAGGCAGCTTTGGGTTTAGCAGGTATGGCAGTGCGGGCTGGTGCTAGAAGCACTGTAGCTACTCTCTGGTCCGTAAATGATGAAGCTACTGCCCAAATGATGAGCCATTTTTATCAACAACTAGCAACCCAGCAAGTTACTAAGGCAGAAGCAGTTAGAAAGGCTCAACTAACTCTATTAAATAGTTCTTGGTATAGTCATCCATTTTACTGGTCGCCCTACGTTTTATTGGGTAATTGGCTCTAAAATATATCTAATTATCTAAAGATTATAAAGAAACTGAGAACTTAAGTTTTGAATCTTAATAGAAACTTATTTTTAATTAAATTCAATTTAGCTATTATTTATTAAGTAATATTTGCTATTTTCTAAATATAGTTAAGCATAGCTTTAATAAATTTGATAATTATTCATGAAATCTTTACAGCCGTCGATTCGAGAAAATTATTATTGGCGAATTATTAAAAGACATCGAATTTTGGGAACAACAGTATTTATCTTAGTAAGTGCTTTAGGTCTTGTTTTTACAGCACTACGAGAGCCTGTTTATCAAGCGCAAGCTCAATTAAAATTTAAATCAAGCAGTTTTAATAGTTCTTTAACTGATGATAATCAATTCGTCAATAATTTAAACCGACTAATTAATCCAGATAACTTTATTAATACAGAAATTGAAGTAATTAACTCTCGTCCCCTAATTCAAGAAACAATTAAAGATTTAAATCAAGAAGCTGAAAGCGATTGGTCTATAGACGTAGAAACTTTTAGAGATAATTTTACGCTTAAAAAACTTAGAAATACTAATATTGTTCAGCTAAAATATCGAGATGATCGACCAGAAAAAGCTGCCGAAGCCCTAAATGAATTAATCGCAAACTATCTAGATAATAATCTTGCCGTTAATCAAGAAGAAGCTCAGGCGACAAAACAACTTATTCAAGAACAGTTACCGCAAGTAGAACAAAAACTTCAAGCAACAGAAGCTGCGATTCGCCAAATTCAAGAAGATACTAGGGTTTTAGTACCTCAAGAAGCAGCAATCTTACTGACAACAAATCTAGCAAACTTACAACAACAAATTGCTGAGTTGCAAGGACAAATTGCCAATGTTAATGCTCAATCGTCATATATCCGTAGTAAATTAGGTATGGATTCAGAACAGGCGATCGCAGTAACCTCAGTCGGTCAATCATCGGAAATTCAAGCAGCAATTAGCCAACTACTACAACTAGAAGCTCAGTTAGCCCAAGAAAGAAGTCGCTTTAGCGAAAACAATCCCGCTATTGCCGATCTCAAAACCAAAATTGCTCAACAACAACAGTTAATACAACAGAAAATTCAAGATATTGCTGATGTTCCAGAAATCAACTTAGAGCGAGTTCGGAAGTTTGGCAACCTTCAGCAAAACTTAACCGCAGAACTTGTAAAACTAGAAGCTAGTAACTTAGGATTACAACAAGAAATTGCTGCTCTTTTGGCTGCTGAACAAGCTCAACAAGAAAAAGCGGAGAGCCTACCGCAAGTTTTACAACAGATTCAACAACTAGAACGTCAGCTAGAAGCTTCTCAAGCTGACTATGAAGCTTTACGTCAGCAGATTAGAGATGTCGAAATAGTTAACAATCCTGATGTCAGCAATGTGCGGGTTGTTTCCTATGCCACAATACCAAATCAACCTCTTAGACCCGATTATCTTGGCTATTTAGCAGCTATTGGCTTAGGTTTATTAGCAGGTATGTTACTTATGGCTTTAGCAGAAGTGGCAGATCCTTCACTTAAAACCATCGAAGCAGCTAAAAAAGTTTTTGGCTACACCTGGTTGGGGATTATTCCCGATACAGAGCGATCGCCATTTATCAATCAAGAACAATTAGAATTTGAGCCAACATTACCAAGAGTTATTGTTCGGGACTATCCAGCAGTTTCTGCTAGTGAGTCTTATCGAATGTTACAGTCCAATATCAAATTTTTGAGTACTTATAAAGAACTAAAAACAATTGCGGTAACTAGTTCGGTTTCTCAAGAAGGAAAATCAACTGTCGCTGCGAATTTAGCTTGTGCAATGGCGCAAGCAGGACACAAAGTTTTGTTGGTAGATGCTAATTTACATCATCCCATACAGCATCGGATTTGGGATACTAGCAACGAACGGGGTCTGAGTAACATGATCACGGAAAAATTAGCTACTAGTCAAGTTATTCAAGAAGTTTTTCCCAAACTTAGATTTATTTCAGCAGGAACAATTCCTGCCTCTCCTGCTACCCTATTAGATTCCGCTTCGATGAAACGCATTATGCAAGATTGGAAAGACAATTATGACTTTGTGATTATTGATACTCCAGCTTTAGACTTAGCAGCAGATGCACCCATTTTAGGCAGAATTGCCGATGGCATTTTATTGGTAGTAAAACCAGAAAATGTCAATCGCTCCAAAGCTAATTTTGCCAGAGAAATTATCCAAAAATCAGGACAAAATATTTTAGGAATCGTCTTTAACAAAATCAATCCTCAAGTCGAACCAAAAAACTATTTTTATCATGCTTTAGAAGAACGACCAGAAGATGCTTCCCAACCCAGAATCAATGAAGAATCTAAGGAAGAATTGTGGCTTGCTATCTCTCGGATGTCGCGACAATTTAAAAAACCGAAAACCGACTTGACACCAGAAGAAATACTTTCTACTCCTGTCGAGCAACTTCAAGAAATTGTTAATTATTTACACCAAGATTTAGAAGCGCTAACACAGTTAGTCAAAGAACAGGAAGAAGAGCTATTTATGCAACGTCAAATGGTGAAAAAGTTGCAAAAAAGGGTCAATTTATCCAGAGATATCGATCGCTCTTTTTTAGAACAACAGCTAGCACAAGAGCAAGAACATAAAAATATGTTAAATGCAACCTTAATTGGTCAAAGACGCAATCTCGAAAGAAAACAAGAAATATTACGGCAATATCATCAGGCACTAACTGCTAAACAAATTCCGTAATTATTCATTATCAAGAAGCTATTAGCTTTTAGCTCTTAGCTTTTAGCTCTTAGCTAATTGGGTTCCGTGACCCCATCACAATCTTTGATTTAATGGTTTTCAATTGAAAAAAAAGAACTTTGGCTGATGTCCTCTAACTTTCTTTTAACTCAAAGATTTTTTCAATAATATCTGCTACTACTTTATCAGGAGTAGAAGCCCCAGAAGTCAC
>DAXETX010000365.1:0-9839 GCA_051155735.1 Xenococcaceae cyanobacterium
CTCAAAGGTGGTGCTGGTAGCGATCGCCTTAATGGGGGGAATAATGCCGACTCCCTGATCGGCGCTGGTGGTAACGACACTTTGAATGGTGGTGCAGGTCGAGATACACTCAAAGGTGGTGCTGGTAATGATTTTTTAACTGGTGGTAAAAATGTCGATCTACTGTTTGGCAATAGCGGTATTGATACTTTTGTTATTAAACGGGTAACTGCCAGCGATCGCATTGTGATCCGTGATTACACAGATAATATAGATGTATTAGGTTTAGCGGATGGTCTGACCTTTGCCGATTTAACCATCATCAATAATCAAGGGAATACCGCTACTCTCATTCGAGAAACTAGCACTAACAGCACCCTAGCTGTATTATCAGGGATTGATTCTACAGTTACGAATATTGATAATGATGATTTTGTGCTGATTTAGAGTTTTAGCGTAAATATTTAATTATTTCGTTGCTGCGAGATGTTTTTTGAGACTCACTCCCGTGCGTCCTGTAATTAGCCAAACTAAAGACCTACCTGCATCTCTTAACACTCGCAGTTGCGATTCTTGAGGTCTAGTACCAGGAACACTAATTGGCGTAAAAGCAATACCTCTACTACCTAATATTAGTGTCGCAATAGCAGAAGCTCGCGACATATGATAGTCAGAAGTAATCAAATAAAGATGACGAATTTTTTGCTGCTGAAAATCTCTCACCAGGCTAGTAAAATTAGTCACAGTATCTTTAGCACGACGATCCATATATAATCTTTCTGGTTTAATGGCAGCTTTAGCTAGAATTTTGTTAATTATTTCATCTTTGCTCCCAGATGAAATCCAAATCGGTAAAGCTGGATATTTTTGCGCCAATTGCGTCGCGAAAATTTCGCGACTTTGATCGCCTCCTAAGACAAAAATTATTTGAGGTTCTGCAACTTGCCAGCGAGCGATCGCAACCCGAAAAGGAATGGTAATAATAGTTGTCAAGAAAAAACCGACTAACAATAATAAAATCAATTGCAATTTATTGAGTTTAATTGTCATTGATTGGCAAACGCTTTTTTTCAAATCGTAACAACTTAATCTTTAGGATCACTAGAGTAAATTTAACCAATGACCAAAGCTTCTAACGATTGGACAAACTACCTAGAACAAACAGCCAAGTTAATGAATCTAAACTTAACTGCGACATATTTACCAGGAGTCAGAGATAATTTTGTCTCTATGGCTAACATAGCAGCTTTAGTCACAGAGTTTGAATTACCTGAAGACATAGAAATTGCGCCAGTTTTTAAACCATGAATCAGCTAGATCGAGATGCAACTGAACTCGCAGCCCAAATTCGACTGGGAAATATCTCTGCTCAAAGTTTGATTACAACAACACTTCAAAAGATTCAGCGTCAAAATCAAGAACTTAATTGTTTTACAGAGATCACTACAGCCAGCGCTTTAGCACAAGCCAAACAGATAGATGAACAAGTTGCTTTGGGTCATAACCCAGGATTATTAGCAGGAGTTCCTTTTGCGGTGAAAAACCTGTTTGATATTGCAGGAGTCACCACTCTAGCAGGTTCTAAGATCAATCGCGAAAATCCACCAGCCTCACAAGATGCTACTGCGATTAGAAAACTTCAGCAAGCAGGAGCAATTTTAGTCGGTGCGTTAAATATGGATGAATATGCTTATGGTTTTGTCACCGAAAATAGTCATTATGGAGCGACCCCTAACCCCAAAGATCTGACAAGAATCTCAGGGGGTTCTTCGGGAGGTTCAGCAGCAGCAGTAGCAGCCAATTTAGTGCCTTTTACTCTAGGTTCTGATACCAATGGTTCGGTGCGCGTTCCCGCAGCTTTGTGTGGGGTGTATGGCTTTAAACCGACTTATGGTCGTCTGTCTCGTAAGGGGGCATTTTTGTTTTCTAGTAGTCTCGATCATATTGGGTTTTTTACCTATTCAGTTCGAGATTTAGTGACTCTATTTGCTACGTTGCAAGGATACGACCCCCAAGATCCTGTTTGCACGACCCAAGCTCCTGAAACTAATTTTTCCGAGATTGGCAATGATCTAGCCGACTTACGCATTGCCGTAGCAGATGGTTATTTTACTACAGGTGCAACTCCAGAAGCCTTAGAAGCAGTAGCTAAAGTTGCTCAAATCCTCAATGGTACCAAGACTATTACTATACCCGAAAGCCACCGAGCTAAAGCAGCAGCTTATATAATTACCGCTGTTGAGGGGGCTAATTTACATCTTGGGCGGTTACAATCTCGTCCTCAAGACTTTGACCCAGCAACCCGCGATCGCTTTTTAGCAGGAGCTTTAATTCCCGCTTCTTGGTACACCCAAGCGCAAAAATTTCGTAGTTGGTATCGCCGTCAAGTACAAGCCATATTTGAACAAATAGATATTATCTTAGCTCCTACTACTCCCTGTGTTGCTCCGAAGTTAGGTCAGGAAACGATGACTATCGGCACAACAGAAATGTTAGTCCGCCCCAACTTGGGTCGTTTTACTCAGCCTCTATCATTTATTGGCTTGCCTGTTTTATCTGTTCCTGTAGAGTCATCTAATACCTTACCCCTAGGAGTCCAAATTATTGCTGCACCCTATCAAGAATTAGCAATTTTACGGGTTGCAGATTTTTTGGCGACACAAAGTATTAAATGATGTTAAGCTCGATGCGAGATTTGTCACCGTTGACTTGGGTGGACAAATTAGCAATTTTGCTCTACAAAACAATAGAGTAAAACTTATGGATAACCCATAAAAATTTAGATTGAGTAATTTATCTTTCAATCTAAAAGGTTATTTAAGCAAACTAATAATTATTAATTGTTGTCTGGGAGCTTTGGCTCTATTTATCTATGATTGTCTCCGAACTGTGGATTTATCCGATTAAATCCTGCCAAGGAATTAAACTGCAACAAGCAGAAGTTACAGCGAAGGGTTTTTTATGGGATCGAGAAATGATGGTAATTAGCCAAAAAGGAAAATTTTTGACTCAAAGACAATTTCCGCAGTTAGCTAAAGTTCAAGTAGCAATTGCTCATAATACCATCACCTTATCCACCTCAGATAATAGTCTTGAATCTCTTACTTTTACCCCAACTTTGACAGGAAGAGAAACCGAAGTTGAAATCTGGCGCGATCGCACTCTTGCCATCGATCAAGGCGATCGAGTAGCGGAATGGTTTCATCAAGTATTAGAACTTACTGCTACTAAAAAATGCCGTCTGGTGCGTCAATCACCTCAATACATTCGTCCAGTAAATCGCAAGGTTACGAACTCTCTGACTCCTGTTAGTTTTGCCGATGGCTATCCTTTTTTGCTAACTACTACCGCCTCCCTTGAGGAATTAAATCGCCGTATTAGTGAAACTTATCAAAGTACCAAACTTAATATCGCAATGAATCGCTTTCGACCCAATATCGTTGTCAAAACTAAATTACCTTTTGATGAAGACACCTGGAAGGCGGTCAAAATAGGAGCAATTGAACTAGCTGTGGTCAAACCTTGTAGTCGCTGCATCATTACGACTATAGATCAACACCAGGGTGTGGTTAATCAGCTTAAAGAACCTCTAAGAACTTTGAGTACTTTTCGGCAATTTGGGGAACAAGGCGTTATGTTCGGCGAAAATATGATTCCGCAAAATACAGGAATGATCAGTGT
The DNA here is from genome assembly GCA_051155735.1 of Xenococcaceae cyanobacterium. GTDB lineage: Bacteria > Cyanobacteriota > Cyanobacteriia > Cyanobacteriales > Xenococcaceae > JASJCP01. The sequence continues at coordinate 3,661 of DAXETX010000365.1, forward strand.
CGGAGATGAATTAAAAATTCTCGCAGTTCGAGGCTAGTATTATCGCTTTTTGCCCGACAGGGCGGTTTGCCCAAACCGCCCTGCTAATCAATGGTTAATTAATCTAGGCTTCGACATTAGCTGGTGTTGCTTCTGTTTCTTCTGCTACAGGGGCTTCTTCTGTTACTGCTTCAGCATCCATCACAGGTTTGTCTATTTTCAAAATTAAAGAACGAATTACGTCTTCGTTTAAGCGCATCGTTCTCTCTAAAGCAGCATTAGCTTGTCCTTCGCCTTGCCAATTCATTTGAATATAAATACCATCTAAATATTTTTTGATGGGATAGGCTAATCTTCTTTTACCGCGATTTTGAATAGTGAGGTTAGTTTCACCACTATCGCTTAAAAATTGCTGATACTTATTGATTGCTTCTGTTACCTGTTCGTCAGACAAATCAGGACGCAGAATATACATCATTTCATAATATTTGCTCATGGTTTAGTTGCTCCTTATGGACATTTTGGCTTATTCGGTTAATTCCCTAACACTTATAAGCAAGGATTTACTATTTTACTACGATTGGGAAAATATGCCTCAAAAAATCTAGTGAGGTTGTGCTGGGGGTTTGATTAAGTTACTGTTAATCAAATATATAGCTAGTTTTTTGCTTTAATATTTTGCGATGGCACAACGCTATGTTCGAGTTATCACTAATCAGAAGCAAGTCTATTATGGCTTGTTACAACTTGACCGCAGTGTGGGGGTTTTTGATGCGCCTCCTTGGTTAGGAGGACAACTGACTGACATTGAACTTCCACCTGATACTTACAGTTTACTTGCTCCCTGCGCGCCTTCTAAAATCATCGCGGTAGGAAAAAATTATCTTAAACATGCTGCTGAAATGGGAACGCCAGTTCCTAAAGAGCCTTTGTTATTTCTCAAGCCTCCCACAACTATTATTGCTGATGCAGCAGCGATTAAATATCCTCAACAAAGTCGCAGAATTGATTATGAAGGAGAATTAGCGCTAATTATTGGCGATCGCTGTAAAGATCTGTCTCCTGAAACTGCTCGTAAAGTAATTTGGGGTTACACAATCGCCAACGATGTTACAGCGAGAGATTTACAGCAAAAAGACGGTCAGTGGACAAGAGCCAAAGGATTTGACACTTTTTGCCCTTTAGGTCCTTGGATTGTGCGAGAATTAGCCCCAGAAGCCCAATTAAACACCTTTATCAATGAAAATGAGCTACCTAATCAGTGTGCCTCAATTAGTGAGATGGTTTTTCCGCCTGAAGCACTCGTTTCCTACATCTCGCAAATTATGACCCTTAATCCAGGAGATGTCATTTTAACTGGTACGCCTGAAGGTATTGGCTCTCTCGCAGTTGGCGATCGCATAGTCGTAGAAATTGAAGGAATTGGCAGCTTATCTAATTATGTAATAGCTTAAGGGACTTGTGAATAAACAGCTTCGGAAATAGACGGAATTTCAGGATATTTTCCTAAAGAACATTGAACGACGCTGTAAATACAAACCGCTAGAGTCGCCATAAAAATTACTGAACTTAAGACACTAGTAACTAAGCTCAAAGGGAGAATACTCAGTCCCAGATTGAGTAAGACTAGGGCAATATCAATTAATAATGCTTGCATGGTATTAAATCGAATAAAATGCCGAATTTTCTCATTTCTGACTACCAGCAAAAATAGAGCAAAAAAGATGATGAAATCAGCAAAGGGAAAAAGACCATAGAGAATAGTTAAAGGAGTTAAAAAGATTTCAATTAACACGGCTAAAGGTCGAGGTAAATAACTGATGACAAACTGACCAAAAGAAAGACTGTAATACAAAGGAAGTGAATAAACTAACGCTGCAAAAATCCGATCTTTAATATCTGTCGTCCCACGCCATGCCATAATTTAGTTCTCCTGTTATTGATTATGCTCTTAACATAGCGTAGTCTTGGGGCTGATTGGCAGCTTTTTTGATGCGTGTCTTATGTCCTAGAAAAAACTCAATTTGTCCCTCAAAACCAATCTCTAATGAATAATTAACAACTGCAAAATTAAGATATTTTGCAAACATAGTTGACTTTCTAGGGTCAAATAGCCTCTAATATTTGAAGATTCAGTACCTATGTTCTGAGAAAATACCCTAGAAATAATTATGGAAACTTTAACTCCAGCCCAACAAGAATTATTTGATTGGTTAGTTGAGTATATTCGCACGACTCAACACGCACCTTCGATTAGACAAATGATGAAAGCGATGAATCTCAAATCGCCAGCCCCAGTACAAAGTCGCTTAGAAAGGTTGCGGAACAAAGGATATATCGACTGGACAGATGGGAAAGCTCGTACCTTAAGAATTTTGCGTCAACCAGAAACAGGATTACGAATTTTAGGCGCGATCGCAGCAGGAGGATTAGTTGAACCTTTTACCGAAGACAAAACGCGACTCGATTTAAGTGAACTATTCGCTCAATCAGATCATTATGTATTGCGAGTTACAGGCGATAGCATGATTGAAGACTCGATTATGGAAGGAGATTTGGCAATTATGCGCTCTGTTGAAGCTGTGAGTGAGGCAAAAAGCGGTGATATTGTTGCTGCTAGAGTACCTGGTTATGGCACAACTTTAAAGCGGTTTTATCGCCACAAAAATCAAGTTACACTCAAACCAGCTAATATTAAATACGAACCAATCGAAATAGATGCTAATGCCATAGAAATCCAAGGAATTCTGGTAGGAATATGGCGAGATGTGGCAACAAATAAGATTTGAAATTTTAATTTTACTTAAGTTCGAGCGATAGTGCGAGTTTCTCGCTCCTCAGCAAGGTGCTTCGCACTTATTTAATTTAATTATGGTGTCACTATCTCCTAGTCTTCAAACTCGTTTATCTCAACCTTTAAATATTGGTGCTGTAACTCTTAATAGTCGGGTTTTACAAGCACCTTTATCAGGAGTAACTGATTTAGTCTTTCGGCGGTTAGTGCGCCAATATGCGCCAAAATCCATGATCTATACCGAAATGGTCAGTGCCAAAGAAATTTACCATTTATCAGAATTACCCAAAATTATGGAAATCGCTCCTAACGAACAACCAATTAGTATTCAACTATTTGATTGTCGTCCTGATTTTATGGCAGCAGCAGCCCAAAAAGCTGTGGCGGAAGGAGCGCAGACAATCGATCTTAATATGGGTTGTCCTGTGAATAAAATCACCAAAAAAGGGGGCGGTTCCGCGTTATTGCGTCAACCACAAATAGCTGAGGCGATTGTTAAAACTGTAGTTGCAGCAGTTGATGTACCAGTTACGGTAAAAACTCGAATTGGTTGGAATGATGCAGAAATAAATATTCTGGACTTGGCGCGTCGCCTAGAAGCTGCGGGAGCAAAAATGTTAACTCTTCACGCTCGGACTCGCGCTCAAGGCTACAATGGGAAAGCTCGTTGGGAATGGATTAAACGAGTTAAACAAGTTTTGACAATCCCCGTAATCGCTAATGGCGATATTTTCTCGGTCGCAGCAGCTATTGAGTGTCTCGAACAAACCGATGCGGATGGGGTAATGTGTTCTAGAGGTACTTTAGGCTATCCTTTTTTAGTCGGCGAAATCGATCATTTTTTGACTACAGGTTGTTTATTACCTCCTCCTACGATTCAACAAAGATTAACCTGTGCTAAAGAACATTTACAAGGTTTATGGGAATATAAAGGACAAAAAGGCATTCTGCAATCTCGCAAGCATTTAGCTTGGTATTGTAAAGGCTTTGAGGGCGCAGCAGAGTTGAGAGAGCAATTATCTGAGATCGAAACTTTGGCAGAGGGTTGGGAACTCTTAGATCGGGCGATCGCGATTTAACCAAACTACTTGAGATACTTAAACAAAGAACCACAGGCGACGCGAGTGCGTCTCGCTGCGTTCCGCCACAACTTTAGTGCCACAGTTTCGAGTTTTTGACCATCAGCAACTAACATTTGCGATAAGACACTCTTTTCGATAAAAGACCAAAAAGAACAAGATTCTAACATATATGGTTCTTGCGTTATTGAATGAATGCGAAAGTCATAGAGAGAATAATCGCGATATCCTAGGGTAATATGGGCTTTTTTCCCCGCATTAGCCAGTTTTTGCTTCAATTCTGCACTAATCTTCCCAGGACAAGCTATTTTTACTGGCTGTCTAGTTAGCATTCCATCTGCTTGAGTATCTAACTTCTGATCTAAAGTTCTAATCGGTCGCTCTGGCGTTAATAAATATTCAACAGCAGGTAAAACCGACAATTCATTATTTTGTTCGATCACACCGACACGCAATTCTCTTCCTGGAATATAAGCTTCAATTAGCAAAGTATCATCATATTTAAACCCTGCTTGCAAGGCAGCAGCAATATCTGAGACTTCTTTGACTAAGGTTACACCCAAAGAATTATCTTCAGAATTAGGTTTAACCACAAAGGGCGGTTGCATAATTAGAGTCTCGCCCCGCTTTAACTGTTGGGCTGGGGCTACTTTAACCCCCGCAGCAGCTACAATATTTCTGGTATAAGACTTATTAGTAGCGATCGCATTACAGTCGGATGTCGCACCAACTACAGGAATACCTAGTATGTCTTCAAAAAAAGCTCGATAACTGGTCATTCCAGGAACACAAAACATATGAGGTACAACTACATCTATTGGTGGTAGTTGACTAATCATTTCTGACAAGGCTATTTTGGGCGAAAGCTTTTTTAAAGTAGCACCTAATTGCCACAAACCATCAGGATGCACTACGGCATAATAACTTTTTACTCCATTAGGTTGCACTACTTCTTGAGCATATAGAATTGATAGCTTGTAGTAAAAATCGGAGACAGCAGAACCAGCTAGATGTAATACTGATAAGGTAGCAGTTTTTTGAGATAATTTAGCTCGATCGGCTGAAAATGTCATTGATGTTGTCATAATCGCTCAATTTTAGGTACTGGTAAAATTTAATAGGGTTCTTAGTTTACGAGCGATCGCACGAAGCTCAGGTAAAATTACTAAGTTAATTCTAGGTTTACTTTAGCAGCTAACGGGACTAAAAACCTGGAAAACTGATCAAATACAATCTACAGATAGCAAATTAAGCAATACTAAAATTATGCTTCAGTTTAGGTATTTTTTGGTCTATTATCAAATTTTTATAGCCCTAATTCTGGGAAAGATGAATTTTTAATCAGTTATATTGCAACAAAAGAATAATCTCTATATCGATCAATATAGATTGATAATTCTACTTTTGATAGAAGCCATAACTTAGAGTTTTTCTTAGGCTTAGGAAAGAAAAATCCCTAATAAGGAGTTAGTTATGAAAAAGCTCTTTCAAATTATAAAATCTCTTAGACTAAAGCAAATACTTGCCGTATTTTTAGCTGGTTCTCTTTTAGTAATTAGTACAGCTTGTAGTAAAGGTAATGTTGCTCAAGCTGGAGGCAGAGCCTACACTGAGACTGGTAAAAGAGCCATGTCTGATACCTATGATGATTATGATGCTAATCAATCTTTTAAAGGCGGAATAAATGGCTACAATGATGACCCTAGATACAATGCGGAAACTGCTGCTAAAACTAAGGCATTAGTAGATCAAGCCAAAGCCCGTCAAAAAGATAATCTCGGTGACTATGCAGATAATATTACTGATCGCGCTGGTGATAAAATCAATCAGGCTAAAAAAGATGTCCCTCGCACCCTGCAAGCTAATACCGAAAGAGCAGCTAAAGATATTCAAAAAAGAACCGAAACTCTCAAAGAAAATGTGGGTAATGCTCCTGGTGAAGCTAAAAAGGTCTTTGATGAAGCAGTAGATACTGCACAAAATGCGGTAGATGATGCTCTATAAATAATCGCTGATTCAAGTTTGATTTGCTAGATGATTAAGACGCGATTTATCGCGTCTTCTCTAATAATTAAATGATGACTAAATTTGATTATTCTCTCGATTTTACTCAACTAAATTTTCGCGATCGCCCCGATCTTTATCGTGTTGGTAAAGGAGAACAAGGAGTATTATTAGTCGAGCCTTACAAGTCCGAAATTTTGCCTTAGTGACGTTCTCCCTCATTAATTCTGACGAATCTAATGAGGGCTTCTAAAATAGGGATAGTTGCTTATATCCTATTCCAGAAGTTTCCTGTTTCGCAGGCTGGGCATTCCCGAAGCCTC
>DAXETX010000366.1:0-4063 GCA_051155735.1 Xenococcaceae cyanobacterium
CTGCGAAACAGGCAATGCCCATCGCTTATCTGGTGACAACAGCGATCGCCTTATTAGTTTGGCAGATGCCTGGATCGGCGATCGCTGCTTCGACAATTCAGGGTTTAGTGATGGCAGCAGAAATTCTCTATATTATTTTTGGGGCAATTCTCTTGCTGAATGTGTTACAAGCCTCTGGTGCGATCTCTAGTATTCGTCACGGACTGTTGGGGATATCTTCCGATCGGCGGATTCAAGCCATTATTATTGTTTGGTTGTTTGGCAGTTTCCTCGAAGGGGCTTCTGGTTTTGGGACTCCTGCTGCTGTTTGTAGCCCTTTACTAGTAGCCTTGGGTTTTCCCGCATTAGCTGCTGTCATGGTGGCGTTAATTGCTAATAGTACGGCGGTTGTTTTTGGGGCAGTAGGAATTCCAGTGTTATTAGGAATTAATACAGGATTAGAAGGGGCTTTAGTAGTAGATAATTATCTTACTGAACTAGGTATCACCTACCAAGAGTATTTTGAGAATATTGTCGTTAGGATCGGCATTTTAAATAGCATCGTTGGCACTCTGATTCCCTTGTTGATGGTAACTTGCTTAACTCGCTACTTTGGACAAAATAAATCTTGGACAGAAGGATTAGCCGTATGGCAGTTTGCTTTATTTGCTGGGTTGGCTTTTACAATTCCTTCTAGTCTGACTGCTATATTTTTAGGAGCGGAATTTCCCTCATTAATTGGCGGTTTAGTCGGGTTAGCAGTAGTAGTAACCGCAGCCCAAAAAGAATTTTTAACCCCTAAACAAATTTGGGACTTTCCACCAGTAGAAGCCTGGGAAGATGGCTGGAGAGGCAGCTTAAGAGAAAGTATTGAGCAAGAAGTACCCAAGATTAGCTTACTAAAAGCCTGGATTCCCTATATTTTGGTGGGATTATTACTAGTATTATCACGGCTACGATTTTTACCGTTTCAGGGATTACTCAAAACACTTCAATTAAATTTGAGCAATATTTTCGGAACAGAAATTAGCGTCAGTTCTGAACCCCTTTATTTACCAGGAACTATATTTATCATCGCGATCGCTGTGACTTATTTTTTGCATCGCCTCAAAACTCAAGCCATGGCGCAAGCAACCATTAATGCAATAACAACTTTAACAGTAACTGCTTTGGTTTTGGCTGCTGCTGTGCCGATGGCGAGAATATTTATCAACTCTGGGTTTAATGAATCTGGTCTTGCTAGTATGCCTTTAACACTAGCAGAGGGCGTGGCGAATTTGGCTGGTCAAAGTTGGCCCTTTTTTGCTCCTACTATTGGTGCGATGGGTTCTTTTATCGCTGGTAGTGCTACCGTCAGTAACATGATGTTTTCTCTGTTTCAATTTGGGGTAGCAATTGAGATCGATCTTTCTGGGTCAGTAGTTGTCGCATTACAAGCTATGGGGGCTGCTGCGGGCAATATGATTTGTGTTTCCAATGTAGTTGCTGCTTCGGCTACTGTTGGTTTAAGCGGTTGTGAGGGGTTACTAATTCGCCGAGTTTTACTTCCTTTATTTTATTATGTCGTTGGTGCAGGAACTTTGGGTTTGGTCGTAATCTATGCACTAGGGAAATAGTAAAGCATTTCTCAAAAAACTAATGATCCACTTAACACCTGCCTCCCATTGGTGAAGTAGGGGAGATAGCAATACTGTTCGGTTAGTTTGCTCAAGTTATCTTGTCATCCCCCTAAATCCCCCAATCCTGGGTGACTTTGGCAAATCTAGCTCCCCCAATTTGGAGAGCGCGACCCCGCGCGCGTTTCACGCGCTTGGGAATGCGCGGAGGGTTGGGGGGCTTAACCGAATGATATTGGGTAACGATCAAAGTAGCAAGTTACTACTAACAATTAACCATTAACGTTAATCCCTGCTACTTTCTTCTTTACGAGTATGCTACTATTTTTTGTAAAGGGAAAAATTTGGGTACATGGGCAAGGTTCTAGTACTAAATGCCTCCTATGAGCCACTTAACATTACTAGTTGGCGCAGGGCGGTGGTGCTACTCTTAAAAGGTAAAGCTGAACAACTCGAACACGATGGACAAATAATCTATGCTGACGTTCCTTTACCTAAAGTAATTCGACTTCGTTATTATGTAAGAGTACCCTACAAAGAAATTCCCCTAACTCGTCGTAATGTTCTAGAACGCGATCGCAATACTTGTCAATACTGCAAAGCTAAAGGGGATCAACTAACTTTAGACCATGTTGTACCCCGTTCTCGTGGTGGAGGAGATAGCTGGGAAAATTTAGTTGCAGCTTGTGTGCGTTGTAATGTCAAAAAAGGAAGTCGTACCCCCAAAGAAGCAGGAATGATGCTGTTATCTCAACCCCGACGACCCCATAGTAGCTTACATTTTGAAATTATTAAATGCACTCAGGGTAATCTAAATCAAGAATGGAAAAAATACGTCATCGGTATTTGACTGTGAGGGATACTCAAGGGATTGAGCGCATATCCAATCACGGTGTTGACAATTTAAATACCGTTAATGATGAAACTAGCATGATAAACTCATAAATCAGATCGAAAAAAGCTAGCTCAGATATTTTTATTAGCTGCTGTCTCTTCAGACAGCAATATAAACATTAGAATTTAAAATATGTCTTCTAAATTTACTAGTTCTGCTAAAGACAACTCGGCAGTTAATCACAAAAATTCTCGTTCTGGAATCTTAGAATTACCCTTAGAATCTAAAACTAATTCTTCAGAAGCAAGCAAAAATAAGCATAATCATAACACGACAACCGCGACAAAACAGCTACAAAATCTTCTCGAAAAATATCGCGAACAAAAACAAATTATCGTCATTCAAGATTTTCCCGATCCTGATGCTCTTTCTAGTGCTTGGGCTTATCTTTTAATTGCCGAAAACTATCACATTGCTTGTGATATTGTCTATGGCGGTATTCTCTCTCATCAAGAAAATATTGCTCTGGCTAAACTTACCAATCTACCAGCACAACGTTATACCCCAGAAGAACTAGAAAAAAAAGATTTGTCTGTGTATCAAGGTTGTGTTTTGATCGACAGCCAAGGCACTAATAGTCAAATATATAACGTTGTCAAAAAAGCTCAGATTCCGCTGCTTGCAGTGATCGATCATCACAGTAAACAAGGAGAATTAAACGCCGAATTTGTCGATTTACGTCCCCAAACCCGCGCTACAGCTACGATTTTAACTCAATATATCAAAGAGGGATTACTTAACTTTAATAGCAGCAATAATCAACATGTTAAATGCGCTACAGCCTTAATGCACGGGTTACGCTCGGATACTAATCGTTTAATGCAAGCTCAAGAAGAAGACTTTATCGCTGCTGCTTATTTAAGTCGCTTCTACGATTCCCAATTACTCAACGCCGTGTTACAATCAGCGCGATCGCGTCGAGTAATGGATGTAATTGAACGAGCCTTACGCAATCGCATTATCAAAAATAACTTTTCTCTTTCTGGTGTAGGCTACCTGCGTTATGATGACCGAGATGCCATTCCGCAAGCAGCAGACTTTTTAGTCACCGAAGAAGATATCCATACAGCCGTAGTCTATGGTATTGTTCATGATGAAGATGAAGACATTGAACTAGTCATTGGCTCGCTGCGTACTGCCAAACTCACTCTTGACCCCGACGAATTTATTAAAGAAGCCTTTGGCAAAGATGTTACAGGAAAATTTTTTGGTGGCGGGCGTCATATGGCTGGAGGCTTTGAAATTCCTGTGGGCTTCTTGGGTCATTTTAATGACAATTCTGATTATGCCAAACTCAAGTGGGAAGTTTTTGATAAACAAATCAAGCAAAAGTTATTTCGTCTAGTTCATCCCGATGATAGTGTAATCCCAACAGACTAAAAGAGTTACCAAAATCTCACCCATTTAATTTACTTGTTGAGATCGACGGAGTCTCTCTGACGGAGAGATTGGGGGATACGGAGACACGGAGATTTATGTGTAGCGTTCATTTTGGTATTTGAGATCAATTATTCGATAAAAACTAATACTTAGGAGTGATAAAAAAGTCGCGATGAGAACCAGATTGAGCGCG
>DAXETX010000367.1:0-4303 GCA_051155735.1 Xenococcaceae cyanobacterium
GTTTTTGTTGCTGTCTTTTTAGTCTATCCTTTAGGACAATCAAGCTGGTTCTTTGCTCCGAGTTTGGGCATTGCAGGAATCTTTCGGTTTGTGCTTTTTTTCCAGGGGTTTCATAACTATACTCTCAATCCCTTTCATATGATGGGGGTAGCGGGAGTTTTAGGCGGTGCTTTACTCTGTGCAATTCACGGGGCGACAGTCCAAAATACTTTGTTTAAAGACTCGCAAACGTTTAATACTTTTGGCGGATTTAGTCCCACTCAAGCGGAAGAAACTTACTCAATGGTTACAGCTAACCGCTTTTGGTCGCAGATTTTTGGTGTTGCTTTTTCTAATAAACGCTGGCTGCATTTCTTTATGTTATTTGTGCCTGTAACTGGCTTGTGGATGAGTGCTATTGGGATGGTGGGTTTAGCTTTTAACTTGCGAGCTTATGATTTTATTTCCCAAGAGTTACGGGCAGCAGAAGACCCTAGTTATGAGACTTTCTACACCAAAAATATTCTGCTTAATGAAGGCCTCAGAGCTTGGATGGCACCGCAAGACCAACCCCATGAAGGGTTTCAGTTTCTAGACGAAGTGTTACCACGGGGTAATGCAGAGTAATCAATTCAGGAGTTTTAGCTTACTGCTTCCTGAAATCTCTAAACCAAAATCAGGAATATTGGAGACAAATAGATGGAAACCGCTGTTAGATATACCCTCGTTTCGCTGTTCTTATTGCCAATATGTTTTATGGCTATTGTCGCCATTCTCTCGGCAATGTTAGTTCTAACAGACATTCCTTTCCGCAACTGACTAACAGATAATAAGTAACAATTGGAGGTTCGAGAATGACTAAAATTTGGCAATATGCGATCGCATTTCCCCTAGTTTATGGCGTTATTGCAATAGTGTTTTCAACCATGGTAATAGCTTTAAACTATTGCTTTCCTAGTTCTCTAGACGGTACGTATCTTAAGCTGTTTTTCTAAGATTTTTCCTTGAGGGTGCAATGAGGAATTATCTGTAACCAAGAATTAATTACAAAAAATAAAGGAGTATAGCCCATGGGCTTACCGTGGTATCGCGTTCATACGGTAGTGTTAAACGACCCAGGACGACTAATAGCAGTCCATTTAATGCATAATGCGCTTTGTGCTGGTTTTGCTGGTTCAATGTTACTGTTTGAATTGGCTTTATACGACCCCAGTGACCCCGTACTCAATCCGATGTGGCGACAAGGTTGTTTCTTGATGCCGTTTGTGGCACGATTGGGAGTAACTAATTCTTGGCAGGGTTGGAGTGTTACGGGTGAAACCTTTGCCGATCCAGGTTTTTGGACTTTTGAAACTGTGGCGATCGCCCATATCATCTTTTCGGGACTACAATTTTTAGCTGCTTGTTGGCATTGGGTTCACTGGGATTTAGTCACTTTTTTTGATGAAGAAACTGGCGAACCGACATTAGATTTACCGAGAATCTTTGGCATTCATCTATTACTTGCTGGATTGCTTTGCTTTGGTTTTGGGGCTTTTCACCTCACAGGAATTTTTGGTCCAGGGATGTGGGTTTCAGACCCCTATGGGCTGACGGGACATATTCAGAGAGTTGCACCTGTTTGGGATGCATCGGGATTTGACCCTTACAATCCTGGGGGAGTAGTAGCGCATCATATTGCTGCTGGTATTGTCGGGATTATTGGCGGACTATTTCATCTAGTCGTGCGTCCTTCAGAAGAACTTTATAAACTGCTGCGGATGGGTAATATTGAAGGTGTGTTAGCTAGCGGTTTGGCAGTGTTCTTTTTTGCTGGTTTTGTCGCCAGTGGTTCGATGTGGTACGGCACAGCAACAACTCCTGTAGAATTATGGGGACCGACTCGTTTTCAGTGGGATAAAGGCTACTATCAACAGGAAATTCAAAGACGAGTCGAAAACAATTTAAGCGAAGGCGATAGTTTGTCTCAAGCTTGGTCGAAAATTTCTGAAAAGCTCTTATTTTATGATTACATCGGCAATAATCCTGCTAAAGGTGGTCTATTCCGCTATGGTCGCATGGTCGATGGCGATGGTTTACCCCTAGCTTGGCTGGGTCATCCTATTTTTAAAGATGGTGCAGGGCGAGAGTTAACTGTTAGACGCATGACTAGCTTTTTTGAAACTTTTCCTACTGTCTTAACCGACCAAGATAACATTGTTCGTGCAGATATTCCCTTCCGTAGAAGTGAAGCTGAATATAGCTTTGAGCAAACAGGAGTTACAGTTAATTTCTTTGGGGGACTTTTAGACGGTCAAACTTTTAGCGATCCTATAGCAGTGAAGCAATATGCCCGTCAAGCAGTATTAGGAGAAGCCTTTGAATTTGATCGCCAAACTTATAACTCAGATGGGGTATTCCGCACTAGTAATCGAGGCTTTTTTGCCTTTTTCCACGCTTGTTTTGCTCTAGTTTGGTTTTTCGGTCATATTTGGCATGGCACTCGGACTATTTTCCGCGATGTGTTTGCAGGTATCGAAATAGAACTCGACGAACAAGTAGAGTTCGGGGTTTGGTCGAAAGTTGGCGATGTTACCAGTCGTAAAAAGCCAGAAGCTTTAGCAATTGAAGATACTAACTAATAACTTAAGCTAAAAGCTGTTGAAAACTAACCAGTAACAACAAATGACACAATCAAAATTTGCCTCAAAAAAAACTGCTCCCTTACAGTATTTGTTTAAATCTCTCAACTCTGAAGCTGGCAAAGTAAGCCGTGGCTGGGGAACTACTCCATTGATGGCAGGATTAATCTTTTTGTTTCTCTTGTTTCTGTTGATTATGGTTCAGATTGTTAACGCCTCAATTTTACTGCGAGGAATTGATGTCGATTGGACAAGTTTAAAGTATTAGCTAATTACAACTAACCATTAATAAAAATGCCACCAATCTTTTTTGCCTATGGTGAAGGACAATTTGCTGCTACTGCTACAGGAATCGCCTCTGGTTTAATCGCAGTGGTCATACTTCTAATACTTTTGGGAGTTTACGCCAGTAAAACCTATCCGAGCGATCGCAAATAACTTTAATTAACACCAATAAAAATTAGGAGAATTAAACCTATGAGTATGATTGCGGAATTAATTTTAAATGCTGACAGTGAAGCTCGTTACCTTGGACCAAAAGAGATACATATCTTTCAAGACTTTCTCAAAACTGGGGAACAACGGATGAGAATCGCTAAGTTTTTAGCCGACAACGAGCAAAAGATCGTGCAAAACGGGAGTAATCGGTTTTGGGAACGCTGTCCTGTAACTCCTAGTAATAGCGGAAACGAAAGAAAAACGGCTTCTTGTCAGCGAGATCAGGGATGGTACATTCGCCTCATAGCTTATTCTGTCTTGGCAGGAAGTGAAAAACCCCTAGAAGAAATTGGCACTATCGGCATCAAAGAGATGTACAACTCTTTAGAAATTCCCATTCGCAATGTGGCTGAGTGTATGCAGTGTCTGAAAGAAGAAACTGTGTCGATGATGGATGAAGCAGATGCGGTTGAAGTAGCACCATACTTTGACTATATTATTCAATCCCTTTCTTAATCAATGGTTGTTAGTAACTAAGAACCAATAACCAAGGACAAATAATCAATACAAGGAGCTAAAACTATGCAAGACTTGATTACTTCTACAATTAATACTTTTGATGTTCGAGGACAGTATCCTGATAGCGATGCGATGAACAAGCTAGAAAACTATTTTAAAAGTGGTAATTTACGAGCCAAAACTTCTTTAGCCATTAGTGCTAATGCTAAGTCGATCATTACTAAAGCTGTAGCCAAGTCTTTAATGTACACCGATATTACTGCTCCTGGGGGCAATATGTACACTTGTCGTCGCTATGCAGCTTGTATCCGCGATTTAGAATACTATCTGCGCTATGCTACTTATGCGATGTTAGCTGGCAATCCTTCAATTCTTGACGAACGCATTCTTAATGGTCTGCGAGAAACATATAACTCTTTAGGAGTTCCCATTGGTGGTACGGTGCGAGTAATTCAAGCCATGAAAGAAGTTACTGCTGACTTAGTGGGGGCTGAAGCTGGTAAGGAAATGGGTGTCTATTTTGACTATATCTGTTCTGGCTTGAGTTGAAATAGCTTAAAAGGGTGGGCATTGCTCACCTGATGATTAACAATCAATCATTAACAATAAACCATGAGCATTATTACCCGTTCGATTGCTAATGCAGATCGTGAAGCACGCTATTTAAGTCTGGGAGAGTTAAAAGCGATCGGCGATTTTTATCAAGGTGGACAAGAGCGATTGCGTTTAGCACAAATTTTAATGGC
>DAXETX010000368.1:0-2008 GCA_051155735.1 Xenococcaceae cyanobacterium
GAGTCGGGTTGTGGCAAAAGTACTCTATCTCGAACTATTTTACAACTCTTAAAACCCACTTCAGGTAAGGTGCAATTTTTGGCAGCAGATTTAACTCAGTTATCCCGTCGCCAAATGCAAGCCAAACGTCGTGACATCCAAATGATTTTTCAAGACCCTCACGCCTGTCTGAACCCCCTAATGACCGTCGGCGAAAGTATTAGCGATCCTATCTTCATTCACCGCCTTGCCGATGCTCCTGTTGCTAAAACTCAGGTATTCAAGATGCTAGAGAAAGTCGGACTAACCCCTGTAGAAGATTATTATCATCGCTATCCTAACGAACTATCTGGCGGACAACAACAACGAGTTGCGATCGCTCGTGCTTTAATTACCCGTCCGCAACTAGTGATCTGTGATGAACCAGTGAGTATGTTAGATGCGACAGTTCAGACCCAAGTATTAGACTTAATGCTAGAGCTTAAAACCGAATTTAACTTAACTTATTTATTTATCACTCACGATCTGTGGGTAGCACGATTTTTCTGCGATCGCATTGCTGTCATGAATCAAGGTAAAATTGTTGAAATTGGTACGACAGCACAAATATTCAATCAGCCTCAGCATCCCTATACGCAAAAACTACTTTCCGCTGCCCCTTTACTCGCAACTGCGCCAAAAAACCGACAATAACTTTATCTCTATCTAGAGAACGACAATAAAGTATCGTAACGCGGATAGCATAATAATCAAATACCTGTTGCCGTACTGCCTAATTTTTTTGCCACCACTGCGGATTCAGCGTATTTAATCGATATTTAGCTCTAGGCGATCGCGATTTCCCTCAGCCTGAGGCTGGCTCTGCTAATCGCTAATTGAAGCTCGAACATCTCAACACTTCAACAGCAAGTCTGGGCAAAAAGCGAGAAAAAATAGCCAAGAGCTAAAGACTAAGAACTAATGACCAATAATCAGGATTATTAACCATGAAAGCAGTTGTTTTTCACGGCATTGGCGATATTCGGCTGGATGATGTTCCAGAACCCAAAATTCAAGAGCCAATGGACGCTATTGTTCGCCTCACCAAGAGTGCAATCTGCGGTACGGATTTGCACATGATTCGAGGAACATTCACGGGAATGAAACCTGGCACAATTTTGGGACACGAAGGAATTGGTATCGTCGAAGAAGTTGGGACTAATGTCCGCAATTTTAAAAAAGGCGATCGTGTAGTTATTCCCTCGACTATCGCCTGTGGCTATTGTTCCTATTGCCGTAGTGGTTATCAAGCTCAGTGCGATAATGCTAATCCTCACGGTAAAACTGCGGGAACAGCTTTTTTTGGTGGACCGCAAAACACAGGACCTTTTAATGGACTGCAAGCAGAATATGCGCGGATTCCCTATGCTAATGCAGGGCTAGTTAAACTCCCCCAAGCGGTGAGTGACGACCAAGCCATTATGATTTCCGATATTTTCCCTACAGGCTATTTTGGTGCTGAGATTGCTGAAATTGTACCAGGAGACACGGTAGCAGTATTTGGCTGTGGTCCAGTAGGACAGTTTGCCATCGCCAGTGCGAAACTTTTGGGTGCGGGAAGAGTTATTGCCATCGATACAATTGCTTCCCGTCTCGAGATGGCGCAGGAACAAGGTGCAGAAATCATCGACTACAATGCCGAAGACCCGATTGAGATAATTCGCGAACTCACTGGCGGAATTGGCGTAGATCGGGCGATCGATGCGGTTGGCGTAGATGCCAATGCTCCTGAAAATGGTCCTGCTGCCGAAAAAGCCCAAAAACAGGCGCAACAGTTTCAGCAAGAGGTACAACAGATAGCCCCAGAAACCAACCCCCAGGGAGGAAACTGGCATCCAGGTAATGCTCCCTCTCAGGCATTGGAATGGGCGGTTCAAGGATTAGCTAAAGCAGGTACACTCTCGATTATTGGCGTTTATCCTCCCACTCAAAAATCCTTTCCCATCGGCATGGCGATGAACAAAAATTTGACCATAAATATGGGCAACTG
>DAXETX010000369.1:0-5496 GCA_051155735.1 Xenococcaceae cyanobacterium
GGCTAGCACTTTTTCCATGTCATCTAATTCTACTGACATCATAAAAGTCCCTCGTCCTCTATTCGACCGTTTGAGGGATATTGCTATTTATGCTGCTTAATTGGATAAAGTCGAGCTAAAGGGTAGAGGATTCAAGAAGTCATCGCAGGCTCTGTCGTTTCACGGCAGAGCCTGCGATGACTTCTTGAATATGTTTTGTTTCTTTTCGTCTTTAAAGACTCCGCTTCAGACCAACTTCGGAACGGACAGCACGAGCGCCTGGGGAAACCCCAGGCGACGTGTCCTCGTTTTCTTACTTGCTACTCGTTACTTGCTAAAAAGCTACTTTAACTCCGAAGGAGTTTGGTGAACACTCCTCGGCGAGTGGCAGCCTTGGCAATGGTTATGGGCTTGTGCCTTTTGGTTTACACTCTCGGTCAACGTCAATTACGACAAGCTTTAGCTTATTGCGAAGAAACTATTCCTAATCAACTTAAAAAGCCTACTTCTACACCTACTTTAAGATGGGTTTTTCAATTCTCAGTTACTAAACTAGCAAAACTTATGACAACTTGTGACACAAAGGAAAAGTAATAACTGAATATATGATCCGCTATAGTTACTGCTTTTATAGACTTTTATTTTGACGTTAGTTGTCTAAATTTGTCCATAAATTCGACGAAGTTACTCTATACCTTCAGTTTGCTTTTGGCTGCCAGAGAAATCACCTTTTTTGAGGCGGATTGATAGTAATCTTTGCCATATTTAGCATGATAAGAATAGCGGTCAAATTCTTGAGGATTTACGCCATTAATAATCATTCCCAAAATTTTCTGTTTGGTACTAACTAAAGTCTCTTGAGCTAGGGCGACACTTTCTTGTTCTAGTACGCCAGGGCGACTGACAAAAATCATTCCGTCTGCGAGTTTGCTCAAAGTTAGCACATCGGCGGTTACTGGTAAGGGGGGTGCATCGATTAATACCAAGTCGTATTCTCTTCTACCTTGAGCGACTAATGCTGCCATTCCTGGGGAATCTAATAGAGCCAAAGGATTGGTAGAAATCATTCCTGGGGTAAGTAAATCTAATTGATTCATCGGTCGTGATACCAATTCTTTGAGGGGGGTTAGTGACGCAATTCCATCTTTGATGCCTACTTGGTTTTGAGTTCCCCAGAGTTTGTGTTGAGATGAACGTCTGAAGTCGCCATCGATTAACAAAACTTTACGTCCTAATTGAGCGATCGCAGCCCCTAAATTGGCAGTAATGGTGGATTTACCTTCTCCTGGAACAGAACTAGTAACTAAAATTACTTTGGGTGATTTTTGCGCCGTGACAAATTTGAGATTTGCCTGAATCATGCGATAGAGTTCGCTGGTAAATGAGTCTGGTTCGCTTTGAACCACAATTCCGCGACGGTCAGAGAGACCCCGCCCTGAAACGACGGGGCTGCCTCTGACTTCGTGAACTTCCGGATCGAAAGGAATAATGCCCAAAACTTTGTAGGGTAGTTTTTGTTTAATTTCACTCAGAGTTTTCAGGGTACGGTCTTGCATTTCTAGCAAGATAACAGTGAGGTTGGAGAGTAAGAGTCCTAAGATTATCCCTAACAGCATAAATGCCATTTTGCCCGATTCACCTTGTTCGGGAATTGAGGCTAGTTCAATAATTTCAATGTTTCCTGTCTGCTGATTTTCTGCTAATTGTACTTGTTGAAGACTATCTAACAAATTAGTGTAAGTAGTTTTTGCTGTTTCGACCTGACGCAATAATTCTTGTTCTTGCTTTTCGAGTCGGGGTAAGTCATTAGCTCGCTTTAAATAAGTTTGATAAGATTGATTCAGCGATTCTAACTGTCTTTGTTGACTTAATTCCGTAATTTTGAGACTGATAAACCGCTCTAGAGGATTTTCTTTCGTTCCTGGCTCACTTTGTAATAAACCTTGAGCTACCTGAACTTCTCGACCGACAGTCTCTCTGATATTTTGTTCTAGGGTTTGTTGCAGTTGCGCTTTTTTTGCTGTTAGAGCCAAAACACTAGGATGTTGATCGTTAAAGCGTTTTTTCTCCTCTGCTAATTCCGCTTCCGTTTGAGCTAATCCGTCTAAAGTACTTTTAATTACAGGAGTGTTTCCCAGTTGGTTAGCTGCGATCGCCTGATTTAAGTTTAACCCTAATTGACTTTCGAGGGTGGCAGTTTGGGCTTGAGTCCCTTGTAATTCTGAACCGATAGTAGCGATTTGTTGCTTTAATTTGCCCTGTTCTGTAACAATGACGCTTTTTTCGGCTGCTAGATCGACTACATTATTTTTGGCTCTAAAACTAGCTAATTCTGATTCGGTTGCTTTTAAACGCGACTCGATAGTCGGTAGCTGTTGGTTAATAAATTCTTTGGCTACGGCTGGCTCTGATTGATTATTGCGCAGTTGTTGCTCCACATAATTATTCATCAGGGTATTAACAATTTCCGCAGCTTTTTGGGGGTCTCGATCTTGATAGTTAACTTGAATAATGTCGCTAGCTCCCACTAGACCTACATTTAAACCCTGTCTTAAAATTTCAGGATTCAGGGGTTGTCCTTCAGCATCACTCAGTTCTAACTCATTAATGGTTTGCTGCAAAATGGCGTTAGTAGTGAGCTTTTGCAACTCATTGTTTAGTGGCGTCTGATCGCTTGAGAGATTAGACAGCTTACCTAATTCTTCGCCTACTCCTGTTAAAGAAGCTGCGGTATTTTTTTTGAACAGTAGCTTGCCTTCTGCTTGATAGCTTTTTTGGAGTGAGAGACTAAAAACCGCTGTAACTCCTAAAGTCGCGATCAATACTGCGATCGCTGGTCGCCAACGTCTTTTTAATTTTAATAAATACTGTTTAAGATCTATGTCTAAAGCCGATCTTGCTGCTTCTGGTGCTGGTTCGGAAGCAAGATGATGATAGGAGTTATAATTTTCAGCCATATATGTCTCCGTCAGTCCTCGGCAGGTGCTTTTGTCTTACTGGGGTTAATCAGAAAAAATGCAGTTGTCGGATCTCTTGCTATCATTTGCTACAGAAGTAAAAATACAGATAACATTATGATCTATCTAAGATATGATAAAGGTTTTAGTTACTAATTTATTTGTTGTCAGAATTGCCATTATCTTCAGCTTCAGCTTTTCTTTTGGTCTATCATGGTAGTCGCGACCCTAGACCCAAAGTGATTTGCCAGCAATTAGCCCATTACTTCCAGCAAAAATTAAAGCGCGCAATTTGGGAGTTACAAAATAAATCTTTACATTCTCCTGACGAACCAAGCTACTACGATGCTCAAATAAGTTTAGCCTCAACTGCATCTGAGCGATCGCCTTTAGTCGAAACAGTAGCTTTGGAGTTGGCAACTTTACCCTTACACCAAAATATCGCGCAATTTGCCCAAAAAGCGATCGCCTTAAACAAACGCAACCTGATAATTATTCCTTTATTTCTCAGCTTAGGAGTCCATGTCAGACAAGATATTCCCTCAGAAATTGCCTTAGCTCAAAGTCAAATACCCCAACAGCTAAAAATTCAATTAAATCCGCCTTTAGGTAGCTATAAGGAATTAAACCAACTGTTACTCGCCCAATTTGAGGCGCATTCTGCCTCTGCCAGAATTTTGCTAGCTCACGGGAGTCGTTTGGCAACAGCTAATCAGCTTACCGAACACTTAGCCGAACAATGTACCGCCCAAGTAGCTTACTGGGCGATATCCCCCGATTTAGAAGCGGTAGTGTCACAACAGCTAGCAGATCACCCCAAAACCATCACCATTATTCCCTATTTCTTATTTCCTGGGAAAACTACCGATGCGATCGCCGAAAAAGTCGCTCAATTACAGCAGCAATATCCTCAAACCCAGTTAATGCTCGGTCAACCCCTCGGCGCAACCCCCACTTTAGCGCAACTCATTTTAGACAAGATCACCGCTTAATCTATGAATCAGCAACTCGACACCCCTAATATCGGGAAAGTATATTTAGTAGGAGCAGGACCAGGCGATCCTGGACTAATTACAGTTAAAGGCAAAACCTTATTAGAACAAGCTGATGTCGTAATTTATGATGCCTTAGTCAGCCCAGCAATTTTGCAAATGATTTCGCCCCAAGCATTACAAATTGATGCGGGAAAACGGCGGGGGCGACACTCCTTATTCCAAAAAGATACCACCCAATTATTGATTGAAAAAGCGCGCCATCATGCAATAGTAGTGCGACTTAAAGGAGGCGATCCCTTTGTTTTTGGTCGCGGTGGTGAAGAAATGTCTGACCTGATTGCAGCAGGAGTTCCTGTTGAAGTCGTCCCTGGTATTACTTCAGGTATTGCTGCTCCTGCTTATGCGGGTATTCCCGTGACCCATCGGGGTTATAGTTCTTCTGTTACCTTTGTCACAGGACATGAAGCAGTAGGAAAATATCGCCCTGAAATCAATTGGGAGGCGATCGCCCAGGGTTCAGAAACGATCGTTATTTACATGGGAGTGTATAACCTCCCCAATATTATCGAGCAACTCGTAGCAGCAGGAATGGCGAAGGCAACACCCATTGCTTTGATCCGTTGGGGAACAAGAAGTGAGCAAACCGAACTAGTTGGGACATTAGAAAACATCATTGCTCAAATTGCCGTGACTCAGTTTGAAGCTCCTGCGATCGTCATTATTGGTCAGGTAGTAAATTTGCATCATCACCTCGCGATTAGTCGTCCCACCTTGCTGGCAATTCAACAATAAAATAGCAAAATGTAAAATCGGGGCGGTTGAATGGCATGATAATTATGATAACGAGTAGTTTTCATGAGAAAATTGCTTAGTTTAATCTATTGTCTTCTACAGATCCAAATAATCCCTATGGGCTTTGCCGACTTATCCATTGCCGACATAGCAGCACAATACGATCTCCAGATAGAAACTGTCTTTCATATTTGCGATCGCTTAAATATCTCTTATAAAAACCAAGCTACTTGTTTAGCCTTAGAAGATGCCAAAACGGTCATCCTCGAAATTTTGTCTGCGACATCGGATAGTGAGTCTCAACCTCATCAGGATCAAAGCGATCGGATCTGATGAAGAAGCCAAAAATAGATTTAATGTTGTTAATTCGCTCTGTGATTTAACCAAAATTTTTAAGGAGAACAATGTTGAAGCGATTATTTTTAACTGCGGTAGCTACTTTACTATTTATGATTCAATTTAATATTGGTAGTGCTACTGCTGTCGAATTAGACGAAGCGATAAGGACTGTCAAGCTTAATGACCAAGGAGAAAAGACAGTTCTGAGTCTTCAGCAGGTTAGACAAGGTCAACAAATCTTTGTCGATAAGTGTACTTATTGTCATAAATCTGGCACAACCAAAACTAACCCCAATGTCGGATTAGGATTAAAAGCTTTAGCTAACGCTGAACCCGCTAAAGATAATATTGCAGGAATTGTCGAGTATCTAAAAAATCCTGTTACCTATGATGGAGAAACCGATATTTACGAATTACATCCTAATACAACTCGT
>DAXETX010000370.1:0-12186 GCA_051155735.1 Xenococcaceae cyanobacterium
GTTTTCGGTGGTGATGGCAAAGACTTGATCGATGGTGGTGCTGATAATGACCTTCTTATCGGTGGTAAAGGTGATGACACCGTTTTAGGTCAAGAAGGCGAAGATGTTATTCTTGGCAATAGCGGTAACGACGTTATCGATGGTGGCTTAGGAAACGACACTATTACTGGTGGTCCTGGTAGCGATATCTTAACTGGTGGTGCTGGAGCTGATGTTTTTGTCTTCAAACCTGGTACTGACTTCAAGAAAGGATTCGTCGATGTTATCACTGACTTTGATGTCAATGAAGACAGAATCGACCTCAGTGCTTTCAATCTTCACATTGATGAAGATAGCCAATTCGCTTTTGATGACTTCAGCAATGGTATGACTCAAGGACTTGAAAGTGCTTTCTATCAAATAGGTGCAGATACTGTTATCTTATCCAGACCTGAATTAGGCTATAACCTAGGTAAACTTGGTGATGGTACAGTAAGTGGCGTTGTACTTGAAAATGTCAATATCGATGACCTTGGTGGTGCTAACTTCATCTTCCCTGATGCTGACTAGTACTGAAGATAGCTAAATAGTCAACTCCTCTTTTGAGATTTATGCCGACTTAACGTCGGCATACCTCGCGGACATAATTTAGTGAACTAGACATCAGTTTAAAGTGTAGGATAGACACTCCCCTAATTTTAGGGGAGGTTTTTTTAGTCAGGATTTTTGGTAATCGTCCAAAAAGGAACATTCTGACTGGGATTAATAATTACCCCTTGAATATTATTGTGAGCAAAAGCATAGTCTTTAGTTTGCCACAGAGGAATATAAGGCACATCTTGGGCTAAGATTTGTTGTAGTTCGGTAAAGATAGTTTGACGAGTTTCAGGGCTAGTCGCTTGACGCTGTTGACTAATCAGTTGATTGACGCGATCGCTGTAGTAAAAAGAACCACGACTTTGGGCTGCACCTTCTTGACAGCCTTGAGTATCTGAACCCTGACTACAACTTAAGAAAGGTTGCAGATAATTATCAGCATCGAGAAAATCGGGATACCAGTCAGCTAACGCAGCAGGATAAATTCCTTGACTGAGATTACCGAAGAAAGAAGCAGATTCTACACTTTGGGGAATTAGTTGAATTGCCCCATTTAATTCTTGTTCTGCTAGAGCTTTAAGGGTTTCGGCAACAATCCCACGGGTAATTGAACCTGAAGGATACCAGATTTCAACAACTGCGGGATTTTCTGGAGAATAGCCAGCCTTAGCGATTAATTCTTTAGCTTTAGCGATATTAGCTTCGCCGTAGGTTTCAGCAAAAACTGGTTGATAGGTCGCAAAAGCTGTCGGAATTAGGCTATAAACTAGTTCTCCTTGTCCTTGGAGGACTCTTTGATTAATTAGACTGCGATCAATTAAGGCAGCGATCGCCTGACGGACTGCTAGTTGGTTTAATGGTTCTTGATTGAGGTTTAACACCAGATAATTTACGACAGTACCCGAACCATCAATTACTTGCCATTGATCCGCTGCTGCTTCAGTTATCAGGCGATCGATTTGATTGGGATCGAGAGATTGATAAGCCACATCAATCGCACCAGTACGAAAACTATTAAATAAATTAGCGGAGTTACCAGCATAAACTTGAAGCTTAATTCCCTCGTTAGCTGGTGGTTCTCCCCAATAGTTTTCATTGACATCAAGACTAATGGAGTCACTGCTAAACTGAGTTAATTGGTATTTGCCAGTCCCGACTAAAGTATTAGGTTTAAATTTTCCCGCACCAATTTCATAAGCTTTGGGAGATACAGCGCAAGTTCCTGGAAAAGCCAGTAAAGCAGGAAACGCAGCAAAAGGTTGTTGCAGTTGAATTGTAATTTCAAATTCTTTTGTTGCTTCGATTGTATCGATGACATCGGTTAATAAAAAAGCTGGTTTTCCGCCATTGGTAATAAAGCGATTCAGAGAGAAAATCATCGCTTCAGCATTAAAAGGAGTACCGTCTTGAAAAGCGACGCCCTGACGTAAGGGAATAGTATAAGTCAGACCATCTTCACTCACTTGAGGCATTTGAGTAGCTAACAATGGCACGATCTCTGTTGAACCTAATTCATAAGTATAGAGAGTTTCTGCCACATTATAAATAATGTTTAAGCCAGCTAATTCGTAATTATCCGCAGGATCGAGGGTTCGCGGTTTCAGGGTTGTACCGATAGCAATACGATTATTATCGGGGGTAGAAGTCGTCACAGTTGGATTGTTGTTGCAACCGACTGTCAAAGCCAAGCACATTAAAAATAGACTTAAGTACTTACCAAGTCGCATTAGCTTCCACTGACGCCATATTTGAGGCAAGTAACCGAATTTTCTGAGAATCATGAACAATTTTTTTCAGTAATCGCAAAATGTTAAAAATGCATCCTAGCGGGTAATGTATCCGATTGCAGCCAGGTCGAGCCAAAAAATTTACTTAAGGTAACTTGTTTGATTGATTGTAGCGGTTTGAAGCCAGCGGTTAGATAAATTAAGAAAAATAGATTAGTTTGATACTGATGAGAGTTAGTAATACTAGCTAATCTAAATATTAGCTAGTTTAGAGTAGGTTTTGATTCATCAAGACAGACTTAAACATATATAGAGGTCTTATATGGAGATAGGTGTTCCTAAAGAAACGAAAGATCAAGAATATCGAGTGGGTTTAACTCCCAGTAGTGTTAGGGTTTTAACAGCACAGGAGCATGTAGTTTTTGTGGAAACTAATGCTGGGATCGGTGCTGGTTTTTCTGATGCAGCATATATTCAAGCTGGAGCTAAGATTGTGCCGAATGCTGCTAAAGCTTGGGAACACGAATTAGTGATTAAAGTCAAAGAACCCCTAGCATCAGAATATGCTTATTTACGCTCAGGACAAATTCTGTTTACCTATTTACACTTGGCAGCAGACCGTCCTTTAACCGAAAATTTACTTAAATCGGGAGTTACAGCGATCGCCTATGAAACCGTAGAACTTCCTGATGGCAGACTACCACTACTGACCCCGATGAGTATTATTGCAGGACGTTTAGCAGTACAGTTTGGCGCGAGATATCTCGAAAAACAACAAGGGGGAAGAGGGGTTTTACTAGGAGGGATTCCAGGGGTTCGCCCTGGAAAAGTAGTAATCTTAGGTGGTGGTGTCGTTGGCACTGAAGCAGCCAAAATAGCGGTAGGAATGGGAGCGCAAGTTCAAATTGTCGATTTGAATGTAGAGCGTTTGGGCTATTTAGAAACTTTGTTTGGTTCGCGAGTCGAGTTACTGTATAGTAGTACACCTCAAATCGAAGCGATCGTTCCTGAAGCAGATTTACTCATTGGTGCAGTATTAGTCGTTGGTCGCAAAGCACCTACTCTCGTATCTCGTGATTTGGTAAGTCAAATGCAGTCTGGCTCTGTCATTATTGATGTGGCAGTAGATCAAGGTGGCTGTATCGAAACCTTACGCCCAACTTCTCATAGTAATCCGATTTACCTAGAAGCTGGCATAGTTCATTTTGGTGTGCCTAATATGCCTGGTGCAGTACCTTGGACAGCTACACAAGCTCTAAACAACAGCACGATGCCTTATGTGATGAAATTAGCGAACGAAGGACTTACCGCCTTAGCAAAAGATGCAAATCTCGCTAAAGGCTTGAATGTGAAGCAAGGTCAAATTATTCATCCTGCTGTTCAAAGCGTATTTCCCGATTTAGCGGGATAAAGCCAGGTTAGTATGAGATTTTGCGGTAATATATTCGCAATTACGCTAAAGTAGATTCGAGATATTCACCCCAGTAGTAAAATAAGTTGCTTAACCGCCAGTTTTCAGAGTAGTTATTCTTAAAAAAATATGATTAGTGTTACCGCTAAAACCCTTCAGCTAGATTTAAACCACTTGAATCAAGAACTAGACCAAGAAAAGGCGATCGCTCTAATTGAATGGAGTCACACCACTTTTGGTGATGGTTTAGTGATGAGTACTAGTTTTGGTATTCAAGCTGCGGTAATGTTGCACCTCGTTACCAGAATAATTCCCGATATCCCAGTAATTTGGGTAGATACAGGATATTTACCCGCAGAAACTTATCAGTTTGCTGAAACACTAACTAAGAGATTACAACTTAACCTTCAGGTTTATCAGTCAGCAATTTCTCCTGCTAGAATGGAAGCCCTTTACGGTAAGCTTTGGGAACAAAATGATCTAGAAGCTTTGAACCGCTATGACTATATTCGGAAAGTTGAACCAATGCAGCGGGCTTTACAAGAGCTTCAAGCTACTGCTTGGCTAGCAGGATTACGCAGCGATCAAACTCAACATCGTCAACAATTATCCAGAATAGAGCAACAAGAAGCAATTTATAAAATACACCCCATTCTCTATTGGAATGCTAGGGATATTTATCAATATTTAACAGCTAACGATTTACCCTACCATCCTTTCTTTGATTTGGGTTATGTTAGTGTCGGAGATTGGCACTCTAGTCGTCCTCTAACTGCCGATGATAACCATGAAAGAGATACTCGTTTTCATGGACTTAAACAAGAATGTGGTCTGCATTTACCCAAAACACCAGAAGAAGAAGAAAGCCTCAACTCTAGCAGCTTATGAAAGCAGTAGGAGAAATCCTCCCATTTAATTGCTACTGGAGTTAATTTTGGCAGCTTCTTTCGCTGTGATCCCATCTCCTTGAAAACCAAAATACCAAAGAGAAGCAGCAGCTTCACCGCGAGTTACCGGTTTTTGCGGTTGAAATAGGGTAGTATAACCAAAAATACGGCGAACATTAGAGCGATCGCCATTTTGATAGTCGGCAAATAAAGCTCTTAAACTAGGTGTACTAATACTAGTAGCATCTTGAAAACCCCAACTCTCCTGAATATTCTCAATCGAAGCTTTTGGTAATGCTTTACGAAGATCCAAAGGGACTTTCCACTGTAATAAATCTTCTCTAGTCAAAGGCGCATCAGGTCGAAATAACACCTCATCACTTTCTCCTGTCAACACAGAGGGAATTAATCCTGCTTCTGCTAACCCTTGAATTTCGCCAAAATCGGGGTCATTAGGCTCAATATCGGAAAAAGCGAGTTGCGTACCTGGAGTTCCTAAACGAATTTCCTTACCAGGAGACTTCCCATAATATTTATTGTTAGCAGCAACCAACCAGCGGGCATAATCACGACGAGTTACAGGTTGATTGGGGGCAAATTCTGGAGTTTGTCCTTCCTGCATATAAGGCGTCAAGATATCCAAAGCAGCTACTTGCGCTACTGCTTGACCTAATTGTTCGGGAACTTGATTTAAATCAGTAAAATAGATTGTATTATCATCTGAAGTTTCAGTCTCTGCCGTTTCAGCAATTGGAGTTTCGTTGATTGGGGCATTATTGTTTGGTAACTCCGCAATAGCATCAGCAACGGGTTGATAAGCAATCATAATCTGAGTTGGAAAGTCTTCTTGCTGTTGTTGAGGTAACACCGAGACTTTAACTTGCAAATTGTCCTTACTCGTAATGATTGTTTGCTCTGGGGCTTCTAGGTTATTAGCAAAAGGCTGGACTATTTCCCATTCATTTTGCTCAAATTGGGACTGATAGTAACTAACTACTGATTCTAACCGATCTGGCGATCGCCATAAAGCTTGTCCTGCTTCTCCTTCCAACTCTGCTGTTTCTAGCATCGCTTCAGGATAAAGCGGAATTTCTGGCGGAAAATCAGGTGGTAAATCGGAATCTATTGGCGATTCTACTTCGTCTGTCGCTATTTCTGATTCTGGTGTTTCCGTAACGAGAGAATCATTGTTTTTTCCTGGATTATTCCCTTGAGATCTAGGAGATGTAGCCCGATCCGTAGTAGTATCTGAAGTATTATTAAGTTGAGGATCGGGACTAACAAAACTTTGAATCGCCTCACCACTACTGCAACCTGTCAGTAACAATAATAAGCTACTAAGAATAGCTGAGGAAAATTTGGGACATGAAATTAATAGTTTAAACACAGTTGCGCTTCCTCTCATCGCAGGCTCTTTCTGACTATCAAAATTCTATCGAAAAGTCACTCTCTACTGCTTATCAGATTATGGTAGATTGCCGAATTAACTGGTGATGTATATCTGTTGCCGAGAGGAAGAAATAACTAGCTAAAGATTATTGGCTACTGGTGCTGAAGTTTTAACAATAATGAACCGATCACGATCAAACTCAATCCAACCCCGATTCTGAAAATCTCCTAAAATCCTGGTAACAGTAACCCGAGTTGTACAAATTATTTTGGCTAAATTTTGATGGGTAAAACGGACAGTTAGTCTGATTCCTTGGTCTATCGGATGTCCCATCTCTTCAGATAAAAGAGAAATCAGTCGCCACAAACGCTCTTCTACTCTTCTTAAAGCATTAATTGCTAATAACTGCTGACTCTTAATCGAGCGATAGCTAAATTCTGACAATAAAGTACGGGCTAAATGAGGAGATTGTTTAATTTCCTGAATTTTTATTTGCCTGACATAAACATCGGCTAAAGCTACGGAACGGTAGGTAAAAGTATTTTCAAACAAATTCCCAAAAATGTGATTGGGAGTAATCCAACCTAATATGGTTTCGTCGCCGTTAACATTTACCTTGCTTAACTGAATTACACCCCGATATACTTGCCAAACACCTCCTTCACAAGAAGGGATGTCTTCCCCTTTTTCATAGGATTGTAATAACAACTCTTCTTGATTATCTTGACAAATATTCCAGGTTGGCTGATCGCTTAAAAGCATAATCCAGTTAATTTTTTCTAATGAGCAAGCTTTACTGCTTTAGTTTATGGAGCAAAGGTAAAAAAAAAGTGATTATTAGGTTAAGCTTTAGCTCTGTGCTGGTATTGTTTCTTAATTTGGCTTAAAAACTTCAGCCAGATTTGCGCAGGGCGATCGTAAAAAGTAAAAATATCGCCGTAGGCTAGATTACTGTTTTGATGATGTAACCAATGTTGTTCGGGAGTAATGATTAGGCAATAAGCACAAAGAAACTTAATAGCTTTGGGTGTTGTCCAATTAATTAAAGAAGCGTGTCGCCACATTACATGCAACTCGCCGATAATTAGACCGAGAATTGTTCCTATAGCTGATATTTTCCATAACCAAGGCACAAAAATAAAGTAAGGTAAAACTCCTAAAAATCCATCTAACAGCACTAAAGGGTTCTTCGTCAAAACTGCATAGTGAATAAAGCTACGATTTTTGCCATGATGAACAATACTATGAAACTTGCCAAATACATGTTCGGGTACATGATAAAAAAAGGTTGATAAAAAATCTCCTACAATTAAAAGAATTGCAGCAGCTAAAAATATTTTGAAGATAAACACTATAGAGCTTCCTCACTAACCAACGCCAGGTTAATGACTTAAAGTTAAGGTTATTTTAATTTTGATTTAAATTTAGTTTTTATGCTTGTTAAATTAAGTTTATTGAGCTTAAGTACTTAAACAAAATCAATTACATATAAATTCGATTAACTATGAATAATTAATCGAAACTCAAAAAATTAAATATTAGACTTAAATAGCATCGATTCCTGTTTCTTGAGTTCTAATTCTAATAATTTGTTCGACAGGAGAAATAAAAATTTTACCATCACCAATTGCGCCAGTTCTTGCTGCTAAAGATATTTCTTGAGCAATAAAATCTGCTAAACTAGCTTCAACTATCACTTCAATTTTTAACTTAGATACAAAGTCAATTTTATATTCATTACCCCGATAACGATTCACTTCACCTCTGGGACGACCAAAACTTTTGAGATCGCAAACTGTCATCCCAATTACGCCATTGCTAATCAAGGCTAATTTGACATCATCTAATTTATGAGCCTGAATAATTGCTACTACTTTCTTCAAATTAATTATGCTCCCAGTTTAGCTAAGTGGTCAACAGCGAGTTAGTAGCTTGACAAAATTTACTAGATTGAGCCATAGCAATTCTTAATTTCGTGAGGTACTATACTTTGATAGAAGTAGAGATTGACTATAATCTGTAACCATCGAGCCTAATTTTTTGTTTAATTTGAAACTATTTTGCGCATTAATTAACCACTATAATTTAAAACTTAACGATTATTATTTATTTCTTACCAAACCATGTATTACAGTGCTTCTATCTCAGAAATCAGCGTCGCAGAATTAGCTCAAATACTTAAGGAAGAACAACCACGACAATTTATTGATGTACGAGAACCAGAAGAATTAGCAATTGCTGAGGTTGAAGGCTTTGAGTTACTACCTTTAAGCCAATATCAACAATGGGCAGAAACTATTGGTGTCCGTTTTGATTCGGAGGTAGAAACAATAGTTATGTGTCATCATGGTGTCCGATCTGCCCAAATGTGTCAATGGTTAATTAATCAAGGATTTACCAAGGTTAAAAACGTAGCTGGGGGAATAGATGCTTACTCAACAATGATCGATCCTAGTATTCCTCGCTACTAGCGAAATTTGCTACTTTTGAGAATGAGACAGAGAGGCTATACTAAGCAAAAAAATTCAACTCTATTTTTTAATAAAAGTTAAATATCGTTAATGTCTCAGCAACCTAACTTAAACAAAAGATCCCAAAATATTTTAAAGGCGACTATTGAACGTTATATTGCAACAGCAGAACCCGTCGGTTCTAAAGCGATCGCCAATGATTGTAATTTAAAAGTAAGTTCGGCAACAATTCGTAATATTATGGGGCGTTTAGAAGCAGCAGGACTGCTTTATCAACCCCATACATCTGCTGGGAGAGTTCCTTCTGATTTTGGTTATCGCATTTATGTAGATCGGTTGCTAATACCTGATGAAACTAGAGGTAAAAAGTTAGCAGCTTCGCTATATCAAAAATTGCCAGGAGAAAGAGCTAGTCTTGAAGCTTTATTACAGAGAGCGACAAAAATTCTTGCAGCTTTAAGCGGTTATATTGCTTTAATTACTTTTCCGCAAAATCCAACTGACACTTTGCGTCATATTCAACTAGTCCGAGTCGCTTCAGGACAAATCATGTCGATTATCGTAACCGATGCTTATCATACTGATTCAATCTTAATCGAGTCGAGCTTTCTGGAAAATCCTGAAATGGATGAAGCAACCATTAGTGATGAATTACAACTACTATCCAATTTTCTCAATCAAAAATTAAAAGGACGCAGCTTATCTGAAATTGCCGTTTTAAATTGGAGTGAAATCAAGCAAGAGTTTGCCCAATATACTGATGTTTTTAATATATTATCGCAAGAATTAGGTCGGAGTCTTCAACAGACAAATTATCCGCATATTGCAATTCATGGTATTGCTGAAGTTTTACATCAGCCTGAATTTTCTCAGGTACAACAAGTTCAAACCTTACTTTATCTTTTAGAAGAAGAGAAAGAACAACTTGCTCCTGTGATCTTTTCTTTTCCTGAAGATTATACCTTTGACCGTGAGGGATACCGACGGTCGGTTGGCTTATCTCATCTAGCACCAAACTCTGCTTCTTCAGCCAAGAAAAAAGTGATGATTAAGATTGGCGCAGAAAATGCTCTCGAACCGATGCAAACCTGTGCTGTGGTTTCGGCTAACTACTACCAAGATGAGATTCCTGTCGGAAGTGTCGGGGTAATTGGACCAACGCGAATGCTTTATGAAAATGCGATCGCCCTTGTGGAAACTACGGCTGATTATCTTTCTGAAGCTTTTAAATATTAGGAATTTAGCCTAGTAGCAATTTGAATGACTTGGATCAATTCAGCAATACTTCTAGCGTCTGGTGGTACTAAACAAGGAAACACCGCAAGACCTGGAATTTGATTGGCTGCTTCTGTCGTCTTGGCATCTAGAGTAATTAGAGGCAGGCTCGACAATAGATCAGATTCTTGTAAGGTTAGCAAATAAGCTAAAGGATTGCCTAAGTTAGTGCCATCTAAAATAATCGCATCTATCTCCCAAATTCGCGCTAGAATGTGTGCCTGTTCGAGACTATCTGCTTCAATAATCCGATGTTGGAGCGTAAAAGCGCGATCGCTAAATACAAAATCTAAAGCTAAATCGGGATGTTCTTGCTGTTGATTGTTCTTTTGGGAGAAAGAAGCTTGAGAGGTAGCTAAATCTGGCTCTAACTCATGGCTGACAAATAAACGTAATATGGTTAAGCTTCGGTTGGAGTTAACTGGTTTAACCACTGGGGGAAAAGCCAGTAACAGTGAGTCTGGGGTTAAGGTTAATGGTGCTGCAATATTCTCTGCGGAATTTACGCTCAATACTGGAATATTTTGGGTTTGAGGGTTAGTAATAAGTAACCTAATCAGGTCTTGATGCCAAGTTTTAGTTGGCTTGTTGTGGAGTAAGATTTTGCCTGGTTGAAGATGACAAGCTTTATCCCAAGAATCCTCTAAACTACTAGCAATTATGGGATGATAGCCCAACTTTTGCAATTGGTTGCTGATATTTTCGCTGAAACTTGGTGCTGTGGCAATGATTAATACGATTAGATTATTCAGACTGTTCTCATCAGCTTCAGCGGAGTTGGGATTAAAAGACTTGGGATTTTCTTGAGAGTCATCGGTACTCCACCGTAAGACATCGGAGTCTGCTTGGAATTCGTCTTGCACTGATTGACATATATTTGCGATCGCTATAGATTCTGGCTTAATTTCTGATTTACCAGCACTGACTCGACTCATCTCTAATAAGTCTTGAAGCGTCTGCCTTAATTTTTGTCCACTACGATAAATTAAATCGATATAGCGAATTTGACGGTTATTTAATTTACCTAATTTTTCCGCTTTGAGAAGACTTGATAAGCCAATAATTGCTGTAAGAGGCGATTTTAAATCATGTTCGAGATTTAACAAAAACTCGTTTTGCCACTGATTTACTTTGACTAGATCTTTTTCAGCTATTACAGAATTATTATCTCGCTCCTTATTCTCGATAATAATCTTATCTTTAATCGCGATCAGTAACCAACTTCCTTTTAAAAATGAATTAGATTCGAGCGAGAAATCTTGACTAAAGTCTAAAGGTAATTTGAGATAGTTATAGTGGTCTGGTTCTGATGACAAATTTTTTTCAATTTTGGTTAGTGATGCTTTTTGAGCTAAAATTACAGGAGATTTTTGATAGTTTTGTTTCTCATTTATCAAACTAGATTCTATAATTTTGCGATGATTAATTAATTTCGTAATTGATGGTTGAGATATTATATTATGAAGCGAAGAATTTAATTTTGAATCTCCTTTGGGACAAAAGCGGTAATCATCACAAGCTAAATTACGATATAAAGTTTTACCTGTTTTGCTTTTAAGAATTATTGGTAATGATATTTTATCTAATAATCTATATAAGTCTTCGGTTACTAAATCCTTTTTGACTGGAAAAATTTCTGATTGACTTTTAGTTTCCGACAATAAAAAGCTGAGAAGTTTTTTAGTATTAATTGTTCCGAGTAATTGTCCTATTCGATCAACTATTAAATAATTTTGTTGCTTTGAAGTTACACTATTTTGTAGCTTGAGATGCGGTAATAATTTTCCAATTTCTTGCTGAGAAGATACTATTACTGTCGGGATAATCAATTGCGGAGAGGAACATAAAAATGGTTTAGTTAAAAACTCTTTTGAAGCGGTCTGTTCTGCTAGGAAACTTGTGACACTAGCTAAACCTGGAGCAGAAAGCAACCCTAATAAACTCTGACTATCAACAATTCCTAGTGGCGATCGCTTTTGATCGACAATAGCGACAAAACCCTGTTGACTAGATTTAACTTCGGTAATTAAAGTTTCAAGACTAGCATCTTGAGGACAACTCGCAACTGGACTAATAAACTCTTGTAGAGTTATTGCTGAACTGGACATGAACTTATGATTGAGTTCTCGGTAAGATAACTTCTTAGTTTGATAATCATCAACAAAAAAGCGCTTTTTTGACACTTGCTACTGCTAAAACGCCAATAGTAACGAGCAAACTAAGTTGATTTAAACTCGACTAGTAAGTTTCATTCCCTCATTATTAACTTAAACTGCCATCAGTCCCACTTAACAATTACAATTAATTACAATTCTCATTGTGGAGTAATAAATGTTAACTTTTTATAAGTACCCCTTGGGGATTTGTTCTAGGAGGCTGATCGATCTTATTTCGTCTTTCTTTAATGTCAAACAATCAAGAGCAACCTAATTTTAGCGATCGCCAAAAA
>DAXETX010000371.1:0-8611 GCA_051155735.1 Xenococcaceae cyanobacterium
GAATATTTTAGGAAATATAACTTAATTCTTTAAGTTTATTAATAATCTTAGTGGTGCTTTCTTCAATATGTTCTAAATCAGTACGACATTCGACTTCTGGAGCAAGAGGAGGCTCGTAAGGATCGCTAATTCCGGTAAACTGCTTAATTTCTCCAGCACGAACTTTTTGATAAAGCCCTTTAACATCACGCTTTTCACAGACTTCTATAGGAGCATTAACAAAAACTTCGACAAAGTTACCGATTTGCGCTCTCATCTCATCTCTAATTGCACGATAGGGAGAAATAACTGGCACTAAGACAATTACGTTATGGCGAACTAAAAGCTTGGCAACAAAACCAATACGACGAATATTAGTATCGCGGTCTTCCTTGGAAAATCCCAGTCCTTTAGTTAAGTTTTCGCGAATTTCATCCCCATCTAATACCTCAAAGTCATAGCCTTGAGATTGCAACTCTTTAGTTAAGGCTGTGGCAATAGTAGTTTTGCCCGCACCACTAAATCCTGTAAACCAAATCGCTACTCCACGTTGCTTCATCTGTTTTTCTTAATTAAATTGAATTCATCTACGTATTTTACTTGCTTAGATGACAAATTGAATCGAGAGCAAGGAATTATAAACCAAATCACTCCGATTCTTGAGGCGAATTTGGCAAAAATTTTAGTCGGATCACTACTAAACTTGGCAACAATTCGGAAAAGTTAAGATAATAGATTGGCTAATATTTGAAATTGCGATAATGAAACGAAGAAAAATGCTTTCTTGTATGGGAATTGGTGCAACAACGGCTACTACCTTAGTCGCTTGTAATCAAGCCTCAGATAGTGGCATAGCCACTGATAGTAGTCTGCCGAGGGTACGATGGCAAATGGTAACTAGTTGGACAAATTCTCTAGATATTATTTTTGGTGAAGTTCAAGCACTCTGCGATCGCATTAGTACCATGACTGGGGGTAAATTTACCATCGAACCTTATGCAGCAGGAGAAATTGTTCCCGCCCTAGAGGTATTAGATGCTGTACAAAAGGGGACAGTAGAGTGTGGGCATACTGCTAGTTATTATTATGTCGGGAAAAATCCTGCCCTCGCTTTTGGGACAGCAATGCCTTTTGGTTTGAGCGCCCAACAGCAAAATTCCTGGCTGTATCATGGAGGCGGGTTAGAAGCAATGCATCGCTTATACTCAGATTTTAAGGTGATTAACTTTCCTGCGGGCAATACAGGTGCGCAGATGGGGGGTTGGTATAAAAAAGAAATTCAGTCTTTAAAAGATCTTAATGGCTTAAAAATGCGAATTCCTGGCTTAGGAGGCAAAGTGATGTCTCGCTTGGGAGTTAATGTTCAGGTTTTGGGCGCAGGAGAAATTTTCTTGGCTTTAGATCGCGGGGCAATCGATGCAGCTGAATGGGTAGGTCCTTATGATGATCAAAAGTTAGGGTTGAATAAAGCTGCGCCTTATTATTACTATCCTGGTTGGTGGGAGCCTGGAGCAACGTTAGAAATCCAAATTAATCAGTCGCAATGGGATAAGTTACCGTCAGAATATCAAGCAATTTTGCAAACTGTTGCGATGGAATCTAATCTCAATATGTTATCTAAGTATGACGCTTTGAATCACAATTCTTTACAGAATCTGATCGCTAATGGTACTAAACTCATCCCCTATAGTCAAGAAATTCTTCAAGCAGCACAAACAGCAGCTTTAGAGATTTATCAAGAAAATGCTCGCCAAAATGCTTCTTTCAAACAGATTTATCAAGAATGGGAGCAGTTTCGGACTTCAGTTTCGCAGTGGAATCAAATTAACGAGTTGAGCTTTGCTAATTTTATTGCCCAGTCTTAAATCATTCATTAACTTGATATCTTCAGGTAGAATGCTTCATGATAGACCCAAAATCTAGCTTCAACCTAGGGAATTTTTCCTGAAGGATGATGAATTTGGTCGTTTAACTGTTAGCAAAGGAAAAAATTTCGTGGATTTATCACTCATTCCTGCTGAACCCAAGCCTGGTATTATCAATGTTCTAATTGAAATTCCCGCAGGTAGTAAAAATAAATATGAATTTGACAAAGACCTAAACGCTTTTGCCTTAGATCGCGTTCTCTATGCTTCGGTGCGCTACCCTTATGATTATGGTTTTATTCCTAATACCCTAGCCGATGATGGCGATCCTCTTGACGGAATGGTAATTATGGATCAACCAACTTTCCCTGGCTGTGTAATCCCAGCTAGAGCAATTGGGATGCTAGAAATGATCGATGGGGGCGATCGCGATGAGAAAATTCTTTGTGTCCCAGATCAAGACCCGCGTTATACTAGCGTATCCTCTTTAAAGGATATTGCCTCGCACCGTCTAGATGAAATTGCTGAATTTTTCAAAACTTACAAAAATCTCGAAAAGAAAGTTACTCAAATCTTGGGTTGGCAAGATGTAAAAACAGTTAAGCCTCTGGTTGAACAATGCATTAAGGCTTATAAATAAACCGTGCTGAGAGATGAGGAAGAGAACAAATTAAAATTAGTTTAATTCCTGATCTCTTAATTTAAAATAGTCTATAAGAATGCAACCATCCTGTATTCCCTGTATTCGCGCAGGGTACTCGTTCCAAATCTTTGATTTGGGATGACGGGGAATGCGCGCCTATAATTTTGTACAAAAAGGTGTTCAATCCGCTATAATATTCTATGATCTAGCGGGAACAAATTATGTTGTTGACCAACGCTTGGGCTTGGGACACGGATGTGCCATCCGAGTCGTTCCGAACTCAAACGGTTCGATTGAAACTGAATAGCTATGAAAAAGATATTTTGACCGAACTGTGTCACTTGTCCAAAAATATGTTTAATGTTGGACTTTACACGGTGCGTCAGTACTTCTTTCAAGAGCGTAAATATCTCAGCTATGAATCGAGTTATTATCTGTGCAAAGAGAATGAAAATTATCAACTCTTGGCTACAGATTGCGGTCAACAAACGCTTAAATATGTCGATAGAACATTTAAAGCATTCTTTAGATTGATTTCTCTCAAGGGAGAAGGGATGTATCAAGAAAAAGTTAGTCTCCCTCGATATTTGCCCAAAGACGGACACTTCCCTCTGATAATTCCAATCAGGAAACGTCATAATTTTGCTAAGGATAACTGGAAGTTTAAAGTTCCTACATCTCGCAAATATGCTAGAGACAAAGGTTCTGTTTACATTACAGTTCCTCCAAATCTGAGAGAACATCGAATTAAGGAAATCCGAATACTGCCCAAGCAAAGAGGCAAGTTTCTTGATGCTGCATTTGTTTACGAATCTAATGATGAACAAATAAACGTAGATAACTCTAAAGCTATATCGATTGACTTGGGATTGAATAACCTTGCTACAGTGGTTTCGACTACTAATGAATCCTTTATTATTGATGGACGTTGGCTGAAGTCTAAAAACCAATGGTTTAATAAACGACGAGCAAAGCTGGTTCATCATAAAGACAAGCAAGGTATTACAGGCTTGACGAAACAAGAGGCTTGGCTTTCTTACCGTCGCAAAAATCAAGTTAATGATTACTTGAATAAATCCGCTAGATACATTATTGATTTCTGTCTTAGTAGAAAGATTGGAACAATTATTGTGGGCTACAACCCAACGCTGAAACAAAGCAGCAATATGGGTAAACGCAATAATCAGAACTTCGTTCAGATTCCAATTTTTACCCTTCGTGCCAAGCTGGAAAGCCTCTGCGAACGATACGGGTTGAACTACATCGAGCAAGAAGAAAGTTATACTTCCAAAGCCTCTGCGGTTGACCAAGATGAAATACCTGTTTACAACGCCGACAACCCTGTCAAACCAAAATTTTCTGGCAGACGGGTAAAGCGCGGGTTGTATAAAACTAAAACTGGTCATCTAATTAATGCAGATTGCAACGGAAGTTTAAATATTGGATTTAAAAGTAAGCACGATGGCTTCGGTCTAGTGTCTAGGGTCTGTTTGACGCAGCCAGTCAGGGTAAATGTCCTGCAAGATTCCCGTTCTAAATCTTCGATTTAGGATGGGAGTACGTCAACAGTATTTATCAAAATCGCCACAATTAATTAAACAACCATGCTGCTTAAATCTCCTCCCCGCCATATTCGGATTTATACTGCTGAAGTAAAAGCGCAAGAGCTAGTCGAAAGTGATAAAGTCCTTACCTTAGATGTCGATCCTGACAATGAATTTAACTGGAATGAAGACACCTTAGAGAAAGTTTATCGTAAATTTGATGAGCTAGTAGAAGCCAGTAGCGGTGAAGATTTGACCGAATATAATATCCGTCGTATTGGTTCAGATTTAGAACATTTTATTCGTTCCCTACTACAAAAAGGTGAGATTAATTATAATCTGGGTGCTAAAGTTCGTAACTACAGTATGGGCTTACCCAGGGTAGAAAACCCTGACACAGAAGGAAAGTATTTTTAAACCCAAAAGTATTTTTCGAGCTACTACAGTTGTGAACAATTAATTCCACAACTCAGCACCAAATTAGTTTATCCTGTAAACAGAAGTTAACCTAACTTTACATTCCGCAGCACTGAACTAATATTCATGAAATGCATTATTAATCGGCGAGCTAAGTTTTCTGCAAGTCATCGCTATTGGTTGCCAGAATTAGATGAAGCTGAAAACCAGCGTTTATTTGGTTTAAATACTCGTTTTCCAGGACACGGACATAATTATGAGCTTTATGTTTCGTTAGAGGGAGAACTAGACCAGTATGGGATGGTAGAAAATCTCTCCACCGTCAAGAAAGTAATTAAGGAAGAAGTCACTAGCCAATTAGACTACGCTTATCTCAACGATGTGTGGTCAGAATTTAACATAACCCTTCCTACTACTGAAAACATTGCCAGAATTATTTGGCAAAAACTCGCTCCCCACTTACCTCTAGTTAACATTAAACTCTACGAACACCCAGAACTTTGGGCTGATTATCAAGGAAAAGATATGGAAGCATCTCTCACAGTCAAAACTCACTTTAGCGCAGCCCATCGCTTGGCTTTACCTGAACTAAGTTTAGAAGAAAACACAGCAATTTATGGTAAATGCGCTCGAACCAACGGACACGGACATAATTATCATCTAGAAATTACTGTAGTAGGTGAAATTGATGCTCGTACTGGTATGTTGATCGACTTAGGCGCATTACAACAAGTAGTTGCTGATTTAGTAGTTGAGTCTTTCGATCATACCTTTTTGAATAAAGATATTCCCTATTTTGCTGAAGTTGTGCCGACAGCAGAAAATATCGCGCTTTATATCGCTCAATTGTTGCGATCGCCTATTGCGGAACTGGGCGCGGAGTTAGATAAAGTCAAACTCATCGAAAGCCCGAATAACTCTTGTGAGATTTACTGTCGTCAGTTAGCAGTAGCGCAACAGCCTTCCCAAGAGAGAAAGCCAGCGATTGCTGTGTAACAGAATCACAATATTATCGTTAAATTTTTGGAATTTTTTCAGGCTTCTGATTTAATCTTGAGATGTGAGACGCACAAAAGCCTGGCTAAAATTAAGAGTTTCTGGTGAGCATTCTTTAAGGAGTGTTAACAGTTGCTCTGATAATTGAAGAAAGCAAGAGAAATTGTTTGATAATATGGGCGAAAGTCTCTCAGTTAATAGCTTAGACAGTTATCTGCGTGACATTTGCTGAATATCCCATATAACATAAGGAGTAAGCCGAAATGGAATCCCAAGAAACAGCCACCACTACCAACGTTGGTTTAAGTACGGAATCCCCTGGCGCGATCGCAAAACCATCCCCTGAAGAAAAACCCATACAAGAGTGGTTACAAGTTGCTAGAGATTTCTTAACGAAAATATACGATTATATAGGAGAATTTATCTCTGATAATGAAAAGTTATTAGTAAACTTACTATTACTCTTTTTAGCGATCGTAGCGGTAAAAGTAACTTTAGCAGTTTTAGCTGCAATCAATGATTTTCCTTTACTATCTCCCTTGTTTGAGTTAATTGGTTTAGGTTATACAGGCTGGTTTGTCTATCGTTACCTCTGGAAAGAGTCTAGCAGACAAGAGTTAAAAGAAGAGTTTAAAGCTCTTAAATCTCAAGTTACGGGTAGAAATCAGTAACCGCGAAAGGCGGAGTACCGTTCACTTTAATATCCCCTAGGATGATTTCTGGGGGAATTTTTTGCTTGTTTTTCTAACAATTTAATGTGTTTTTCGATTTGATTATAAACAGTTTTTAAAGAGTTAAGATCGTCTAGTTCTCCCGAACGACTACAAAAGACAATTTTTTTGAGAACTTTTTCGAGTTTTTGAGACAAAGTCACGGCTTGTTCCATCATTCTTTTTATTTGTCTTTGCTCATAAAACTTTAGGGCTTTACCTCTTAAAATCTGAATGGTAATTTCTTCACCATATTGGTTTAAAAAGTATTCAATTCTTAGTAAAATACGTTCTTGATTATAAAATTTTTCCGTAGCAACTTTTTTAGCTTTTTCTACAGGAGTTAACGGTTGTTTACCTAATATTTTTATTTCTTGAATGATATGATTAAAAACAGAAATTTCGACGCGATCCAAAGAAGATTGCACAACTCCATCACGACTCCAGAGAATACGACCATGATAAGGATGTCTTTCTAAATAAAGTCTGCCAATACCACCCTCTAGAATCCTTGCTAATAATTCTTGCCAAAGTTGTTGGGGAGCTAACGAAGATAAAGTATCGACTGATTCATTAATATATTTAGCTTTAACTTCTAATAAGTTGGAACTAGATTCAGGTTGATTAGGGTTAAATTTGACAGCATCGGAACTAGTAATATTTGGCTCACTAGTAAAAATTTGTGGTTGAGAAATATTAACAGCATCTTTTGGTAAATTGCTCTGATTTGGTAGAGATTTTTGAGGTGAATCAACAATCAAAGTTGGTCTTTCGTGAAGGTTGGCTGCTTGATTATTAGATGGGGCAACAGGAACATCTGTTAGAGTTAAAGAATAATCTAAGTTAGCAGTTGAAGGTTCTGAAAAGGCACTGTCTGAGTTCTGTGGTGTATCAGGAATATCGGTTAGAGTCAGCGAATAATCTAGTTTCACAGCAGCATTTTTGGGAGAGCTAGATTGACTCGAATTAGAAGGTTTAGTAATATTGCTTTCTTTGACTCCTGTTAAATCTCTTTTTAAATATGCAGCTATTACCAACTGATGGGTTTGACTGTCAAGGTTAACAATTTCCAGACTATAGCCCAGAGCAGTAGCTTTAGAATAAACAAAATCACAGCCATTTCTGGCTTCGGAATTAATCATCCCGACAATCAAAATATTATCTTTTAAGGCTAAAGGTAAAAATTGATAATGAAGACAAGATTCTAAAGCTACCACAGAGTCAATAAGCTCGAATATCTGTTTGCTGTTATTGATAATAGAAGATAAAGAGTAATCGGTGAAATGAGAAAAGTGATTAGATTGAGACATTTATTTTAAGAATAAAATTAACAAAGACTTAATTTTAGAAAAACCGTAATTAAATATTTACCATAAACAAAACACTAATTAGGAAGTTAACTCGAACTAAACTGCCTAAAGTTAATTTACCCAAATTAATTACCAAAACTTGCAGAGAATAGGAAACTAATCATTTATCATTTAGCATCAACATTTAAAATTCATTTCATTATTATGTATATTTACCAATTGACATTTAATCACCTCATAAGCCATATTGTTACTGAAGCTATTTCTTATACTCTGGTAACATTTGTCTTGCTAACAACAACACGATTACGTCCCTCTTGTTTCGCTCGATAAAGAGCCTCATCAGCAGCAATAAATAATTTTTGGCTATTATCAACCTCACTACTTAGACTCACCACACCGATGCTGACTGTTAACCGAATTTCCCTTTGTTCTTGAGAATTTTTTGGCAATATTAGTAACTGCGATTCTATACCCTGACGCAATCGTTCTGCTAATGCAGTAGCAACGAAAGATGAGGTAGAAGGAGCAATAATTAAAAATTCTTCTCCCCCGTAACGGGCTGCTATATCCGAGTGGCGGATCATTTTCCGAATTAATTTACTCAAATGACACAAGGCAAGATCGCCAATCTGATGACCATAGTTATCATTAATGAGCTTGAAGTAATCAACATCAATTAGAAGTAACGAAAGTGGTAGTTCGTATCTTTGAGCTAGTTCGATTTCTTGTTGTAATTGACGTTCTAAATAGCGACGGTTATAAAGTTCTGTCAAAGGATCGGTTATATTTTCGTATTCAAGAAAACTCAAGCGTTGCATATCTTTAGCAGTTTGTAAGGAAAGACTAGAAACCAACCAGACAAAACAAGCACCGAAAAAGAAAATATTAGGTACGATTAGCTCTAACAGGGTAAAGTTATGATTCCAAAAAATTGCAGCGTAGCTTAAATAGCCGACGATAAAAAATATAATTAAACCCGCCAAGACATACCATTGTTTACATAGCTGTTTTGAAGGTAATTGTCCGATCAAACGTCCTACTGGAATTAGAGAGCCAACAAGAATACAAGCACCTGCAAAGACTAAACCTG
The DNA here is from genome assembly GCA_051155735.1 of Xenococcaceae cyanobacterium. Lineage (GTDB taxonomy): Bacteria > Cyanobacteriota > Cyanobacteriia > Cyanobacteriales > Xenococcaceae > JASJCP01. Next base: position 8,558 of record DAXETX010000371.1, read on the forward strand.
TCGCCAAAAAAGAAATCATTGTTGTTTAACTTTGTGTTTATTTCTAAGTTTCAC
>DAXETX010000372.1:0-3664 GCA_051155735.1 Xenococcaceae cyanobacterium
TCAATGGCACTATTCATAATGGGACAACCACCAGGAAGCGGAGGCTGATCGCTGAAATCTAGATACACAGCTACTAAAGCTTTGAGTCTGGCGATCGCATTTTGTTCTTGTTTCACGGCTTTCCAGATTTTCTGAGTCACCAAATTGACTGCATAATCAAATGCTGCTAGTGCCAACTCTTCTTTACTCTGAAAGTGATTGTAAATTCCTCCTTTTTTCAACCCTGTCGCTTGCATGATGTCCGAAATTGCCACAGCAGCATACCCTTTTTGGTTAAATAAGCTTGCAGCTTCCTGAATTATCTTGGCTTTAGTTTGTTCTGCTTGGGACATGGCTTAATTTTAAGACCGTTCGGTCTTGATTAGCATATCCTAATTCTAAGGATTTGACAAATCACTTATTGAGAGTCAGATTATACTCCTCCTCGATGTGTAAATAATCATGCTTCAGTATTTAGTTTTTAGATAAAGCAATAACTGCATTTTGTCCCCCAAAACCAAAGCTAAAACAAAGAGCGTGTTTAATCAGTGCTGGGGAAAACTTTATTACTAAATTGAGCTTGAATTTTGGCTGGGTTAATCCTACACAGGGAGGTAAATAGCCTGATTTTATCGCCATCAGACAAAAAGCAACTCCGATTGCGCCAGAAGCGCCCAAAGTATGACCTGTTGCTCCTTTAGTTGAGCTTACTGCTACAGGATGAGTAAATACACGATTAATCAATTCTGCCTCGTGGCGGTCATTTAGCTTGGTACTAGTCCCATGAAGCTGAATATAGTCGATGTCTTGCGGACTAAGCTTACTTCTTACTAAACATTGCTTAAGAGCGATCGCAGCAGTTCTACTGTTTAAACCTGGCGCACTGATCTGCTCAGCATCACAAGTAAGACCAAAACCAGCAACTACTCCATAAATTTTAGCTCCTCGTCTCTGAGCTAGTTCTGCTGTTTCTAAAATTAATATTGCACCACCCTCACCCAAGACCAAACCTTCTGCTTTGAGATCAAAAGGATAACAGCCAGTTTTGGCTAACGCTCCCATTTTGGCAAATGCAGCTAGAGTCAGTCTTGTAATCGGAGTTTCAACAGCACCAACAATGACTCTTTGACACACTCCAGTTTGAATCAACTCATAACCTCTGGCGATCGCCTGAATGCCAGTTGCACAAGCAGCCATCGGAGCGATCACAGGAGCTTGGGTTTGAACTAAACTAGCAGCTGCGATCGCAGCACAGTGGGGTAAAGTTTCTAACCACGAAGTTGTTTGAGTATCGGAAAAATCACATAATTGGTCTGGGGACAAAAAGTTTTCCCAACTAGCTTGACACCCTCGACTAGAACCAATAACTACACCACAATCAGATAAAGGGAGGTTGAGACGAGCATCTTTAAGTGCCTCAGTTACTAAAGCTTTAGTCAACAGGGACAAACTTACTTGCTGATTCTGGAATATTTCTCGCTCTGTAATTACACCTAAAGGATAAAGCGGTAGCTCAGGGAAAGGTTGCTGCAATTTAATTCCTGACTTCCCTAGCAATAAATTTTGCCAAGTAGCCATCAGACCACCCAAACACGATCTTAACCCAATCCCTGTAACTACTACTCGCTTTTGAGATTGAACCCTAAAGTTCATTATTACTGGAGATTTTCCGCTCCTTCTGTTACCTTCGCCGATTCAATGCGATCGCCTTGTTCGATGCTATCTACCACATCCATTCCTGATACTACTTTGCCAAACACCGCATAGTCTCCGTCGAGAAATTCTAAGTCCGCTAAAGCAATATAAAACTGAGAAGAAGCGGAATCAGGAGCTTGAGAACGAGCCATAGCTAAAGCACCGCGATCGTGCTTAAGAGTCACAGGTGGTGCTGATAAACCAGCAGATCTTCCCAAAGCTTGGCTATATACTGGAGATTCTTCGCCATCGAGCTTAATTTCTAGGGGAATAAAGCGTCTTTGTCCAGTTTCTGAGTCAATATATCCTCCAGTACCCAAACGACTTACAGGAAAGTTGGGATCTTTACCTTGAGGATCGCCTCCTTGAGCCACAAACGGCTGTGGTGATTTAATGACACGGTGAAATACTAGCCCGTCATATACTCCTTTTTGGACTAAATCGATAAAATTACCAGCGGTTACAGGAGCATCATTGCCATTGACTTCAATGACTATCACAGAACCATTAACTACTAGCTCAACTTTAGCTAGACCTTCAAGTTGGGGTAAATTATCAAACATTTCTTTACTGCTGGTATTGGTTAAAGCAGGTTGTGCCTGCGTAGCTAGAGTATCAGATGAGGCGGACGATTGAGAAGTATTAGTTTGAGATGTAGGAGTACATCCTCCCAATAGCCAACTACTAATAGCGATCGCTAATAAAATATTCCTGAACCAAACTTTACTTATAGTTAGCATCTTGCTGATATTTCTTACTATCTCTACCGATTTTTTGATTGTCAAGCGAAGTTTAACCGCTTAATGCGCTGAGTTCAACTCACAATTTACAATCCTTCCAATGGAACTTGCAAAAATCTCGCTAATTCTGCACCCTGATTTTCTAGGGTAGAGAGAGCGATCGGTTCACCAACCCTGGTTAAAGGAATCTCCCGTCGTTTTTTTGCTCTTAAATAAAGCATTCGTTTTGGGTTTAGTCCTTCTTTGATTTCGGCTCTAACAGATTGGATATCTTCTAGCGGTATATCTACTTCCACCCGCCGATTTTTTCCAGGAAATCCCCAGCGAGAAATCTTCACCTTACCCGTATTTTTGTCAAATTCGTTATAACCTCCTCCGACATCCCAGAAAATTACCAACCAAAGATAAAGTGCGAGCAAGCAACCTGCTACACCGTAAAACGTTAGAGCGATACCTTGAGGAAAAAATTGTAAATTACTCGCATCAGAAACCAGAAGTAGATTAATTCTAAAGTAGCTAGAAAGCCCTGAGAGCAAAAATCCCACTCCTCCCATAGTGACGATAATTGCCCAAAAATAGTTACTTAGTCTGCGAGAACCCAGAACATCCTGCCGTAAAGTATTAGTGTTATTTGACATTGGCTAAAATTTACTTTTCTTAAAAATCTGAAGCAAGTTGAATTTAATAAAATCATTCTCTCATTTTGTTGAAGCTTGTTACCAATATCCTCCTATTCCTAAAAATTTATGAGATTGACTGTGTAATTTTGTTAAAAATTTGCTAATAATTATTAGAGATGAGTTTAAGGCTAAAACTTGATTTTTGCGAAAAATCAGCAGCAAGCCCAAGCCCATGCTATTTTAAGAAACGTTAACTTATTGCTCTTTTTGAGTCGCAATGAGAAACATTTAGCCGATCTAACTCTTAAATAGCCTTGACCAGAGTAAACTGGTAAACTTTTATAAAATTTGACCAACGGTCATAGATTACTCCGTCGTTTTACAGCGGAGTAATCTGTAACCCTGGATTGTTAACCAAACGTTAGCATCCCTTGGGGTCAATAGGAGCATAACAGCATCCATTTAGAGAAATCTTGCAGTTTGTTTAGTTTAAGCAAGAGGTTTAAAAACTATGACTATAGCAGTAGGACGCGCCCCAGCACAGAGAGGATGGTTTGACGTTCTCGATGACTGGTTAAAACGCGATCGCTTTGTCTTTGTCGGTTGGTCGGGAATACTACTCTTCCCCTG
>DAXETX010000373.1:0-10185 GCA_051155735.1 Xenococcaceae cyanobacterium
AGTATGGTTGTTAGCTCCCAACACTTAGCATCGGCAGTAGGGGCGCAAATTTTACAAGAAGGTGGTAATGCGATCGATGCAGCAGTAGCAGTAGGCTATGCTTTAGCTGTAACCTATCCTTGCTGTGGCAATATTGGTGGTGGCGGTTTTATGCTGATTCGCTTGGCTAATGGAGAAGAAACTTTTATTGACTTTCGCGAAACTGCACCTTTAGCTGCTGAAGCCAATATGTATCTTGATGAACAGGGTAAAATCATTGAAGGATTGAGTACCCAAGGTTATTTAGCAGTGGGTGTCCCAGGTACAGTTAAAGGATTGGATTATGCTTTGACTAAATATGGTACGATGCAGCCAAAACAGGTTATCTCACCTGCGATTGAATTAGCAGAAACGGGCTTTGTTCTACAGCAGGAAGATGTAGATACTTTTCAAGCAGGAAAAGATAAATTATTAGATTCTGAGGTTGCAGCAATCTTTCTGAAAGAGGGGCAAGTTTATCAACCTGGAGAAGTTTTAATTCAAGCGGATTTAGCCCGTACTCTCCGATTAATCGCTGAAAAAGGGACAAAAGCTTTTTATCAAGAAACAATAGCCCCAAAAATTGTTGCTGCTAGCCGCGAAAATAACGGTATTTTAAGTTTGGCAGACTTTGCTAACTATCAAGTCAGAGAATCTGAACCAATCAGATGCAACTATCGAGGCTATCAAATTACCTCTGCTCCACCACCTGGGGGTGGTACTACTGTCTGTCAAATGCTGAATATTTTGTCGGGTTATGATTTAGCAGCCTTGGGATGGAGAACGCCTGAGAGTTTGCACTATATATTTTCTTCTATGTTACTCGCTTTTGGCGATCGCAATCAGTATTTAGGCGATCCCAGTTTTGTAGATAACCCTACAGAAAAGCTTTTAGCTTCAGACTATGCTGCTAAATTAAGAAATAAAATCAAAGAACGTGCTATTCCTCCCGAATCAGTTTATTCAGGTATTCAGTCAGAAGGCAGTAACACTACTCATTATTCGATTTAGTACTAATGACCCTCGGAAAGCTTCTGGGCAAGCAGTTGTACCTTAAAAAGAAAATTTGATAATTTAGCAACCAACTCTGGGAAACTCCTAAAGCTAAGACAAATTGTTTTTACAAAACAACTAGCAATTTTTAAGCCAGATTTCTCGACTGAGACTGTGTTGCTTTTAAACTAGAGTAACGCTGATTTTTGGTTTCCCTCAGATAATTCACTAAAGCCTGTAATCCTAAAATATAGCTATTACTCCCAAAGCCACTAATCTGACCAATTACTACTGGTGCAATATAAGAATGATGACGAAATTCCTCGCGACGATAGATGTTACTCAGATGGACTTCTACCGCTGGCAGTTTGATTCCAGATAGAGCATCTCGAATTGCCACACTAGTATGGGTATATGCTCCAGCATTAATCACAATTCCTTGATATTTCAAGGCAGAGCGATGAATTGCATCTACTAAATATCCTTCATGGTTAGACTGCAAGCAAGAAACCTGTACTTGCAGCTTAGTAGCTTCTGCTTTCAAGAATTTATTAATGCTCTCAAGAGTCATCGAGCCATAAATTCCAGGTTCTCGCGTTCCTAGCAAGTTCAAATTGGGACCGTGTAAAACTAATATACTAAATTGAGACAAAAGTTAAATCTACTCAATAAAAAATTAGCGGTAATTACGATGACGAGGATCTTTTACAGGTATTGGTATTGGTTCTGGTTCTGGTTCTGCTTCTGGACCTGCTAAAATCTCAATTAGTTTTTGAGCCCATTCTTTGAGTTTTTCGAGTAGTTTTTCTAAATAGTCCATCGAATAGACGGCTCCTCTGCTTCAATTTATACTACTTAACCTAGTGTTGCCTGACGGCAAAGCAAGCTTCTGCTAATTCATTTTAACTAAACAAGGTTGATTCTTACTGCCTTAACTAACAGCTTTAAAATCAAAATATTTAGTGAAGCTAAGTTGGGTTTGCTACCTAATACTAAGACTAACACAGGTTAGCAAGATGAACACACTTTCTCAGAGGTTCTTTGAGAGATTGATTGAGTATTATTGCTCAACTGCTAATTTTAGGCATTAAGATTTATTGCACCAGAGCTTAGTGAAACTCTTAAATAAGAACATTATTGTGTAACTTATCAAGAACAAGTCAATGAAATTAGCTTATTGGATGTACGCTGGTCCTGCTCATATTGGTACGCTTCGTGTCGCCAGTTCTTTTAAGAATGTTCAGGCAATTATGCACGCTCCTTTGGGAGATGATTATTTCAATGTAATGCGTTCGATGTTAGAGCGAGAAAGAAACTTTACTCCTGTTACTGCTAGTGTGGTAGATCGCAATGTTTTAGCTAGAGGCTCGCAGGAAAAAGTAATTGATAACATTACTCGTAAAGATCGCGAAGAACGACCCGATTTGATAGTTTTGACTCCTACTTGTACCTCTAGTATTCTTCAAGAAGATTTACAAAACTTTGTAGAACGCGCGCAAATGGAAACACAGGGAGATGTTCTCTTAGCAGATGTCAACCACTATCGAGTAAATGAATTGCAAGCTGGCGATCGCACTCTCCGACAAATTGTCGAGTTTTATCTGACTAAAGCCCAGAAAAAGCAGGAATTACCGACAGAGAAAACCCCTAACCCCTCAGTAAATATCATCGGCATCTCTACTTTGGGTTTTCATAACCAACATGACTGTACCGAACTAAAACGCCTCATGGCTGATTTGGGAATTGAAGTTAATGAGGTGATTCCTGAAGGAGCATCAGTCCATAATCTTAAAAACTTAACTCGCGCTTGGTTTAATTTAGTTCCCTATCGGGAATTGGGGATGATGACCGCTCAGTACCTAGAAGCGGAATTTGAGATGCCTTATGTCGAGTTTACGCCGATGGGAGTAGTCGAAACTGCCCGCTGTATTCGTCAAATTCAACGAGTAATCAACGCTCAAGGCGCAACAGCAGACTACGAAGATTATATTAATCATCAAACTCTCTATGTTTCTCAGGCTGCTTGGTTTTCTCGCTCGATTGACTGTCAAAATTTAACTGGCAAAAAAGCTGTAGTCTTTGGTGACACTACTCATGCTGTGGCGATGACTAAGATCTTGGCTCGTGAAATGGGGATTCGTGTTGTTTTAGCTGGTACTTATTGTAAATACGATGCAGCTTATTTTAATGAACAAGTAAGAGAATACTGCGATGAGATTTTAATTAGTGATGATCATGGCGTGATCGCAGATGCGATCGCCAAAATCGAGCCAGCAGCAATCTTTGGTACACAAATGGAACGCCATGTAGGAAAACGGCTCAATATTCCTTGTGGGGTTATTGCAGCCCCAATTCACATTCAAGATTTTCCCATTGGTTACAAACCTTTTCTGGGTTATGAAGGAACTAATCAAATTGCGGATTTAGTTTATAATTCCTTTACTTTAGGCATGGAAGATCACCTTTTAGAAATCTTCGGCGGACATGATACGAAAGAAGTCATTACTAAAGGTATTTCCGCTGATTCTGATTTGAACTGGGATAAAACCGCTAAAGTGGAATTAAATAAAGTTCCTGGCTTTGTTCGCGGTAAAGTAAAACGTAACACCGAAAAATTTGCCCGTGAGCGAGGTTTGAGCGAAATTACCCTTGAGGTGATGTATGCAGCCAAAGAATCCGTAGGAGCTTAGTCTAAATAAATAAACGGCTTCGCCGTAGCTACGAAGCTCCGTAGCTGCGATTAAATAGAGTCTTGAAATCTACCTAATTGAAGACGAGCCTTCGAGGTCGGAGTCTTGAACTCAGTAACGTTAAAAGCCAGTTAAATCAAGGCTAAAAGCGTGCATGCTAAAGGCTAAAGGCTAAAAGCTTTTTGATAACGCTTGATAAGCTCGAATCAATTACCAGATAGGTTCTAGATCGAGGATAAATCCAGGTAAGATATTTTCTCCTGATAAGTTTTTAGGAGAATTTAGCAGCTCAATATTTTTGTCTTGACGATAAATCGCTACTTGGCGATTTTTTCGGTTAATTAACCAACCTAAAAGAGTTCCATTTTCAATATATTCCTGCATTTTCTCTTGAGTTGTTGCCAACTTATCATTAGGGGATAATAGCTCAATTACAAAATCGGGACATAGAGGAATCAACTTTTGCTGTTGGGCGAGGGTTAAAGAACTCCATTTATTAAATGGTATCCAAGAAGCATCAGGCGATCGATTTGCTCCATTGGGTAGTTTAAAACCAGTAGAAGAATCAAAAGCAATTCCTAATTTGTGTTGACGACTCCAAGCTTGAAGTTGATAAGCAATTTCAATATTACGATTGCCTGTTTCTCCACCCGTAGGGGACATAACTAATAAGTCTCCATTGGCATTTCTCTCAAAGCGCAAATCGCGATTGTTGATACAGAGTTGATAAAACTGTGCGTCTGTTAATTCGATGGATTGGAAATCGAGAGTTAAACTATCCATATCTTGATAAGGTTTTTATTTAACCAAGCTACTTAATTCAATGAGGTTTTTTGCGCCATAAGCCTTAAAGATTTACCCGTGACTCGACAAATACGCCAGTCTGGTAAGACAGTAGCCCCCATTTTTTCATAAAAACTGATAGCAGTTTCATTCCAGTCTAAAACACTCCATTCCAAACGCCCTGCGTCTCTTTCTACAGCCAAATTAGCAATGTGGTTTAAGATAGCTTTGCCAATACCTTGACGGCGATATTCAGGTAAGACAAAAATATCTTCTAAATAAATTCCTGGTTTAGTCAAAAAAGTTGAATAGTTACTAAAAAATAAACCAAAACCAATAACTTTATCTTCTACTTCAGCTACAACTGCTTCTATATAAGACTTGTCTCCAAACAAATGCTCAGTTAAATCTCGCACATTTCCTGTTACTAAGTCAGACAAGTTTTCATAATCTGCTAGGGCTTGAATTAAGTTAAAAATAGCTTGAACATCAGAAGGATTGGCTTGACGAATTTCAAAATTATGCATTAAAAATTAAACCGTTATACTGAATTTATAATGTAACAGTCAATCTGAATCTGTGATTAATTATCAATCTAATGTCAGTCAACTTTTTGATCGATGGGCTAGTACCGATAGAGCAACCAAAATGGCTGAGGGGCATCAACCGCTGATCGAAACTCTACTAGCAGAATTGATTTCTGAGTCGGATAATTTAGGCTCTATTTTAGACTTGGGCTGTGGAACTGGCGCTTTTTTAGCACAGGCTGCTGCTGCTGGATTTTCGCCGACCTATGGTATTGATGCTGCACCCAAAATGATTGCCACAGCCCAGAAAAATGCTCCCGCAGCGGAGCTTAAATTAGGAGATTTTACCCAACTTCCTTGGGCAGATTCTAGCTTTGATCGGGTAATTACCATCGAAGCAATTTATTATTGTGTAGAACCTTTAGTTGTCTTGCAAGAAGTAGTGAGAACTCTTAGACCTGGAGGTAGATTTGATTTAATTATTGATTATTACGCAGAATCTTCAGGAACTCGCTCTTGGTCACAAGGGCTTGGTTTAGAGATCACTCGTCTTACTACAATGCAATGGCAGTCTTTAGCAGCAACAGCAGGATTAGAAAAGTTAAAAGCGAGAAGAATTGTGCTGTCTGAGGCAGCTACTTTGGCTCAAAATTGGCAGCCTTCGGTCTGGTATCCTACCCAAGCAGATTATCAGAATTATCTTAACGATGGAGCGTTTTGGTTGACTGGCGATAAACCAGAGCAAAATTAGCCAGAAGCTGAATCAACTCATTGACAAATAAGTAATAATTGACTAATAAACAGTTGAACATCTTTTTAACTAAAAGCGATCGCTATGGCAACAGTGGAAACTCAAACTACCTCAACCATGGATACACAAAAAACAGGTTTACCCGTCACGATCATTACAGGATTTCTTGGTAGTGGTAAAACTACTCTCCTCAATCACATTTTGACTAACCAAGAAGGACTCAAAACCGCAGTGTTAGTTAACGAATTCGGTGAAATTGGCATTGACAATGAATTAATTGTCTCCACCGATGAGAGTATGGTAGAACTCAACAATGGTTGTATCTGCTGCACTATCAACGAAGATTTGGTTAATGCCGTCTATAAAATACTCGAACGAGAAGACAAAATTGACTATTTAGTAGTAGAAACTACAGGATTAGCTGACCCGCTACCAGTGGCTTTGACTTTTTTGGGAACAGAATTACGGGATATGACTCGCCTCGACTCAATTGTCACCATGGTAGATTGTGCTAATTACAGTCTGGATTTATTTAATTCTCAAGCAGCCCACAGTCAGATTCAATACGGGGATATAATTGTCCTTAACAAAACCGATTTGGTGGATGAAGCTGATGTTGACTCTTTAGAAGTTAGAATTAGAGACTTTAAAAAAGATGCGAGAATTTTACGCACCCAAAAATCCCAAGTACCTTTACCATTGGTGCTAAGTGTGGGATTATTTGAGTCTGATAAGTACTTTGAGAGTGCTGAATCAGAACATGATCACGAGCATCACCATGACCACGAGCATCATGACCATGAGCATCACCACCATCACTCAGATCACCTAGAAAATGATGGTTTTACCTCGCTTTCGATTCAAAGCGATCGCCCATTTAATATTAGAAAATTTCAAAGCTTTCTCGATAACCAATTACCAGAAAATGTATTTCGTGCTAAAGGGATTCTCTGGTTTGATGAAAGTCCAAAGCGTCATATCTTTCATCTTAGTGGTAAAAGATTTAGCATCGAAGATGCTGAATGGAAAGGAGACAAGAAAAATCAACTAGTTTTAATTGGTCAAAACTTAGATCGTGACAAACTACAGCAGCAAATTGAAAAATGTCTCTGTCTTCCTTCTACTAACCGTGGTAAAGGCTTTGGTAAATAGTTTAGATGAGAGTAATCATTCAAAGGGTTAAGACTTCCTCTGTAAGTGTTAACGGTGCAATCATCGCTAAAATTGGCAGAGGTTTAAATTTGTTGGTGGGAATTACCGCTGATGATACCGATGCTGAGATTGAATGGATGGCTCGTAAATGTTTAGATTTAAGACTATTTCCTGGAGAAGCTGATTGTAGTAAATGGGAAAAATCTGTAACGGAGATTCAAGGAGAATTACTAGTTGTGAGCCAGTTTACCCTTTATGGCGACTGTCGCCAAGGTCGTCGTCCCTCTTTTAGTAATTCTGCTGCTCCCGATGTTGCCGAAAAAATTTATCATCGTTTTGTCGAAAGATTAAAAAAAAGTGGTTTATCTGTGGCAACAGGACAATTTGGCGCGATGATGAATGTCGAAATTGCTAATGATGGTCCTGTAACGCTGTTACTGGAGAAAGATGCTGTTTAATTGGTAAACACTAAATTTTTGTGCTGTTTATTGCTGCTGCCTTATGAAACTACGTGAATTATTAGCCCAAGTAGAATCAATTAAGCCACCGTTAAAATATGCTGCTTTAGATTCAGAAGTTACAGGGCTATCGACTAATTCTCACACTTGTCAACCAGGAAATTTGTTTTTAGGAATGCCAGGGACAAGAGTCGATGGTGGCGAATATTGGCGAAGTGCGATCGCTCAAGGTGCGATCACAGCTATTATAACTACCGCAGCAGCCGAGAAACACCCACCAAGCGATGCTGACTGTGTAATTGCTACTGATGAGATGATTGCCACTTGTGCGACTCTAGCAGCAGCTTTTTATCACCAGCCAGCATCAAAGTTAACTTTAATCGGCGTAACTGGAACAAACGGGAAAACTACCACCACCCATCTGATTGAATATTTTCTCTGGCAGTCGCAGTTACCAACAGCACTACTAGGTACGCTTTATACTCGTTGGCAAGGTTATCAACAAACTGCCCTTCACACAACTCCTTTTGCCGTAGATTTACAAAGCCAATTAGCTGCTGCGGTTCAAGCAGGTAGTAAATATGGGGTGATGGAGGTTAGTTCTCATGCCCTAGCCCAAGGGCGAGTTCGAGGCTGTGGTTTTGAAGTAGCAGTGTTTACCAATTTGACTCAAGATCACCTCGATTATCATCGGGATATGGAAGACTATTTTCAAGCCAAAGCCTTACTGTTTAGTCCCCAATATCTTTCGGGAAAAGCCATGATCAATCTCGATGATACTTACGGCAAACGATTGATCGCCCAACTTCCAGCAGAGCGTGTTTGGAGTTACAGTGTGACTAACCCTGATGCTGATTTGTACATGACAGAATTAAATTATCAAGCAACTGGTGTCAGTGGAATTTTGCATACTCCTGAAGGAGCGATTCCTTTTAACTCGCCTTTAGTTGGTCAATTTAATTTAGCCAATTTGTTGGCAGCAGTGGGAGCAGCCTTGTGTATTGGCGTAAAATTAGCTTTAATTGCTAAGAGTGTGACTCAATTTGATGGTGTTCCTGGCAGAATGGAACGAGTTCAACTAGACGAGAATCAAGACATTAGTGTCATTGTTGACTATGCTCACACTCCCGACAGCTTAGAAAACTTATTATTGGCAGCCCGTCCTTTTATCACGAATCAGATGATTTGCGTCTTTGGCTGTGGAGGCGATCGCGATCGCACCAAACGCCCTCTCATGGGTCAAATTGTAGCTAAACTCGCCGATCTAACAGTAGTAACCTCCGACAATCCTCGGACTGAAGACCCCCAAAGAATTCTCAATGATATTCTCCAAGGAATACCCGATACAGTTAAGCCCTTGGTAATTGCCGACCGAGCTACAGCGATCGCTACTGCGATCTCGCAAGCGCAACCAGGAGACGGGGTGTTAATTGCAGGTAAAGGACACGAAGACTATCAAATATTAGGTACAGAAAAAATTCATTTTGATGATCGCCAACAAGCTAGAGCCGCTTTAGCTAAACGCCGATCATAATACTCAAGCTAATCGGGGCAATTTCTTGAGCTTATGGCGATCGCATTAAGCTTTGGGCGAAATATTCTGGTGTTTGATTTGGTTTAGGAATAAAATTGCTGCCAAGATGATGGCAATTACTACTGCGGTGGCAATAATAATTGTCGCTGAATTTCTTATCGCGATCGCCACCAAAGCCCAAAGATAGACAGCGACAAAAGCGAGATTATTTTGAATCGCTAAAATAGTGCCAATTACGCCAGCGACAATAACCATAATTACCGTCCAAATTTGCGGACTAATACCCCAGCCATTCCATTGCCAATAGTCAAGGACAATCGCACCATTAACAATAGTAGCAACACTAATCCAAGCCAAATAAATACTCAGAGGAATTTTGACTAACAATTTTGCGGTTCGAGCCAGACGCTGGTTGGGCAAACGTAAGTAAGCAAAAATTAGTGAGAACAAAATCACCAACATCAAGACTAAAGATAGGACAAACTGAAGGTAGAGAAAGCAAAAAATCCAGATAATTTGTGCCATCGAGGCGATCGCAATCCCCCAGCCCAATCTAACTAAAATCGGATTGTCTCTTTGAGAGGGTAATGCCTGATAAACCGCAAAACTAATCAAACCCAAATAAATTACCCCCCAAATAGCAAAAGCATAATTAGCAGGAGTGATTAAAACATCATTAAATATCTGATTGGAAATATCGCCAACAGTCATACCATTAGGAGGATTAAGATTAGCTAAAATATTAATCCCAAAAGCGGCAATAATTGCGACTAAATTGGTAATTTGTCGGACAAAATGCTGATTGGCTCTCATCAATCACTAGTAAATTAATTATCTGATTACTTTTTAATTTAAGACAAATGACTACAACTCCTAACAATTCACAGCAATCTTTATCTTTTCCTGAAGCGATCGCTTTTACCCAAGATTTAATGGCAAAGATCGACGCAGCAGAACTTACAGAAACCACAATTGAAAAAAAGGTAGCCTCTTTGGTTAGTAATCACAACGGCGCTAGAGGTTTTTTTGTCGCATATCTTACTAGCGATTTGACTCTAGCAGATCATCCATCTCCTGGAGTGATTAAAGCTTTACAGGCTTTTCCCGATATAGTGAGTGAGTTACTCGTCAAAAATGTCGCGATGTCCGCAGCTATGGCAATTACCCACCAACGCAATCAAGATGAAACCGCAGCCCTCGGCTCAGAGAGAGTTAACCAGCGCACGATTAATTTAATTCAACAACTAAACCTAGAGACTGTTACTCAAGAATTAGCAGC
>DAXETX010000374.1:0-5426 GCA_051155735.1 Xenococcaceae cyanobacterium
TGTTGGTTTGCGCATAAGATGAAATTTTTCTCATGATGTTTCAATACTTCTAGCCCTCTCCGAAGCACATAAGTTGAAAATTATTGACCCATAAAGTGAAAATTTCCGCACTAATTTGCCCATAAGATGAAAAAATCTGACGATTTATTCCAAATCCTATTAATGAAAACACAAATTTAGTTTTAGCCTCAAGATTTGAGGTTCTGGATTGCGTAAAACCATTACCTTGATTGGGTAAAGCTCCGATGGATAAAGATAATTCACGTATTGACTAGCGGTGATTAACCTAGCCAAGTTAAGCTCAAGGTCATTCCATGTTTTAGTAATTTCTGGTAGCCAACGCTTCACCTCCTTTAACTCAAATGATCTTGTGTGGACTTTAGCTGGATTTGTCCAAATTATCTCTGTTTGGTCAATTAGATATCGACTCAAACAGTTAATTAGGTAGTTTTCGAGCAAAATGGATATTGAGCAATGGACGGGAAAATAATTGGAAAATTTTACTAAAAAATCAACCATCGAGCTAATGGTCGTTGATTGACTGTATCTTTGCTTCAGATTATTTTCGTGCCATTGAAGAAGCTGGGTGATATTGTGCTGCCACTCTTGAAAGAAATCAAATACCAATTCTTCTGATGACAACAATTCTGACTGCATACCAAACTCGGTAAAGACAGTTTTGGACAACTCAATACATTTTTGATGTCTCCAGTAAGCTCTAATATAACCTCCCAGAAAACTCGACAATCTAGAAAAACAACTAAAGGTCAAGGAAAATACTGGATTATCCTCTGTATAAATTGCTTTAATAGCATTCATATATTCAACCCGTCCGAGAGATCCGTATAGGTAGAAAGAAAAATTGATTTGAGCGTCTGTAGCAAGAGTAGTTCGAGCGTGGCGAAAATCAAAGCCACACTCACATTCAACCACACCAGGTCGCGACCATTTAATCAATTGCTGACATTGAGGGCATCTGCTGATTAGATTACATTGATGTATCGGACAGACTCGGCTGATTTTAGAATCCCAAAAGAGCCGAGCGTAAGGAGATTCTTTCAGACAATCTGGACATAGTTGAGTAGCTTTTTGGTAGACTCCATAGCTCGTAATATTACCTTCTGTTGTAGCTCCAAAAGCTTTTGATTTGAGCAACTTATTATCTGTACCAGTTAGTTGGTTGAGTTTTGTCGGTTTGTTATCATGGCGATTAAATCGAAGAACCCGATTGCCCCGATAACCTGCCAATTGCAGAATCCAGTGAGGAGACTGGTAATAATTTGTTTCGCTCAGACGCAGAATATAACCTGCTAAACTCTCATCATCATAGGGTGAAGGAGTACGCAGCAATCTTTGAGGTATAGAGGTTAATGTAGTAGTTAATTTGTAGTTAAAACCGAGGACGCTTTGAGCTTTTTTGGCTTTGATTTCAGTCGATTGTTAGTTGCGCCAATAGTCAACTCTGTTAATTGAGCTTCTTGTGCAATCAGCTCAAATTCATCGCTGATAAAAGGATTGACCTTATCTGTCTTATCAGCGTGGACGTATTTTTCAAAGGCAGCAGCTAAAATGCTGAGAGAGAGTTGTTCTCGATGCTGCTGAAGAGCGAGGTAAGTTCCATAGCGAATTAACTTCATCACATAGGCAACTACTCCATCTGAAGCATAATAAAATCGCCTAGCCATGTCCAACTCTGATAAGTGAGAAGCTGATTCTAAAGGCAGTTGAGATTCTAATAAATGCAAAAAAGTCCGAAACTCTGCACCACTATCACCTTGCCAGACAAAAGGGTTTAAGTGACATCGGTTAGCAAATCGACGACTAAGTTGAGAATGACACTTAAGTTGGAGAATCTGCTCGGCTTCAGGTAAACCAATTAAAATAATTGGCAAATTAGTATCTAAAATTAAAGTTTTGAGCCAATCAGAAACCGTTTTTAATACTTTAGCTGAATCTCGGTCAATAAAGTGTTGAAATTCATCCAAAATCAACAGTTGAACCCTACAATCTTTCATCAAACCGATTAAGCGAATCGTCTGCTTACCTGTTGAGCCTTTGTCATAAGCAGGGTCGCCGAGTTGCCACAGGAGTTTGGAAACAACTGTTTTGACCGTAGCAGGAGCGGGGATAGTTACGGCCAGGATGGGAATATTTGTTCCTTCAGGGGTAATTTGTCTGGGATATTTGCTGGCATAGGTTCGATAAATAGTAGTTTTCCCTACCCCCGTCGGACCAGACAGAAACATACATTCTGGTTCGTCCTTACAACAGGAGAAATGATGACAATACTCAATTGCACCGAGAATTTCTTTAAATCGAGGGTAGGAAATGTAGATATTATTAGCGATTTTTAGTCTTTGTGCCGCAGTCATGGCACAGAATTGTGGTTGAGTTGATGACATGAGCGTTCTTCCTTACTTGGGTAAACCGTAGCTAACATCCCAGCCTGATAAATCTGGCTGCCAATCATCTTCTATTCGCTCTTGTCGAACAGGTTGAGTTGATTGAATCTCATCTGATGTGTTCTGATTCTGCTCCTGTGAGTTGGAGTCTGCTTTGACTTCATCAGTTTTGGGTTGAATTAATGAGTCGTCTTCCTGAAACTGTGTTTGATGGATATCAGTTGGTTCGGTTGGTATGGGCGATGCAACCAAGGCATTATCAAGATTAGATATTCCACTTAAGGAGCTTGATTGAACAGAAGCAGCTTCTACTGGAATATCCATTGTTTGACTCTTGTTCGGCGGTAATTTTTCACCTGTTGTAAAAGTTGACTCCGAGCTTTCTATACCAAGCCATCTCGCCATTGATTGACGGGTTTTTCCTCTTTTTGATTGTTTCCATTCCCGCTCGACAATGCGTTGAATCTTCTCTTTAGCAAGAGCTAAAGCCACAATATCTACTTGGTCTGCTTCAAGACGCGCCAATTGTTTGACTACTTTATGTTGCCAGAGGGTTAAACCTTGGGTATATTCTTGATGCAGAGCAGGCACTTCCAGAAATTGGTAATTAGAAGAGTCTAAAACATAAACACTCGATAAATCCGTCGGGTCGTATTTGACTTTAGTTCTGGGAGATTGTCCCATCTCCGAGCGCAAACGAGCTAGTTGGCTGCTGTTATAAATTAAACCTTCAAATTCTATTCCTCTTCTGGTGATGGTGCGTTCAACTGTGGCTCCAATTAGCACCTTAAGTTCAGTTATTGACGGTGGCAATGCTGGTGGAAAGGAAGCTATTGCGCGATTCCAAACTTGCTGACGGGGAGATTTGAGCTGTGGATGGGAACTTTGATTGTAAATATCGACTACGAACAGATGTAGAATTTCTTGAAGTGCTTCAAAAGAAACTACTGCATTTCTCTTTGGGTCGTAATCGTTCTGCTGCATAAACTTGGCGAAAGTTTTTCCTGGCTGATGAGAGAGTAGTTGGGTGTTTAAAGCACCAAAATATCTTTCGATAGCACTTTTGTACCAAGGCATTTTGGGAGGAGAATATTGGATGACGATACCCAAACTCAGACAGGCATCTTCAAAGGAGGTACTATAAAACTCTTTGCCATTATCAACGACAATTACCTCTGGTAGTCCGTAGGTGTCCCAATCATTTTCCACATTCGGGTATTGAGAATGAAGGTAGTTTTTGGTCCGAATAGCATGAGACAAACATTGCATCACCGATAGGTAACTAGGAGGCTCAAAACTAGCGAAATAACCCAGGTTTACTCCTGAATATTTGTCTATAGCACTGGTCAACCAAGGCGTTCCTATTGGTAATCTGGTTTCTGTATCGACTACAAATAAAGGTAATTTGGTGTGGTCGATTTCTACTCTTTCCAGAGGACGGGTAGGACGTGGACCTCGCTGAACAGGGTCATACATTGAACCAGCAATTCTGCGACCATAACGAGCAATAGCAGTCTCGTGCGGGTCCAATTTGGCAATGGCACGATAAATAGTCGTAATGTTGGGAATTGCTAGTTTTTCCTGACCTAGAGCTGACCTCAAACGATTAGACTGATTAATTTCGATAATTACTCGGTCGTAAACATCCGCTCCTTCAGCTTGAGTAGTATTCAAATACACTTGGTCAATAGCATTTTTGATAATTTGCTGTACTTCTGGATTTAACCGCGACTGACGATTTCCTTTAGCTGAATGAAGAGGGACTAAGGAGCGAATGTCTTCCCCCGATGAAGAGTAATTTTTGAGCCAGCGATAAAGAGTCAGCCATGACGGTGGTTGGCTATCTTTAATTTCCCTCGATACCAGAGAGATAATAGGTTCTAGAGTTGTAGCAGTTCGCTTGTTCGGAGTCGATTCAAGAACTCGGCTGACATAGCGGTATCTTCTTTTGGCTTCCTCTCTTAACGCAGGTGGTAGCTCAGTAAAATCCGTACTACTGTATCTTTTGTCGTTCTGTTGTTTGACTGTCTCCGAGTCCTCACCTAAAAATTGAAGTTCTCCTTGAAATAACAACTGAGTTAAAACTACTTCTTTTAAATTGGAACAGGTGTTGGTCGGTAGGTGTCTTAGCTGAATTTCTCCAGTGGGTAAGCGTTGCTCGATGGTGTATTCTCTACCTTGCAAAAGCAACCGCAATCCTTTTTTTAGTTGAATTCTAGTCATTGATTCACCTGTCCCTCCCAATTGATTGCTTCCCGCGACAATTGAATCAAACTTAGGGGGGTAATCGGTTTCATCAAGTCAGTGATGAGAAAACCACTCCAGAGTAGTCGCAGCAGATGATTGGGCGTAATTCCTTTAGTTTCTAAGTCCCCTGATGCCTCAAGAAGACTCTTAGTTTCGACGAAACGAAAGTATGCTAAACAATCATGATAGTTGTGCCAAGATAGGGACACTCTGGCATACTTGTAAAGCAGCTTGATATTATCTAGTCTGGGCTGAACTCGAATCGTTTTCTCAGTCACCACTACAAAGTCTAGATTGTTCGCCAAGCAAACATTCGCTGCTTGTTGAAAGCGACGGGTATTTCGGGTTTCTGAGACTTTGTGAGCTGGTTTAACCTCTATAATTTGCTTAGAGCCTTTTCTTGACACCAAAAAATCTGGTGTATATTTTCTGCGTTTATCGAGATTGCTATAGGCAATGGTAAAAGGCTGTCCTTGGTAAGAAAGAACATCTGGGTCAATTTCCAGCAGATAAATATAGTCCCGTTCGAGTTGAGATTCCCACCAAATCGCGGTATTCATCTTCAAACTGGGAAACTTACCAATGATCTTTTTGCTTCCCCTATTGGTAATTTTTCTCGCTCCGACTGCCAAGCTCCGACCTCCCTTTAATAGAGATGGACTATTTTTAGGTTATTGGTCAGAGGGACATTTTCAACTTATGCGCAAATAAATTTCATGTTATGTGCCAATTTTTTACTTTATGTGCGACAAATTTCATGTTATGCGCCAACCAACA
>DAXETX010000375.1:0-4771 GCA_051155735.1 Xenococcaceae cyanobacterium
CATGTACGGCATTAGCCCTGATGGTGAAGAAGCCGAAAGCGTCACTGTACTGCAAAAGACTCCACCAGTACTCACACCGCCTCAATACGGCTTGGTGGTACAGGCAGGGGGAGATCCGAGTGCCGACTACCGCGTCGAGATTGTCGAGCGTACATTTAAAGGTGAGAACGATCTACCCGACACCCCAGGACGGCAGCAGGCACTTGAAAACAATAGTGAAGCACCTGATGGTGAAATGCCTAGTTCTCCCCCTCAAGATATTTCTCCTGAAGAAGAATCTGCTAACGGCAACAGCGAGCCACCTCTACGGGGTGAAGATGCAGCAATTGGCGGTATTTTAGACGAGGAGCAGTCTCCAAAGGGCAACGAAGATCCTGTCGAAGAGGGGCAAATTACGGCAGATCGTTCAACTCCAGGGAATCCGATGCTAGAACCCCAAGCACCTGCGGACGAGCTACCAGTGCCAGAAGCTGATGCGGGCGAGAGTGGAGATCTACCCGATGACGCTGAAGTTCTCGAACCTACAACTACGGATGGCGCTCCAACTGAGGTACCAGGCTTAGACCCAACGATGCCACCCCCAGAAGATTTCGATGCAAACGACTTTGACCCGCTCAATCCCACTCTGTTACCAGGGGTAGAACCGAGCGTGCTAATTCCCGGTCCAGTAGATCCGCTCGCGCCCGTCATCACCGAGAGCAACCCATTTGCAGACTACTTCGATCCATTTTTCGGTACATATTTACCAGCACGAGGTGAAGAACCAGTGCTGTCAAACGGTGAAGATGGCTATATAGTTAACGACCTGTTCGTATTTGGCGATCGCTTAACTGAAAACGGTGGTGAATTCGGTAAAAACGCGGTAGCAGAAAGCACAGGAGCAAATCCCCCCTACGATGTTGCGCCATACTCAGAACTCGGCAATTTCACCGACGGTTTAAACTGGACCACCTACCTCGCAAGCATTCTGGGCGTTGAGGATTATGCAGAGCAAGATACCAACTTCAGCTACCTCGACGCTACAGCGCGCGATTTGGTCAACCCAGTTGACCCATTCGGCGAGGCAACCGAGTTAAACACTTTTGCGGGTCAGATTGATACCTTTGAGGAAAACTATGGTACTTTCACAGAGGACGATCTAGTAGTTGTCAACTTCAGTGGTAACGACCTAACCCTGCCACCAGGAGAGGGCGTCGCGCCAGAGGAAGCTGCGCAGCAATCGATCCAAGCAACCGTTGATGGCATCGCGAATTTGCAAGAATTGGGTGCTGAAAACTTCTTGGTCGGACTCGTACCACCAGTAGAGCTAGCACCGATCTTCAGCGATGAAGAGTTTCAAGCGATCCTTGGTGTCGAACCAGGCTTCTTTGGTCCAGTAGTCGAGGGTTATAACCAGGGTTTAACTGCTGCACTAGAAGAATATGAAGCAGCGTCGGGTGCGAACATTGAAATTCTCGATGTCAACACCTTGTTCGATGCGATCGCCGAAGAACCAGGATCGTACGGCTTCGTTAACCTAGACGAGCCAGTCTTGAGCAGTCAGACACCCCTGACAGGCGAGCCACCAGAATACAACGAGGCGATCGTCGGGGAAGATCCAGCGGTACAGCATGGGACGCTGTTCATAGACCCATTCTTCCATCCAACTGCGCTCGGTCACTCAATTATCGCCGAGACGGCGCGCAACGAACTGTTCGACCTGGGTGAAGATGTTTCCGAACCAACTCTGGAAGATACAGGAATAATCGTGGGACTTTACGATGCGGACGAAGATACTTTGATCGCGTCTCTCTTTGACCAAATAGATAGCGTGTTCCTGAATTTCAATGATGGTCAAGTTACTAGAACAGAGAATTGGGAACCCTACGCTTTATTCGGTGATAATGGCGAGGATTATTTCTCAGGAGGAATGGATTTACAGGAAGAAAACACTATCGCTTTCGATCTGTATTCTGGGGATGAACTCGGTGGCGAAATGCTTGGCAACATGAATGGAGACTTCACAGTCGTTTAAGCATTCCTGAATTTGACGAGAAACTCTTACCACTAAGATTCCAGATTTACAGCAGTTTTCAGATGAGTCGATACTATTAGACAAATCTAGAAGCCCTCTAAATACCCCCTAACCCCCCAAATTTTAGGGGTATTTAGGGGGGAGGGGGACTCGATCACTCATAAAAGTTAGTAAGTGGGTTTGGCTTTTTTAGGAATAGGTGCGATCGCCAGTAAGCTGTTTGCTGCTCGAAAAGGCAGAATAGTCTGAGACAGATGCAGACCAATATAAGGATTTGATGAACCAATATAAACAGTTTGTAAAGTTTGTAAAAAGAAAATAAAGGAGACCAGTAACTCAAATATTAAGCTGTAAAAAGGAAGAGTGAGATCAAATTAGTTTGAGCAAAGATGGCACGGCGAGCTTATCCCTCAAATCTAACTGATTCAAAATTCCGAGGTAAGAATCTATTTCATTAAGTGAAATAGAAACAAAATATTGAAGGATTTGGTAGTTTAACTAGCACGAAAAACCTAAGAAAAATCAAAGTTTTATCTCCCCCAACTTCCCTACCTGCCTCAACCGTCAAATCTTAAAATCATACCCCTGAAAGCTCCCTTTCTCCCAATCCTCCATCTCAGCCACAACAAGCAAATTAAATGCGTGACAGCTTATCTGCTTGATGTTTTATTAACAAACAGTTTTTCAAAACAACCATGTCGGCAATAACTATTCAACAAAATGCCATTAAAGATCTTTTAGGGAGTTGGCTAATCAAGCAAGTCGAACCAAAGGATTTTACCTGGCTACAACAACAGCAGCAAAAGCTAGCTTCTGGGGCTGCTCCACGAGTGTTTTTTACCGCTTTTAGTGCAGTACCGCGTTATCTGGGCAAGCAACAACTTCAGTTGAGTTCAACCGAAATACAGCAAGCTCAAGCTAAATGTCTGGGTTGGTTGCCTCAATTTTGGCGTAGCGACCAAGCTGCCCGTTGTTTACTGGTGCTTTCTCTGGCTCAAGCAATATCAGAAGCGCAATATCTTAAAACCTTAAAAAAAGTTTTTGTTACTGCGGATGTCGAAGAACTAGTAGCACTTTATCAGATGTTACCCTTGCTGCCTTATCCCGAACAGTACCGACTGCAAGCTGCTGAGGGAATTCGCACTAATATGACTGTAGTTTTTGAGGCGGTGGCTTTGCGCAACCCTTATCCCGCAGTCTATTGCGACGAACTAGCTTGGAATCAGATGGTACTAAAAGCTTTATTTGTCGGCAGCCCTCTCTGCTTAATTCAGGGTTTAGAGGCTAGAACTAACCCGACATTGGCGCAAATGCTGCTTGACTATGCCCGCGAAAGGTGGGCAGCTAAACGCTCGGTATCGCCAGAACTGTGGCGAGCGATGGGAACATATGCGGATGAGACAATTGTGGCAGATTGGGAAAAAATTTTAGCCGATTCTGACTTGCTGCAACAAGCAGCAGTAGCTTTAGCTTGTTCGCGAAGTTCTCTACCAGAAGCGCGCCATCTTCTCTTAAAATATCCAGATTTAAAAACTGCTATAGACTCAGGTAATTTAACTTGGGCGAAGATTGCGACTGTAGAAAGCTAAAAATTTTAATTAACTAAACCATAAAAAATTGTGTAAGAAAAAACCTATGATGTTTATCGATCCTCACATTCATATGTCATCTCGCACTACCGACGACTATATCAAGATGCGAGAGTCAGGTATTGTTGCAGTAATCGAGCCAGCTTTTTGGTTGGGGCAACCCCGAACTAGCGTTGGTAGTTTTCAAGACTACTTTAGCAGCTTGGTTGGTTGGGAGCGATTTCGCGCTAGTCAGTTTGGCATTAAACACTACTGTACGATTGGTTTGAATTCTAAAGAAGCCAATAATGAGGCTTTAGCAGAAGCGGTGATGGAATTATTACCTTTATATGCTTGTAAAGAAGGAGTTGTCGCCATTGGCGAAATTGGCTATGACGATCTGACTCCAGCGGAAGATAAATACTTTCGGCTGCAACTTGAGTTGGCTAAAGAGCTAGACATGGTAGTAATGATTCATACTCCGCACCGTAACAAAAAAGCGGGAACTAGCCGTAGTATGGATGTTTGTTTAGAACATGGACTAAAACCAACCCAAGTAGTCGTCGATCATAACAACGAAGAAACAGTTCAAGAAGTTTTAGACCGAGGTTTCTGGGCAGCTTTTACCATTTATCCTCAGACCAAAATGGGTAATGCCCGCATGGTAGAAGTAGTGCGACATTATGGTCAAGAACGAATTATCGTCGATAGTAGTGCCGACTGGGGAGTCAGCGATCCTTTGGCTGTTCCTAAAACAGCGCGGTTGATGCTAGAACGAGGCATTCCGCAAGATTGGGTACGGGCAGTTTGTTATGAAAATGCTCTAGCTGCATATAGTCAGAGTGGTCAAATGCAAGAAAGCGATTGGCTCAACCCGATGCAGATCGATCAAAGACAGTTGTTTGCGGGAAATTCGGTATTACGAGGACAAGAACCCCAAGTAGCCTCAACAAATACTTCTGTCATCCAACCTGAAATCGATCGCGATACTGTTTTAATTGAGTAGAGACAATAATATGGCATTAACTACCGAAACTAAGATTAAACCTAGCAGCGACTTTACCGCATATCTGCAACTAATGCGACCTGCTAACATTGTTACCGCCTGGGCTGATATTCTGGCTGGTTTTGCTGCTTCAGGAGCGATCGCTAATAGTGATTTAGCTTGGCTGTTATTAGCAACTACAGG
>DAXETX010000376.1:0-14024 GCA_051155735.1 Xenococcaceae cyanobacterium
AAAGTAGTTGGTGATTTTTTTAGCGATCGCCAAGATTGCCTCAAAACATATTACTCGACATCTTACAAAATGAAGTGCGGAATGGGAAATTAAGCCCGTCTCAAAAACAACAGTTTCAACAAATGCTTCTGCAAGAAACGCCAATTGATTATGGTATCGATAGAAATCTGTGGACAGCTAAAATTATGATTCAGGTTATTGAACAAACTAAACAGAAACAATTTGTAGAACTATTAAAAAAAACTGCGCTATAAAAACCAAGGCGAAAAAATTCTATTTTTCGATGAATTTGCTGTGTATGATAGTTTCAGTATTTTTTATGGGTGGGCAGATAAAATTTGATTTCTTCCTTGATACAGTTATACCAAGTTCTAAAAAGCTTCACGGCTATTTTTTAATATTGAATAATTATGTTTTATTCTAAAAGAGATTGCCCTAAGTCAAAATCTTAAATAAAATAAGTTTAAAAAAAATCTTTTTCTCTCAAAACAGTTTCTAAATCTTCAATTAGTCGCTCGATATCACAGCTTTCTGCTTCAAAGTTATCAGGAGGTGTAACATCGGGTTGAAAATGAATTAGTTTAACCTGTCCTTCCCCAATAGCAATAATTAAAACTTCTTTTTCAGGTTGATAACCGTCAATTAAGCCTAATATTTCTTGTAACCTACCTTTAGTATTTTGATTTAACTTTGTGAGCGATTCGCCACTGCAACAAACAAAATGAGGCTGGGGTTTAAGATCAATGCCTAGTAAAGAAGTTTTATCGTTCCATTCTTGTTGTAAACCCCAAGCCAATGCTGATAACTTGGCTTCATTTTCTTCAACAAAATTATCTAATTGCCAACGCCACTTTTCCTGTACTTGATTATTATTACTGCTAAACATTCTTTTTCCGTACTATTGATAATAAAACTAAAATCATTATCATTTATCTGGGGATTATATCAAACTTAAACACTGACAAAATCAGCTTAATCCTCATTATTGCTTGACTTATTAACAATATTCATTAACAGAGACAAATCAAGCTGCGACTAATAACACTGTTAATTTTACCTAATCTTAATGCAAGTATAGTAATAATTACAGAGTATAGTAGAAATTCTATAAGACGTAATACAGAATCTTAAATTGCTTCAATGAACATTACTCATTCAACCAGAATTCAGCCTCGTTCGATGAAAGAAAGAGGTTTAGATAATAGTTTTTATTGGGCTGCAAAAATTTTCGCATTAGCGATCGCATTAGTTCTGATTTGGATTACCATCCAAGTAGGCTTGCAAGCATGGCCTGCCATCAAAGAATTTGGCTTAGGGTTTTTAAGTACTAGTAGCTGGAATCCAGTAAGAACTGACTATGGTGTATTTCCTGCTATCTATGGAACGCTGGTTAGTTCTTTTATTGCCTTGTTAATCGCTGTACCTATTGGCTTGGGAGTAGCGATTTTTCTCAGTGAAGATTACTTACCACCGAGTGTCCAAAGAACTATTGTTTTTCTAGTAGAGTTATTAGCAGCAGTACCCAGTGTCGTTTATGGACTGTGGGGGATTTTTGTCTTAATTCCTTTTCTTAAAGAAATTAGTCCCCTTAGAGGACCTGGTATGCTACCAGCAGCTTTAATTTTGTCTGTAATGATTTTGCCGACAATTGCAGCTATTTCCCGTGATGCCATTATTAATGTACCTAATGGCTTAAGACAGGCTGCGGTGGGTTTAGGCGCAACTCGTTGGGAAGCGATTATTCAAATCGTATTACCTGCTGCTTCTTCAGGAATTATCGGCGGTATTATGTTGGCACTAGGAAGAGCTTTAGGAGAAACCATGGCTGTAACCATGTTAATTGGTAATTCTAATAAAGTTGCTTTTTCCGTTTTTGAACCTTCTAATACTATTTCTTCTTTACTCGCCAATCAGTTTGCTGAGGCTAGTGGACTACAAGTTGCAGCCTTGATGTATGCTGCGTTAATTTTGTTTCTAATTACCTTAGTAGTTAATGTTTTAGCCCAGTTATTAGTCACCAGACTGCAAAAAATCTAGTAACAGCCTCAGGCTGTTCTCCTCTTCAGTAGCAATTAATCGCACCTTAATCATGACAACAGAATTATTACCTAATCAACCTTATAGTTTCGATTCAGGCAGTTTAAAAAAGAATCTTACCTCCCGTCGTAATCTCTTCGGATTATTTATGTCTGGGTTAGCAGGATTATTTACCTTTATGGCAATTGTGCCTCTGATCATTATTTTGAGTTATCTGCTTAGCAAAGGTATTAGCTCCCTAAGACTAGCAGTTTTTACCGAATTACCGCCTCCACCTTTAGTCGATGGGGGAGGATTTGGCAATGCCATCATCGGAACAATCATCATGGTAGGTATTGGAGCTTTAATTAGTGTTCCTATCGGAGTAATGGCTGCAATTTATCTATCAGAGTTTAGCCAAGGACAATTAGCTGATTGGATTCGCTTTGCCACAAATGTTCTTAGTGGTGTGCCTTCGATTATTATTGGGGTATTTGCCTACAGTTCTATAGTCTTAACCACCAGAACTTACTCCGCTTGGGCTGGCGGTTTTGCTTTAGCAATTTTAATGTTGCCGATTATTGTCCGTACCACTGATGAAGCTTTAAAACTAGTTCCCCAAGAAGTACGCCAGGCTTCTATCGGAGTTGGCGCAAATAGATATCAGACTGTATTACAAGTAGTTTTACCTGCTGCGATTCCTGCCATTATTACAGGTGTTACCCTAGCGGTAGCCCGTGCTGCTGGCGAAACTGCACCATTACTGTTTACAGCTTTGTTTACGCAATTTTGGCCCAGTTGGAGTAACAATTTATTTGAACCTACAGCTTCTTTAGCCGTACTGGTCTATAATTTCGCGATTGTGCCTTACCAAAATCAGCAAGAATTAGCTTGGGCTGCTGCTTTTATCTTAGTAGTTTTAGTTTTGTTAACCAGTATTATTTCTCGGATTGCCACCTCAAGGCGTACTTATTAAAAGTTAGTCAACAGTGATCAGGGAAAGAGCAATCGTGACAAGTTAGAGGCTTGTGTTGTTTGTCAACTAGTTTTGAGCTTCTTAGCTTTTAGCTCTACCCCTGAAAGCGATGAGTTAGATTGTAGGGCAGTAAAAACTAACAACTAACTATAACTACTAACAATCTACAATTACTTTTCTGGTCTCACAATAGACATATAAGGATTAGTCAGATAGCGGTTGGCTACTTCGATGATTCTCTCGGAAGTTACTTCAGCGATCGCACTTTGAAAGCGAGAATCAAATTCAACTCCTAATCCTAATGTTTCATACCAGCCATAAATTTGAGCAATTTCGCTATTGGTTTGCTTACCTAAAGCATATTGTCCTAAAAGCTTGTTTTTTGCTCCTTGTAGTTCAGTTTCGGTCAGTTTTTCTTTAGTTAAGCGTTGTACTTCTTCTTTGAGTCCTGCGATCGCAACTTCGATATTTTCGGGGGCAGTACCCATATAAGTCACAAAAGGTGCAGCTTTTAAGCGAGTAGGATAAAAAGCCGAGACATCATAAGCTAAACCTCTTTTTTCTCGTAATTCGACAAACAGACGGCTCGACAAACCATTACCTAAGTAAGTGCTAATTAATTTTAGTACAGGATAATCTTCGCTTTTGACGGGTGCGCTAAGATAACCCAACATGACAATTGCTTGTTGGGTATCTTGAATAATTACTTTTTCCGTCGGAGTCGAATTTAATTCAGGTAGTGATTCTGCCAAAAGAGTATTGGTAGGAATGCGCCAATTGCCAAAAACTTGTTCGATTAAACTAACTGCTGTTTCTGGTTTAATTTTGCCTGAGATACTAATAATTAGATTATCAGGACGAAAATAAGCTTGATGATAGTTTAATAAATCCTCTTGAGTCAATCTGGCAACACTAGTTTCCGTGCCTAAAATAGAAACCCCATAGGGATGATCTTGATAAATCATTTCTCTAAGCTGTCCAAAAGCCACACTAAAAGGCTGTTCTTGTTGAGAACGAATATTTTGAATGGCTAATTTTTTTTCTAAGTCGATTTCCGCGGTCGGAAAACTAGGATAGCGGATAATTTCCGCTAATAACTGGAGCATCTGCTCAAAATCGGCAGATATTGTTTTTAAGCTCAGTAAAAAATAGTCTGAACCTGCATCTGCTCCTAAGCTAGCCCCAATAGATTCGACTTGCTCCGCTATTTCTAAGGCTGAGAAATTTTTTGTTCCTTTGGTAATTACCGATGCTACCAAATTAGAAATTCCTGCTTGTTCTCGCGGTTCAATCCTTAAACCAGCTTTACTAAAAAAACAACGACAGGCTACTAAGTCGGCAGCTTGATTTTCTAACGCTAACAGAATAATTCCATTGGGTAAAATTGTGCGGTGCAGATTCTGCTGTTTGGGTTCTTGATTTAAACTGGAGGTCATTGATTAAGTTTTTGCAGTCAGCTAACTGGGTTTTAGTCTCACACTAGCATAACGTTCGGGAGACAAATATAGATTAGCAAAGCGCTGTAGCTGTGAGCTTGATAAGCTACTGACAATTTGGGGATATAAGACGCAATCTTCGATACTAGCGATTGTATTGTAATATCCATAAATACCTGCTAGCTGTGCGGGGGTTTCCGTCGAAAATATATAGTCATTGAGTAATAATTTTTTAGCGCGGTTTAACTCTATGGCTGTAATCGGAGTGGTTTGCAACTCATACAAGCGATCGCCGATAATCTTTTCTACTAGCTCAATATCTTTGGCTTCTAACCAAGCTGTAATCGTAAATAAACTTGAATCTTTTTGCCAAGAAAAATCACTGCAAATATCTAAAACAAGATGTTTGGTTTCTCGCAACTCCTGAACTAAACGCGAACAACGTCCCCCAGCCAAAATCACTGCTAATAAGTCTAACCCGATTGCTGCTTCTAAATTGTCTGCACCAGGACAACTCCACCCCATCAATAAACGTCCGTGTTCAATTCTTGCTAAACGCAATTCTTCTCGCCGAATTCCTACTAAAGGTGGTTCGGCATTAATCTGATGCGGTGGGCATTCCGATCTCAGGCTAAATTCAGCAAAAGCCTGATTAACTATTGACAAAGCGGATTCTTGTTCAATGCCTCCTACTAATACTACAGTCATATTTTCAGGCTGATAGTGAGTCCGATGAAAACATCGCATCATATTGGGTGTATGTCCCATCAATAAGTCAACTTCTCCCAAAATAGAGCGTTTGTAGGGATGATGTTGATACAGAGTTTGACATAAAGTTTGAAACGCTACCCAATCTGGATCGTCGTAACTAGAACGGATTTCTTCTAAAACCACATCTCGTTCTCGAATAAACTCGTCATCAGGAATCGAAGCCCGAAGTAAAATATCTGCTAGATAAGGAATTGTTTCAGTTACATGGGTTGCTGCTGTCGTAAGATAAAAATGAGCATAGTCATGACTTGTAGCTGCATTAGTCACTCCGCCTCGGTTCTCAACTACCCAGTCAAATTCACCAACTCCTACTCTAGAAGAACCTTTGAAGATCATGTGTTCTAAAAAATGAGCCATTCCCGACCAAGAATCAGGTTCGGCGATCGCTCCTGCTCTAACCCAGATATCTGAAACTACTACTGGTGTCGCAGGTATATGTTGATGGATTACAGTCAATCCATTATCTAATTTGAATATATTTGCTGGTAACTCGGCTGATTTGAGACGTTGGGATAGTTGTGGCATCAAATAATTAAAATCTCGGTCTTATATAATATGATCCTAGCGTCGATCAATTTTCTGATTTGACAAGTTTTATCCAGAAATCATGACATTAAATTAGTATTAGACTTAGCAACCGCTACTCTTTACTGAAGGTTAACTTCTTCAATTAATCTTCGAGTAACTTCTACTAATTCTGCCACAACTCCTGCTTGCCAATTTCCCTCACAACGGCGATCGCAATTTAAAATTAGACGCAAAGAATAAGCATCAGGATAACCTGCTACTTCTAGCCACATTAAATCACTTTCAGCTTCAATGGCAATTTTTTCTTCATCCATCAATTCTGTTGCTATCTGAGTCATCGTGGCGGTTAACTGAGACAGCAGCCGAAAAAATTCTTTAAACTCAGATTGAGTTAATTCTATTGCCCATTGATCGCTACCGATTAATCCTGGATATTTTGTTGCTTCAGGATTCCAACCGACACGCCATCCTCGACCTTTTCTTAGCAACCGCGACATAATAATCCCATTTCTAGTTGAAGTACACACCTCATCCTTCTTCCTTCTTCCCACTCAAGGTAGTAGTAATTCTGCATCTCCTGGTTGGGGTAGTCGCGGAGAACTATTTGGCTCTTCTCTGGTTGGAGTTTGAGGGGTAACTGATGGTGATGGTGCTTGGGGTTCAGTATTAGGATTGTAGATAGCAAGTAAAGTATCAATTAATTGATTTCTTTGGTTGCGGGTTAAATTGGCGATCGCTTCGCGATCATTATTTAGTGGATTCGTCGTCAAGGTTTGATTACCAGGATAGCGATTTTCGAGCATAGTTTCGTTAACCCGTAAATAATCTGCCAAGGTTAACTGCCAATCTAGTCGATAAACTAAGGGTCGATTTTTAACATACTGATGATAACGAATCAAACGACTTAAGAGAGTATGATCAGATGCGATCTTTCCTGTTTCGGCTCTAGTATATTGATTTTCTAAAGGAAAGTCAGGAAGTTGCTGATAAACTTGTGCTGCTACACTATCAGGTTGGGGAAATTGAGCTAAAACTGGTAAGACAAAATTTAATCCTGCAACTAAAATTATGCCCCAGCAAAATCGCCTCACCAGTCTAAAAATCCGTCGCTCATGCCTAGTTTTAGAGAATTGACCGTGAGGGATGCTCTTGGCTAGAGAGCATATCCAATCACGGTGTTGACCCACAAATTTCATCATTCAGAATCATTTAGCTTAAACTAGATATTGCTTGCCCTATTTGGGAAGTATGACCAGCAAAATAGGAAAAATAAGCACCAATTGACTATTAACTACTAATAAAACTCTTAAGTTAGCTCTGAGCTTCAGAGCCGTTAGCTCTTAGCTGGACTGGCATAATGGGAGAATTAAACCCACCACTATGGGTTTTTCCACTTTAAAGTGGAGGAGTTAAACCAGGCTAATAGCTAGAAGCTAATAGCTAATAGCTAGTTGAAAATCAAATTTCGCCTCATTTCACAAAAAATTGCGATTTTAGTCGCCTAAAATATCTTTTTGAGTTAATTCGTCAGACATTTCGATAATGGCACGAATCGGTGGCTTCATCATCGGGTCTTCAAAGTTATCAATATCTTCATAACGACGACGTTTGGCTCTGTTAGCTACTTGAACTGTAATTCGGTAGCGATTAGATGCATTATTCATTAATTCATCGGCACGAAACATAATCTGAGAAGAGTCAAAGTTACTTTTTTTCTGCATCTGTATAGCCTAACTATCTTCAAAAAAATTACACAATCAATCTCGCTTCTAGTTTAGCAGTATTACTGATAATGATGAAAAGGACAGAAATCCCCCTAGGATGGAGATATCAACTACTGGTCAAAGAGAAGTAGCGTTCTAGTATGATAAAGCTTAGTTGAATTAGTTTTACAAAGTCGAAGGTACGCCGTCTTTTCAAGACGAGTACTTTAAATCTAGCTTTTGAGCGACTTTTTGTAATTAATTTTAAACCTTAGTCATCTACCAAGCAATGCCCACTACAGAATCTACAACCCCCAATTTTTCTCCTTCTCAATCCTTAGTTTTATCTCGTACTGCCTCTGTGAGACGAACCACCAAAGAAACTGATGTAAAAGTAACAGTAAATCTTGATGGTCAGGGAAAATGTCATGCTGCTACGGGTATTCCCTTTCTCGATCATATGCTCCAGCAAATAGCTTCCCATGGACTACTCGATCTAGAGGTAACAGCAACAGGAGATCTCGAAGTTGACGATCATCATACTAACGAAGATGTCGGTATTACTTTCGGTCAGGCTCTAGCTCAAGCTCTTGGCGATCGCCAAGGGATTGCTCGTTTTGGTCACTTTGTTGCCCCTTTAGATGAGTCTTTGATTCAAGTCGCCCTAGATTTTTCAGGACGCCCCCATCTTAGTTATAGTCTAAATATACCCACTCAAAGAGTTGGCACTTACGATACGCAATTGGTTAGAGAATTTTTCGTGGCTGTTGTCAACCACTCGCAAATGACACTCCATATGCGTCAGCTAGAGGGAATTAACTCCCACCATATTATTGAAGCAGCTTTTAAAGCTTTTGCTCGTGGGATGAGAATGGCATTGGCAATCGATCCCCGTCGGGCTAATACGATTCCTAGCTCTAAAGGTGTGCTGTAATGATCAATGTTCAATGATTAATGAGCGATGATTTCTTCTAAATTAGTTCAAGTTCCTAACGGTGATTTGGCAATAGATGCTTATTTAGCGATGCCTCAAACCTCAGAAAAATATCCTGCTGTAATAGTTATTCAAGAAATATTTGGCGTAAATGAGCATATTCGCGATATTACTCGAAGAATTGCCCAACAAGGCTATGTGGCAATTGCTCCTGCTATCTATCAAAGGCAAGCTCCTGGTTTTGAAGTCGGATATACTGCTGAAGCTTTACAACTCGGCAGAGAATATAAAAATCAAACTCAAGCTGATGAATTGCTAAGGGATATTCAAGCTACCATTAAGTATCTCTATGAGTTACCACAAGTCAAAACTACAGGAGTGGGAACAGTGGGCTTTTGTTTTGGTGGTCATGTAACTTATCTTGCTGCAACGTTAAAGGAGATTAAGGCGACGGCTTCTTTTTATGGCGCACAAATTGTTAATTGGTGTCCTGGTGGCGGTGAACCAACCATTACTCGTACTAAGGATATTAAAGGGACAATTTATGGTTTCTTTGGTACTGCTGATTCTTTGATCCCTAATGAACAAGTAGCTCGAATTGCAGCAGAATTAGAAAAATATCAGATATCCCATCAGATATTCCGCTATGAAGGTGCAGATCATGGCTTTATGTGCGACAAGCGCGATAGTTATAACCCAGAAGCAGCCCAAGATGCTTGGCAGAAAATGCTAGACTTATTTAGCTTCAAGTTATAACTCCGATTCGATAACTCGTAACGTTTCACTAATCACTTAACACAATGAATTCTGATCCAGCTTCTTCTGCCAATTCTCCCTCCTTTTCTATGGATGACTTTGCTCAAGCCTTAGAACAATACGATTATCAATTTTCTAAGGGACAAATCATCAAAGGAAAGGTGATTCAATATGATTCTGAAGGAGCATACGTCGATATTGGCGGTAAATCTCCCGCTTTCCTCCCTAAAAGAGAAGCAGCTTTAGAAGCTATCGAAGATTTAGCCCTAGTTGTCCCGCTTAATGAAGAATTCGAGTTTCTGATTATTAAAGAACAAAACGCTGAAGGACAAGTTACTCTTTCCTTGCGCCAACTCCAAATTCAAGCAGCATGGGATCAGATCGCAGAAATGGCAGATAGTGGTAAATCGACTCAAATCAGAGTTACAGGAGTTAATAAGGGAGGCATAACAGGAGAAGTTGCAGGATTACGAGGCTTTATTCCGCGATCGCATTTGCAACAACGAGATAATTTAGATTCTTTAATCGGACAGTTATTAACTGCTACTTTTCTCGAAGTTAACCCCGAACAACGAAAGTTGGTTTTATCCCAACGGGATGCAATGCGGGCTGCTGCCTTAACAAAAATTGAAGCAGGAGCATTAGTCACAGGTAAAATCGTTAACATGAAACCTTATGGGGTTTTTGTCGATCTTGATGGAGTTACAGGATTGCTCCATATTAAAGAAGTTAGTGGTACTCACATCGACTCTCTGACGACTATTTTTAAAGTGGGGCAAGAAATTAAAGTAGTTATTGCGCAAGTTGATGAATATAGCAATCGCCTCTCTCTATCTACTAAAGTCTTAGAAGAATATCCAGGAGAATTGTTAGAAAAATTCGATCAGGTAATGGCAACAGCAGATGAGAGACTGGCAAAAGTTCAAGCTGAAAAAGACGAGAAGAAGTAATTAAAATTACCGCCTGAAAAAAACTACGCTGTTGGCTATAAGCTCAATTGGCATATTGCGGGAAAATTCATAATAGTGAGTTTTTTCATCAGATAAGTGGAGGCGTTAAACCAGACATAAGCTTAAAAATCGCTCATCTATTACCCACTAATCATCGATTACTATTAACCTTAACTTTAGTCTCATTCTGCTTAATGGTCGATTCTATTTTACCCACTAACGATCCCAGTGTTTATGATGTCGTCATAATCGGGGCTGGTTTGTCGGGATTAACCTGCGCCCGAACTTTACAACAGCAAGGATGCCGAGTAATTATTCTTGATAAATCTCGTGGCGTGGGTGGTAGAGTTGCTACTAGAAGATTTGAGCGTATTCCCTTAGATCATGGTCTGCCCGCTCTAGAAATTCAAGGTTTAAACACAGAAAATTTAATCCAACTACTGCAACAAGCTAAAATTTTGCAACCTTGGCAAGCTAGGATATATGAACTTGATGCTAACGATCATCTTCAAGAAAGCAACTATCGAAAGCGTTATATTGCCAATGCAGGAATTACAGCGATCGCTAAATATTTGGCTACAGATTTAGCTATCTATAAGCAATGCGGAGTTACAAGCCTTAAGATTGAAAAAAACTGCTCTTGGGAGATTACCTATCACTCAAACAATAAGTTTGCCCATATTTACTCTAAAAAACTGGTAATTGCGATTCCTGCACCCCAAACAGCAACACTTTTAACTCCATTAAGCAAGCAACTTCCATTAGATTTTTTAGCTCAGTTACAGTCAGTAACTTTTGCACCTTGTATTGCCGTGATGGCTGAGTATGATCGTAAATATTTAGCTCAGTTACCAAGTTGGCAAGGCGTCAATTTAAAATCTCATTCCGATCTAGCTTGGATTGCTTTAGATAGTAGCAAAAGACAGCAGCCAACTAAACCAGTCTTTGTACTGCACAGTACCCCTCAATTGGCGCAAAACCATCTAGAAACTTCCGATTTAAGCCCAATTGGAACATCTTTACTCCAAACGGCAGCATCTCTTTTACTCCCTTGGTTAAATTCGCCCCAAAAATTACAAGTACATCGCTGGCGATATGCTATTCCTCAACAGCATTTAGCAATACCTTATCTAGGGACAAACACTCCCTTACCTCTAGTTTGTTGTGGTGATTGGTGTCAAGGAAATAATGTCGAAAGTGCTTTGACATCTGGCTTACTAGCAGGTAACTTTATCTACCAACAAATAAAAGACTAATTCCTGCGATCGCAATTAAAACTCCTAAAATAGACCGTAAACTCACTTTTTCTCCCATAATAAAAGCCAAAGGAATGATAAAAATCGGGCTAGTAGCCAACAGAGTTTGAGCAATTCCCGTGGGCGCAAATTTTAACGAAGTTTGCTGTAACCAAATACCTAAATAAGTGCTAGCAAAAGCAGCTAAAGTAATTGTTCCCAAAATGCGCCATGATAAAAGATTAATTTGGGGCGAGGATGACTTTTGAAACCAAGGAACTACTCCCAAAAAAAATACTATTGCTGTTCCTCCTAATAATCTAATTAAGCTACTTTCTAGAGGGCTAATATCAGAATTTATTAACGCGATACGAGATAATACTGCACCACTAGCTTGACTAATTGCTGCTAAACTACCCCAAATAATACCTTTGACAATCCGCAAATTACTATTTAATTCCAAAGCATTTCTCTCACTAATTACCCATGCTATACCCAATAAAGTTAAAAATATCCCCCACCAAGCTATTGGATTTAAAGCTTCTCCAATTATTATCCAAGCTAACAAAGCACTTAAAGGCGGAGCTAAAGTTTCTAAGAGTAAAGTCCGTCTAGCTCCTAAATTATTTAATGCCAAAAAATAAGCCGTATCTCCTAAACCAATACCAATTATGCCACTAAGAGATAATAAAAAAACCGAAAATATAGTAAAGCTGTTAGTTGTTATTTCTTGAAACAATAAAGTAAGTAAAATAAAGGCGATCGCAATAATCCCTTTAAAAAAATTTAATTGTAAAGGAGGCACTCGCTGTCCTAATAAACTATAAATAACAGCAGAAATAGCCCACAAAAATGCTGCGGTTAAAGCCGATAATTCACCAATATAGTTATTCAAATTAGCCAAAAGTAAAGATTCTTAATTAAGATTTTATAAATCAAAATATTTAAACAAATAAAACTTGTTTATTATCCAACAATAGCAACTTATCTCTTTTAGCCAAAAAACTTCAACATGATCGAAACAACACTACCAACAAATACTTTAACAGTAACGCGATCGGGATTACCTAACATTTGTGGCTGGGAATCAGAAATAACCCAAATAGTTAACCATAATGAGCCAATATTCTTGCCCCATACTAATCTTAATCTAAATAAGATCAAAGCAGGATTTGCTTGCGCCCTTCATATGCATCAACCTACTATTCCTGCTGGTGTTAACGGCGAACTAATCTCTAATCTTCAATATATGTTTGAACATCAAGGAGAAGGAGACAATCACAATGCTAGTGTTTTTGCTTGGTGTTATAGTCGCATGGGAGACTGGATACCCGAATTAGTCACTAATGGTTGCAATCCTCGCATCATGCTGGACTATTCAGGAAATCTACTTTGGGGTTTACAACAAATGGAACGCCACGATATCCTAGATAATCTCAAAAAAATCACTTGTGACTCTAAATATCAACCTTATGTAGAGTGGTTAGGTACAATGTGGTCTCATGCTGTAGTTCCCTCTACCCCTATCCCTGACATTAAACTACAAATACAAGCTTGGCAACATTACTTTGCTACCATATTTGGTTACGACGCTCTGAAAAGAGTCAAAGGTTTTTCGCCACCAGAAATGCATCTTCCCAATCATCCTGACACCCTCTATGAATATATTAAAGCTCTCAAAGAATGTGGTTACCGTTGGTTACTCGTACAAGAACATTCTGTTGAAAAATTAGATGGCTCAAGATTATGGCACAATGATAAATATATTCCAAATCGACTTGTTGCTCGCAATTCTCAAGGAGAGAATATCAGCATTACAGCTTTAATTAAAACTCAAGGTTCTGATACCAAACTAGTAGCTCAGATGCAACCGTATCATGAAGCCAAAGGAAAAAATAAACAACAATTAGGTAATCTTTTTGTCCCCTCTTGCGTAACCCAAATTGCCGATGGAGAAAACGGTGGAGTCATGATGAACGAATATGCTCGTGATTTTCAACCTGTTTGGGATGAAATTAAGGATGGTTCTGATGTCGTAGGCTTGAATGGTACTGAATATATTGAACTTTTAGAAGCTGCTGGAGTTAAGCCTGAAGACTATCCTATTTGTCAAGCAGTAGGGCAACATAAAATTTGGGTTCAAGTAAATCCAGACAAAGCTAACCCTGATGCTGTTGCACAAGCGATAAAAAAACTTAAACCCAACGATCCTCAATTTCATATAGACGGCGCATCATGGACTAATGATTTAAGTTGGGTTCGAGGTTATGAAAATGTCCTAGAACCAATGAATCAACTCAGTGCAATGTTTCATCAAAAATATGATAAATTGGTTGCTCAAAACCCTACCATAACTCAAACCGATTCATATTTAGAAGCCCTACTTTATGTTCTTCTGTTAGAGACTAGTTGCTTCCGCTACTGGGGTCAAGGTACTTGGACAAACTACGCAAGAGATTTATATTATCGTGGTGAAAGACTCTTAAAATAAAATAACAAGCGGTTGTGTCTTTAATGCCTCTATCCCCTTGAACAATTAGCTCACTCTTATTAGACTGGTCTAAAAATAAATAATGGTTGATAAGCTAAGACGTCTAAAAAAATAGCCTAAAAAGCCAGAAAGCCCACTTCACTAAGGAAGAGAGCTTTCTGGGGCAAAACTAACCTGGCACTGAGCTATTTTTCCGCTGGGCTACCCCAGAAGTATCTTCACCGCAGT
>DAXETX010000377.1:0-10543 GCA_051155735.1 Xenococcaceae cyanobacterium
GTATTGTAAAACTTCATATAATTTATAGACAAATATAGACATAAATAGTCTATGATACAGGTATGAAGTTAAGTGACTATGCCAAACAGCAGGGAGTAAGTTATCGCACGGCTCATAGAATGTGGAAGCGTGGTGAATTAAAAGGTCGTCAGTTATCCACTGGGACGATTCTAATTGATACATCTACTACTTTAGAAGGAGCAATTGTTTATGCAAGAGTAAGCAGTGCAGAAAATAAATCAAATCTTGAATCTCAAGCATTGAGAGTGGAAAAATATTGTGTTGCTCGCGGTTATAAAATAGTCGGGATAGTCAAGGAGGTAGGAAGTGGAGTAAATGATTCTCGAAAAAAGTTAATCAAAATTTTTGAACGAGATGACTACAATTTAATTGTTTGCGAACACAAAGATAGACTTACTCGTGTAGGTTTTAACTACATAAAGGTTTTGCTCAATTCACAAGGAAAAGATGTAGAGGTAATTAACGAAGCACGAGAAGAGAAAGAAGATTTAATGCAAGATTTCATCTCAATAATCACTTCTTTCTGTGCCAGAATTTATGGTTTGAGAAGACAGAAAAGACGTACAGAGTGCATTATTAAATGTCTAGAGGACAAGCAAAATGAAGCTGGTTGAAAAGCATTTAATTAAAATATCTAAGCCAGAATGGAGTGAGATAGATCGTCTATGCTTTTTGTCCAAGAATCTTTATAATTGTGCGATTTATCAATGCAGACAAGCTTTCTTTAAAAATCAACCTATACCTAGTTTTAATCAACTCTATCACTTGTTAAAAGTAACTAATGATTATCAAGCGTTACCAGCTAAAGTATCTCAGTTAATAATTAAGCAGGTTGCCCGAACTTTTAAGTCTTATTTTGCTGCAAGATGTGCTTATAAGAAAGATTCATCTAAATTTTTAGGTTGCCCGAAGCTACCGCGATATAAACATAAAATCAAAGGCAGAAATATACTTACTTACAATTACCAAGCAGTATCAAAAAAAGCTTTGAGGTTAGGATTAATAAAACCTAGTGGAACTAATTTATTTATTCCGACAAAACAAACTCATGTTGATGAAGTCAGAATTATTCCCAAAGGAGGTAGTTATGTAATAGAAATAGTTTATGAAATAGAAGAAACAAAATCAGATATCAAAGAGCATATTAGAATAGCTGGTATTGATATTGGCATCGATAATTTGGCGACTGTTACATCTAATATTTCTGACTTTCAGCCATTTATTGTTTGTGGCAAAGCACTGAAAAGTGCCAATCGCTATTATAACAAAACCAAAGCTCGGCTTCAATCTTTATTATCTAAAAATCAGCCTACATCTAATCGAATCAAAAGATTGACCCAAAAGCGGAATAGCAAAGTGGATTATTATCTCCACACAGCTAGCCGACGTATAGTAGATCGGTTGCTTAAAAATCAGATTACGATGTTGGTAATTGGTAAAAATGATCATTGGAAACAAGGCGTAAATTTAGGTAAGAAAACAAATCAGAAATTTACGGCTATTCCACACGCAGCATTTATCAATCAATTGATTTATAAGTGTCAACTTGTGGGAATCAAGGTGGTTACTGTTAATGAGGCATATACTAGCAAATGTAGCTTTTTGGATTTTGAAGCAATCAAAAAACAAGCTACTTATCTAGGTAAAAGAATCAAGCGAGGATTATTTAGAGCAAGCAACGGTCGTGTCTATAATTGCGATCAAAATGGCAGTTTGAATATTATCCGAAATGCAGTTGGCGATTCTGTTTTTGACAGACAGTCAATAAAGAGGCTCGTAGTTAGCCCAGTACGGACTAAGCCGTACCAAGCTATGAGTGGTCATATTTGACTACAAAATTAGTAACTATCAGTCTATCGGTCAAGCAAAAAAAAGCAAAAATTTAACACAGCAAGTGTTAAATTACTACCATCACTTTAAAGTCGAGAAATTTTCTAGCAATTTTAATCTAGTACTTCAAATTCATCTGGTAAAAAAAGATTTATTGGACGACAAATACCTTCGGGTTCTCTTTGACACCACTCTATACGAATAAAATAAACTCCATCAATCGTACAGCCTGAAATTTTGCCCCGACAGTCTTTCTGAAAACCTTTAGTAATC
This sequence comes from Xenococcaceae cyanobacterium, assembly GCA_051155735.1. Classification (GTDB taxonomy): domain Bacteria; phylum Cyanobacteriota; class Cyanobacteriia; order Cyanobacteriales; family Xenococcaceae; genus JASJCP01. The sequence continues at coordinate 2,125 of DAXETX010000377.1, forward strand.
TTTACTAGTGTATCTTTAGTACAACCTTTAATGTTGTAGTTGTTTGAGTTGGCTGAAAAATTTAGATCTTTCATTTTTCTCTATTTCCATAATTACGGCGAAATCTTTAGTCATAAAAGTAGTTTTTAAATTGAGATCAAATTTTGATTTATCTTGAGATTACATCAACAATTTGAGGAAATTATGAGCAAATTGAGAGTTCACAAAAAAATCTCGGCACATAAGTAGGTAGGCACAATTTAAGTTAAAGATGACCGATTGATGTTAAATACTTGCTGAAATCTGCATAATTATATAGATAGTAGTTTGCAAAAAGGAAGATAAATCAGGATGGGGATTGACCACAGCGAATACCTGCAACGTCGAGAACAACTTATGGCAAAAATCGGCAATGGTACGGCTATATTTCGGAGTGCGCCTCTAGCTACCATGCATAAAGATGTTGAATATGTGTATCGTCAAAACAGTGATTTTTATTATTTAACGGGATTTAATGAGCCAGAAGCAGTAGCAGTATTTGCACCCCATCATGAAGAACATCGCTTTATTTTATTTGTACAACCAAAAGACCCCGAAAAAGAAACTTGGACAGGATATCGTTGCGGAGTCGAAAATGCCAAAGCCTTGTATGGTGCAGATGAAGCTTATCCGATTACCGAGTTAGCGGAAAAATTACCCCAGTATTTAGTCAATGCCGATCGCATTTATTATCATTTAGGAACAGATCGCGATTTTAATCAGCAGATTTTGGCTTTGTGGCAAAGACTCTTAGCAGGATATCAAAAAAAAGGTCAAGTGCCGACTGCGATCGCTGATACGATGCCGATTACCCATCCGATGCGCCTGGTTAAGAGTTCTGCGGAAATAGAGATGATGCGTCAAGCTACCGCTATATCAGCCAAAGCTCACAATCGCGCTAGAGAATTTGCTTGTCCTGGAGTGTATGAGTATCAAGTAGAAGCTGAAATCGAACATACTTTTCGTCTTGAAGGTGCGATTGGTGCTGCTTATCCTTCGATTGTGGCATCTGGGGCTAATGCTTGTGTGCTGCACTACATCGAAAATAACCGTCAGATGCAAGACAACGAACTCTTACTGATCGATGCTGGCTGTTCCTACGGTTACTACAATGGGGATATTACCCGCACCTTTCCTGTGGGAGGCAAATTTACCCCAGAGCAAAAAACCCTTTATGAATTAGTATTAGCAGCACAGCTAGCAGCTATTGAACAAGTACAACCAGGAAAACCCTACAATGAATTTCACGATGCTGCGGTTAATGTTTTGGTTGAGGGATTGATGGATTTGGGTTTATTGCAAGGAGATAAAGAAGAGATTATTAAAGAAGAAAAATACAAACCCTTTTATATGCATCGGACAGGACATTGGTTAGGTTTAGATGTCCATGATGCTGGGGCGTATAAGCACAACGCAGAAACTTGGCAAAACCTGCAACCAGGACACATCGTAACAGTAGAACCAGGAATCTATATTTCTCCTGCAATTAAGCCCGCAGAAGGACAACCCGAAATTCCTGACTGTTGGAAAGGGATTGGAATTCGGATTGAAGATGATGTTTTAGTTACCGCCAACGGACACGATATTCTAACTGCTGATGTGCCAAAATCAGTTGCAGCAATCACAACTTAACAGCGATCGCTTGGTCTTAAGAGGCACTCATACACAATGACTGTACCTCTTGGGGCAACATATTAACTATGTCTTGCATTTCTCCTGGAGTTACCGATTCCGAGAGAACCGCAAAAACTCCTTGAATTAAAGTTGCGATCTCTACTGGATATTCTCCTTGGGGTAAATTACCTCGAACCTTATCCACAAATTCACTTACAGAACGTTCTTTAGTAGGAGTAGCTGCGGGTTTCCAACCTTGGTAATAAAATCCTGCTAGTAAAGGGGTAAACTGAGAGCCTAAATCGACAGCTTCTTCTACAGGAACGCGATCGCGTAAAGCCTGTAATACTGCTTTAATCCCCATAAAAACAAGGTGTTTGTCCTCAAATTGAATTTTTTGGGCGACATCATTAATCATTTGCTGGGTTTTTTCCAGACTGCGATTAAATTCAGTTAATCCGTTGTAAGACATAATTGCAATATTTGAGAGTTTTCTCGCTCATTTTGACGAGGTTACTGGCAATCAAACCTCTAACTATATACAGATTTTTGACGAAGTGAACGCAAGCCCTAAACGGGCGGGGCTTGCGTTCACCAATGCTCAACATTAATATATAGTAATTCCCAATAGAAACCAGAGATATAATACTAAATCCGATTGATAAAAGTCGCGATAGAAAATTCTTTAATTCCCCCATTATTGGGGGGAACCACGGGGGCAATGAAAACTAACTTTTATGAACAGGATTTAGTATAAGTATCTTAATAACAATCTGCTTTAACTCTACTAACGACTAATCAATCATCAGAAAATTAACATGAAATGGCAAGAAGTTTGCGAAGATCGACAACTGCGAAACTTACCTTTCAAAATAGAACTTAACAAGTGGGGACAAATAGTAATGAGTCCTGCTAAGATTAAACATTCTTTTTACCAGGGTTTGATTATTAAATTACTCAACTCTCTAATTAAAGAAGGGTTGGTTTTTCCAGAATGTGCCATTGAAACTAGAGATAATGTTAAAGTTGCCGATGTAGTTTGGTGTTCGTCAACTCGCTTTAATCAAATTGAAAATGAAGTAGCAGCTTCTATTGCCCCTGAAATTTGCATTGAAATTATTGCCGCTAGTAATACTATCGCTGAAATGGAAGAAAAAAAAGACCTTTATTTAGCCATGCAAGCAATAGAAGTTTGGCTTTGTGATACAGCAGGGCAGATCGCTTTTTATAATGTTCAAGGAAAATTAGCGCAATCTCAACTCATTCCTGAATTTCCCGCTCAAATTGCTTGAAGCTAATTACTGATTCTCTTTCTATAGCTTGGTAATCTACTGCTATAATTCCTACTTGCAAAAGCAGCAAAAAAAACAGGATGAAAATATTAGTTGTCGGCAATGGAGGAAGAGAACACGCGATCGCCTGGACCTTATTGCGATCGCCTAATGTAACAACAGTATATTGCGCTCCTGGTAACGGTGGTACGGCAAATATGGCAAACTGTTTGAATCTTAATCTTGCCGTGGTTGATTTTGAAGCGATCGCCAAAGCGGTGGCAGAGTATGATATTTCTCTAGTAGTAGTAGGACCAGAAGTACCATTAGCTTTAGGCATTACCGACTATTTACAACAACACAATATTGCCGTTTTTGGTCCTAGCAAAGCAGGGGCGCAGTTAGAGTCGAGTAAAACTTGGGCAAAAGAGTTAATGCTAGAAGCCCAAATTCCTACAGCAAAATCGGTAACTTTTAGTGATGCGACAGCAGCCAAAGCTTATGTGCAAAAGCAAGGCGCACCAATTGTAATTAAAGCGGACACTCTGGCAGCAGGCAAAGGGGTAATTGTTGCCATGACTCTCGCAGAAGCGATCGCTGGTATCGAAAATTTATTCACTCAAGGCTTTACAACTTTGGTAATAGAAGAGTTTTTAGTCGGGGAAGAAGCTTCGGTTTTAGCGATAACTGATGGTGAAACGATATTGCCTCTAATTCCTGCCCAAGATCATAAGCGTATTGGTGAAGGAGACACAGGCAAAAATACTGGGGGAATGGGAACTTATGCCCCTGCACCCATTGTGACTCCAGAATTAATCAACAGAATTCAACAAGTAGTTTTAGAGCCAACTATTGCGGTTTTTAAAAAACGTGGCATTGACTATCGAGGCGTGGTTTATGCAGGTTTAATGATTAGCCCAGCAGGAGAACCCAAGGTTTTAGAATTTAACTGTCGTTTCGGCGATCCTGAAACCCAGGTAGTGTTACCCCTGCTAGCTACGCCTCTTGCTGAATTACTAATAGCTTGTACCCAACAAAAACTAGCCCAACAACCGCCAATTCAATGGCAATCTGGTAGTGCCGTGTGTGTGGTTGCTGCTGCTGGTGGTTATCCCGATGCTTATGAGTCAGGAAAAGCGATCGCAGGTATCGAATCTGCTATAGCCCAAGGTGCAATTGTGTTTCACGCAGGTACAAAGCTACAAGCTGGACAACTAGTAACTAGTGGCGGAAGAGTGCTGGGTGTGACCGCTTTAGGAGATAATTTAGAAGCTGCGATCGCTAAAGTATATGCTGCTGTAGAATTAATTAACTTTGAGGGTATCTATTATCGTCGTGACATCGCCCATCGCGCCCTTTAAGGTAAGTAGCAAGTAGTAAGTAGTAAGTAACAAGTAGCGAGTAACAAGTTACAGCTAATAGCTAATAACTAACCACTAACTACAGTCTTACCATTGTAGAGACTCATCGCTTTTTCCATGCCTTCTTTGAGACTGCACTCAATAGCCTTAACTGAGAGATATAATACTTCTGCCACTACGCTGGTTTCAGTAGGAGTAAATTTGCCTAAAACATGAGAGATGGTTGGCTTTTTGCCATCAGACTTACCAATACCAACACGCAACCTGGGAAAACTTTGACTATTAAGATGAGCAATAATTGACTTCATTCCATTGTGTCCCCCAGCAGAACCAGATAGCCTAATTCTGAGTCTGCCGACGGGTAAATCCATATCATCATAAATAACTAATAATGACTGAGGCGCAATCTTATACCAATCCATTACGGCTCTTACCGCTTGTCCTGAGCGATTCATATAGGTAAGTGGTTTTAACAAGCGGATTTTATTGCCGTAGGGAGATACTCCTTCGCAAAATAACCCCTGAAAGCGTTTATTTTCTTTCCATGACAGTTGCCAAGCTTGAGCTAAGGTATCTACAGCCTCAAAACCGATATTGTGTCTAGTTCGGTCATATTTTGGCTCTGGGTTGCCTAAGCCGACAATTAGTTCAGGAATAATTAATTGAGAATTGCTTTCTGAGGACATGATATTGGCGATCGCTAATTCGACTGTTGAAATAATGTCTCTAAATAGACTCTGGCACAATTGCGATAGTTTTGTGAAGTCTCATTATTGTTACCCCCACTATTTTGCAATAAAAACAAGGACAAAGCTGCTGCAAAAACTCGGTCTTGATCCCAGGTGGGATTGGTTTCTAAATAACTTTTGAGAGATTGGTGTAGTTCCTCTGGTATTTCCGCCAAAATACTGACTGCTGATCCCATAATTTAACTTTTTCGCTCCTATTAGACAAGTAATCAAGTTTGAGCCTTTTAATGAGGCTGTTGCTAAAGATTTAGTTTCAGAAAAAATTTCCGATTTAATTTCCTAGCTGGACTATTTTCCTCCCACAAGGGGGAGGTTTGTCAATGCTACAAAATGTTAACAAAATCTTTATAGCATTTTTTTGTCAACGAAAGAATCAGTATTTAGAGCAACTTTTTGTTACTTTACTTAATATAACTGAGTCTTTGACGGACTTTATTTTCAGGATTTAGCAAAATCCCCGATTATTTAATCAACAGTTGATTCTGTCGTGATTTCTTGTGGAAAAGTCTGGGTAAAATGTGGAAAACTTGATCGCAGTTTGTGGAAATAGTGGGGAATCTATGGGGTAAATCTCAATCAAAAAATAAGAATTAATAATTTTTTCTCAATGACGAATCTCAGGGATACAAATAGAATTGTCATCTCGAATCGTAATCAAACCTTGACGCCGTAATTTACCCATCAAACGAGTTACAGTGACACGAGTCGAACCGATACTACTGCCAAGTTGAGCATGAGTCAAAAAGTAGGGCAAACAATAGCCAGCCTCACAAGGTTCGCCATATTCTTCAATTAAAAGCGTGATTAAACTAATCAAGCGATCGATAGTTTTTCTTTGACCTAACGCACTAAGCCATAATAATTTACGCTGATGTTGGTATCTCAAAGCTTCATAAACTTCTTTGCGAAAATGAGGCCAATTATCAAGATCATCCCAATAGAGCCAAATTATATGCGTCCCATCTAGATGAGAGTAAGCTTGCAGATCGCAAGAAGATTGTGCCACTATTTCAAAAGGTTGACCCGCAGACACAAAGCCTAAAAAAGTCTCTTTGGGAAATTCCTCATTAGACTCTAAAGCTTCCTTAGAATCATCTCTACTTTCATTAACTAAACTTGCTTGAATCGTTGTTCCTGCCAGACGAATTACGCCTTTATTGACTAGATACAATAAACCAGGACGAGTTGGAATCCGCTCGTCTTTGCGGAAAATACGATCTCGGTAGTGTGTTTGCGCCCAATCAACAATTCGTTGCCACGTGATAAAAGGGCGAGATGCCTCAGAAGAACGATCAAAAAACTGCATAGTGTGGAGGCAAAATAATTAAATTAAATGCATATTTGATTTTACATGGATAGTAATATGGCAAAAAATCCTTTTTTCTATAAGTTTTTTAAACTAAATTTGTCTAATAATAGTTTAGGGATCAAACAGCTTTTACAGCAACAGTTATTACAGATAATTTATCTTTATCGTCAACAAAATAAAATTAGTGATAGTTGGGATCACATTTTAATTTCTCTCTCCGATAAACTAGTTTTACGTAATATAATTAATCACAAAATTGCCACAAAAAAGGATTTTAGTTCTGAGTTTTTAGCTGATAATGTCGTCTATCGTTGTGCGATTGCTTTTCCTTTAGCTAATATTTGTGGTGTTGAACCATTAACAATGGCACAAGATTTAGTCAGTTTTTTGGCTGAGATTAATCAGAACGAGCTACCAAAGGCACAGATCGAAGTAATGATTAAAGTGCTTGCTCCTGGTTGGATCGATTTTTACCTAAAGCCTCATTTTTTAGGAGTTTGGTTACAACAGTTGCAGGTCAAACTTGCATCAAATTCTAGTGACGAAATTAGAAAAGCTACTCGTTATAAAAATTTACAATTTTGGCGAGAAAACTCTCAGTTATTTTTGATTAATTATTATCATGCTCGTTGTTGTTCTCTACTGAGACTAGGAGAACGGGAAGGTTTAATTAAATTAGATAGTCAGAATTTTTTGAGTTTGACGAAGTCCAAGCAGGCTCCGTCGTCTTACAAGTCCGCGTCGCCTGGGGAAACCCCAGGCGTTTATGACGGACGTGGCGGAGTACCTTGGACTTGGCAGATTATTAAACCGAGGTCAATACTCTGGTTTGATGCTACAAAAACTTTTTTATTGATTCAGCCTCAAGAATTAAATTTGTTGCGATCAATATTATTTATCTTGGATCTGTTTGATAGTTTGACGGGGCGTACAAACCCCTGCTACGAGCGCAGGGGTCAGCCCCTCACTCCTATAGAAGCACAGCAGCATTACCCGATGATTCAGTCCTCAGCAGCAAAAATCTGGATTAATGCTGGCTTGCATCTTAGTGAAGCTTTAGCGCAATCGATCGCTGCTTGTCGTTTTTGTGGGGAAATTAAACAGCAAAATCCTCAGTTAGCACTAGCAAGACTAGGTTTAATTGCTTTAGTACAGTGGTGTTTGTTTAAATTGTTGTGGGAAATATTTAAGATAGTACCTTGGAAACAACTTTAAATAGTTAAATGTATTCGAACTAAGTAGTTAACCCATCTAGCAAAGCATTAACCACAATCAATGATTAAAGATTTATTACGGCAAACTAAGCAAGAGCTTATTCACCAAAGTCAATTGCTTCAATTTAGACTCAAAAATCAAGACAAAAAACACTTTACTTGTCCTATCTGTAAATATCGTGGTCCGTTTAAGGATTTTGAGCGTCCTGCTGGGAAGAGAAAACACGCTATATGCCCTAATTGTAAAGCTTTAGAAAGACATCGCCTACAGTTTGTCGTATTAAACCAAATTTTGCCAGATTTTGAACCTTCTGACAAAAAAATGCTGCACTTTGCACCTGAGTCTTTTTTAAGAAAATTTTTTTCCTCACAGTTTCGCAGTTATGAAACTGCGGATATAGCGATGAAAGAGGTCGATCATCAGGTCGATCTTCAAAAATTGCCTTTTGATGATGCAACTTATGACTTTGTTTTTGCTTCTCATGTTCTAGAACATATACCAGATGATAGGCGGGCAATTCAAGAGATTAGACGCATCCTCAAACCTGGTGGGATAGCAGTTCTTCCTGTACCTTTAATTTGCGAGCAAACTATTGAATATCCTGAACCTAATCCCCATGAAGATTATCACGTTCGCGCTCCAGGACTAGATTATTTTGACCGATACAATCCTTATTTTAGTAAAGTTGAGCAATACGGGTCTGATAGATTACCCCAAAATTATCAGTTGTTTATCTATGAAAACAGAAGTCAATGGCCTAATGAAAAATGTCCTTTAAGACCCCCTATGGCAGGAGAAAAACATATTGGAATAGTACCAGTGTGCTATGTATAATTTTTGAGCTATATATATTCGTAACTAATTTTTAAGTTTACTAAATTA
>DAXETX010000378.1:0-2417 GCA_051155735.1 Xenococcaceae cyanobacterium
TTAGCTTTTAGAGATTTTCAAGTTAACCCTCTTTTTTAAAGCGATCGCTTATTAATTAGCTTCAGTCTATATTTAGTGTTAAGTCATAAATTAAACACTATATGTAGTAGTTGACTATTTCAATTTTTTCTTAACTTGTCACAGTTAGTCATCAGGGAACAGAGAAAAGTTATCAAAGGACAAAAAACCCTATCATGAAAACTAAAGTTGCTCAACAATCAACCTATCAGATCGAAGGAGAATTTCGCGGTTTTATCCCCAAACCTGACGGGGAATTTAAATATATGCAAGTTCAGGTCAAAGAGCGTCTTATCCCCATTAAACTAGCAAAAGAATTGCGAGAACCTCTCAGTAAAAAACTCGTAGAAGGCGATCGCCTGGCGATATTTTTAGAATCAACAGGTTCGGGAAATCTTCGCAAACTGAAACTCAAAAGCGATCGCATAGAAAAAATAGCTACTAGCAATAGTTCTTTGCTGGTTGAGTCAACTTCTTCTAAAACTGTCAAATCAACAAAAAAATCCCAAGGTAAAATTCTGCTTTGTCGTAAATCCAGTTGTGCCAAGCGAGGCGGGAAACAATTATATTCTGCCTTAACCGAAACCCTCGAACAATTAGGGCTACAAGACCAAGTTACCATCGAGCTTACTGGTTGCCAAAAGCAATGCAAAAAAGCTCCTAGTCTGATTTTAATGCCTGGCAAAGTCAAACACGCTTATGTTAACCCCAATGAATTAACTTCTTTGCTCAAAGCTCATTATCTATAGTTATTGATCTTTTGTCCTTTGTAGCCTACAAATAACCCCTAACCACCATCAAAGACAATCATGGCAAAAGTTATTTTCTATGAAAAACCAGGCTGTATTAATAACACCAAGCAAAAAGCCCTTTTAAAAGCTGCGGGACATGAGGTAATTGTCCACAATCTCTTGACCACTCCTTGGACAGTTACTAGCTTACGCCCCTTTTTTGGCGATCGCCCTGTGGTTGAATGGTTTAACCGTACTGCACCTTTGATCAAATCTGGTGCAGTAATTCCCGAAAATTTAACGGAAGCAACAGCATTAGAGTTAATGATTCAACATCCGCTGCTAATTCGCCGTCCTCTGATGCAAGTAGGCGATCGCTATGAAGTCGGATTCGACCGCGCTAAAGTCGCTGCTTGGATTGGTTTAGTAACGCCAAACAGTACTGAGGATTTAGAAACTTGTCCTCGGACTCAACCAGTTAGCTAATAGTCTTTCTGGCAATTAAATGCTTGACCAACTCAGTCGCAAGCCCCGTCGTTTTACGACGGGGCTTGCGACTGACCAGCAATTCTCTTTATTTTACTTCCTTAAAAAGCAGTTTCTAATCAATTCCTAGTTGATTACCACGCTTATATTGCATATATGCAGCAAAAAATAGACCTGCTAAAGTAATAAAAATTAGACCCAGTACTATACCCAACAGTAAAGGTTCAATCACCTCGTAGCTCCTTATTAATTAATAATTATTTGTCTTAACATATATTATCTTACCTGAAGTCAGGTTGTTACTGATCTTGCTCAGAGCCTAATTTATACTTGCTTAGTTCAGCTATAAATCTTAAGCTATTCTATGAAGCAAAATAAATATAAGTAAACATTTTAATAAACAACTAGTGGATAACCAGTTAATCCCAACTCCATTTTGGGCGCAGCGTCTATTTATTATGGCTGCAGTGCTGACATTTACTTTATGTATCACTGTCCTGGGTATCTATTGGCATCAAAATCAAGATCCTTATGTCCATGAAGTACTATCTCTTGAAGGTGATATCATTAAAGGTCGAGCCATTTTTCAAATAAACTGCGCTGGATGTCATGGTTTACAAGCAAATGGAAGTGTTGGACCTAGTCTTAAACATGTTCCTCAACGTAAATCAAAAATAAATTTGATCGATCAAGTAACTAGCGGAAAAACTCCTCCTATGCCAAAATTTCAACCTAGTCCTCAAGAAATGGCAGATCTGCTAACTTATCTAGAACAACTTTAACTTGCTCAAGTTAGCTTGAAAATTGGGGCAAACTACTAGCAGTTTACCCCAATTTTCAAGGATTCGATTCAAAACCGTTCTACACTTCCAAGATAAATTGGTTCGACTCTAATAGCGACTATATTGGCGGGACGAACTACCATGTATTCTCCCTGAATATTTTTAATCGGTACACTAATAAAACTTTGAGAATCAGATTTGGGAATTAATTCGCTACTGTACCATTTTTGAAATTCTTGGACTGTATTAAACCGAACTTCCTCTTGATGACCACCAGATAAAAAAAGATGTATTACGTACTCGTCAGGTTTTCTAGGCATGATAAAACTATAATTGTTAAGCTTTCAGGCAATAAGTTTCAGCTTCTTTATAGTTCCCACAAATCGCCGATAAAGTATAA
>DAXETX010000379.1:0-12243 GCA_051155735.1 Xenococcaceae cyanobacterium
CATTCTTTTTGGCAATTGGGATAAAATAAGATTAAAGGTATTACTAGCTACAAAAAGTTACATTTTAAAAGAGTTCGTAAAGCTCAGGACAGAAAGAGCAATGACCGATACAATAGTAAGTTGCTTGTTGCCGTTTGTCTGTTTTTTTGTTACTTATCTCTCTATCCATGACTGCTAACCAACCCAATTTATCTACTCAATACGATCCAGCCCTGACAGAACCTAAGTGGCAAAGGTATTGGGAAGAACAAGAAGTATTTAAAGCGAATAGCGATCATCCAGGCGAACCCTACTGTATTGTCATCCCGCCTCCTAATGTTACGGGTAGCCTACACATGGGTCATGCTTTTGAAGCATCTTTAATTGATACTTTGATTCGCTATCATCGCATGATTGGACGCAATACTTTATGGTTACCAGGAACAGATCACGCCAGTATTGCAGTTAGTACGATTTTAGACAAGCAACTTAAAGCAGAAGGCAAAACCCGCCAAGATTTGGGTAGAGAAGCATATCTGAAGCGGGCGTGGGCGTGGAAAGAAGCGTCTGGCGATCGCATTGTCAATCAGTTGCGCAGTCTCGGCGTGTCTGTTGACTGGACAAGAGAAAGATTCACGATGGATGAGGGCTTATCCGAAGCAGTTAAAGAAGCCTTTGTACGTTTGTATGAAGCGGGTCTAATTTATCGGGGTAATTATTTGGTAAATTGGTGTCCTGCTACCGAGTCGGCGGTATCGGATGTAGAGATTGAAAACCAAGAGGTTGAAGGACATTTATGGCATTTTCGCTATCCTTTAACAGCTGGGAGTGGCTATCTAGAAGTTGCGACCACTCGCCCCGAAACGATGCTAGGGGATACAGCAGTTGCGGTTAATCCTGATGATCGGCGTTATCAGCATCTAATTGGTCAGACTCTGACTTTACCAATTATGGAGCGAGAAATTCCGATTATTGCTGATGAATTAGTCGATCCTGAGTTTGGTACGGGTTGTGTCAAGGTTACTCCAGCCCACGATCCGAATGATTTTATCATGGGACAACGCCACGGTTTACCCATGATTAATATTATGAATCAAGATGGCACACTGAATGAAAATGCAGGGGAGTTTGTCGGCGAGGATCGCTTTGTCGCCCGAAAAAATGTCATTCAAAAACTAGATGAATTGGGGGCTTTAGTTAAAATCGAAGACTATCGCCACAGTGTCCCATTTAGCGATCGCGGAAAAGTTCCTATTGAACCGTTGTTATCGACGCAGTGGTTTGTCAAGATGGCATCTTTGGGTCAAAAAGCCTTAGATTTTCTCGATAATCAACATGAACCCCGTTACATTCCCGAACGCTGGACTAAAGTATATCGCGATTGGTTAGTCAAAATTCGCGACTGGTGTATTTCCCGTCAGCTGTGGTGGGGGCATCAAATCCCTGCTTGGTATGTCGTGTCAGAAACTGAGGGGGAAATTACTGACCATACACCTTTTGTAGTAGCCAAAAGCGCAGCAGAGGCAGAAGCTAAGGCTCAAGTTAAGTATGGCGCAGATATTAGCCTTAAACAAGACCCTGATGTCTTAGATACTTGGTTTTCTTCAGGTTTATGGCCCTTTTCTACTATGGGATGGCCTCATCAGACTACGGATTTAGCGACTTATTACCCAACAACGACTCTGGTAACAGGGTTTGATATTATCTTTTTCTGGGTTGCCCGGATGACGATGCTGGGAGGTTATTTTACCGACCAAATGCCTTTTGGCGATGTTTATATTCACGGCTTGGTCTTAGATGAAAAAGGACAAAAGATGTCCAAGTCGAAAAACAATGGCATCGATCCGCTATTAATGATCGATAAGTATGGTGCGGATGCGTTGCGGTTTACCTTGATTAAAAAAGTAGTTGGCGCAGGACAAAACATTAGTTTTGATTACGATCGAAAAAAAGCTGAATCCGCTTCGGTAGAAGCTTCGCGCAACTTCGCGAACAAGCTGTGGAATGCTGCACGGTTTGTCATGATGAACTTAGATGGCAAAACCCCGTCAGAACTGGCTTTAAACTTAGGCAAGAACTTAGAAGAATTAGAGTATAGCGATCGCTGGATTTTGTCACGATGGCATCAAACCGTCAAACAAACTAGAGAGGAGATCGAAGCTTACGGCTTAGGGGAAGCAGCTAACAGATTATATAACTTTATCTGGGGTGATTTTTGTGACTGGTATATTGAATTAGTCAAATCTCGCTTATGGCAAGAATCAACACTAGCTAGCCGTAAAATAGCGCAGCAAACCTTAGCTTATGTTTTAGAAGGGACTCTGAAATTACTGCATCCCTTTATGCCTCATCTTACCGAAGAAATTTGGCAAACCTTAACTCAAGCCGAAAATACTCAGGTTTTAGCTTTACAGCCTTATCCTGAAGTTATTGATAGCTACATCGATTCGCAACTAGAAACCGATTTTGAACTGTTGTTTGGCGTGATTCACACGATTCGCAATCTTCGCGCCGAAGCGGAAGTCAAACCAGGAGCAAAAATTAGCGTCATTCTCCAGACTGAAAATGAGCGAGAAATAGAGACTTTACAACCTGTCGCTAGTTACATTCAAGATATTGCCAAAGTCGCCGATCTTACCCTCACTAAAACCGTAACAGAACTCGGACAAGTAATTATCGGAATACATGGCACAGTGCAAATTATTGTGCCTCTAACTGGCTTTGTCGATATTCCCGCCTTGCGGAGTAGATTAACTAAAAAACTAGACAAAGTTGAAAAAGAAAGGAAATCTCTAACAAATAGGTTAAATAATCCAGGATTTGTTAATAAAGCACCGACAGATGTGGTTCAAGCTGCCAAAGATGCTTTAACAGAAGCCGAAACCCAAGCCGAAATTTTGCGCGATCGCCTAAAGCGACTAGAATAAATCATTTTTGTAGCGTTACTCTCTCAGGAGTAACGCTGACTACATTTGGTCGTCCGCTACTAATTTTTTAGGCAACTATTAATTGAGAATTCTCTATTTTTGATGACAGAAGTATCTATCTAGCAATGTTATATTTAGCGCAAGTTCAACAAAAATTAGCATCGGGCAAGACGGAATTACAGATACTTGCATCTGAAACTGCTGAAAATATTTGGCAAGTAGATACTTCAGAAACTTTGACTCTGACTCAAGATATTGCTTACTCAGAAGGAGTACTTTTATTATTAGAGAAAGAACCAAATGGCACAATAATCAGTATTAAAGAAGCCAAAGATTGGGTTCTCGGTATTCTACAGCAGTATCTCACAAAAAATGCGATCAATAACCAGTTTATTGCCGAAGAAAAATCTAAAATAGAGCAGTGGCGACAAGAGATTACAGTCCAAAATCTCGAATTAAATCGTCGTTTTTTAGAAATCGAAACCCGTCGAGAAGAATTGCAACAGCTAGAACAGTCTTTGAAAAACGATCAAGAAGAATTACCCAACTAAACAGATCGAGTTTGAATTTATGAGTAGCAAAAGAATCGGTGTTATTGGTGGTGGTCAATTAGCTTGGATGATGGGACAAGCAGCCAAACACTTAGATATCAAGTTAATGATCCAAACTCCTCACCAAAACGATCCCGCAGTCAAAATCGCTACTGCGGTTATTTTAGCTCCTATCGATGATAGTTCGGCCACAGCAAAATTAGCGACTCTTTGTGATGTTATTACTTTTGAAAATGAATTTATCAATCTTAAAGAGTTACAATCTCTAGCTGCTAAAGGTGTTTGTTTTCGTCCTAGTATCGATAGCGTTGCACCGCTTTTAGATAAATACGACCAGCGTTCTTATTTAAAAAGTATTGGTTTACCCGTACCTCAGTTTACTACCTTAACTTCAGAAACAGATTTAGCGAATATTTCGCAGTTTCCTGTAGTGCTGAAAGCCCGTCGTCACGGATACGATGGACAAGGAACTTTTATTATTTATGACCAAAAAGAATTAGCTGCAACTTGGGATCGGCTTAATTGTCCGCCAATGGTGCTAGAAGAATTTGTTCCTTTTATTAAAGAACTAGCAGTTATGGTAGCGCGGAATCAATCAGGAGAAATTGTCGTTTATCCTGTAGTCGAAACCTATCAAAAAAATCAAGTCTGTCACTGGGTTAAAGTTCCTGCTGCTGTTAGTGTCCCTATTGTCGAACAAATTAAAGCGATCGCTCGTACTCTGGTAGCAAAATTACAAGTTGTGGGTATTTTTGGCATTGAACTCTTTTTAACCAAAGATGAACGAGTCTTAGTCAATGAAATAGCCCCTCGCACCCACAATTCAGGACACTATACTCTTGATTGCTGCAATATTTCTCAGTTTGAAATGCAGTTACGCACTATTGCTGATTTACCTTTGATTTCGCCTTCTCTCAAATCTGCTGGTGCGGTAATGGTCAACTTACTAGGATTTGAAACCACGCCACCAGATTATCAAGCCCAACTTAGTCAGATTTCTCTTCTGCCTCATACTCAGGTTCATTGGTATGGTAAAACCGAATCTCGTCCAGGAAGAAAACTCGGTCATGTTACCAGACTTTTGACGGAAACGGAATTATCTCAAGGAAAGGCGATCGCTGAGAGAATCGAAGCAATTTGGTACGGAAAATAAATTTATTGAGATCGCTTGCCCTATTTTTAATTATTTTGTACTATGTAGAAGTAAAAATCAACTCGACTAGAGCCATGAATTTACAATCTACATCCCAAGCTGCGATTTATTTCCATGAGCCTCAATCCCAAAAAGAGATTTTATCAATTTTAGAAACTCTTAAACAGCGCAAAACCGTTATTCTTAATTTGGAACATTTGCAACCCCAGCAAGCCCAACAAGCAGCGGATCTTATTGCAGGATGTAGCTGTGCTATTGATGGAACAAGCACTTGGATTGGTAAGCAAACTTTTCTTTATACTCCTAGTAATGTAATCGTGAGTAATTAACTTACTAGTTTGGTAATATACTCGCTGTTTAAGGCTTCCACATTATCAACAATTACTTTAGCTCCTGCGGTGGTTAATTTTTCAGCATAATTTTGTTTCTGATCAAAAGCAGTCTGAACATGGGGTGGTAAAACTCCTACAGCAATCCAGTTTCGGTTTGGTAGTTGTTCTCTAGCTTGATTCACCGTATAAATGTCTGCTACAGTATCCCCCACATAGATAACTGGTGTTACATTAGTTTCTGAGATTGTCGCTTCAATTTGGGTAACTGTAGCCAATAATCCTGTAGGATCGGGTTTTCCTGGGGCATCTTCCATCGCTACCAAAATCGGATTTTCTAGTCCTAAGCGTTTTTTAAGAACGTACTCTGCTGAACCTCTAGTTGCACCACTAAAAAAACCCCAACCTATATTATTATCAGTCAAAGCAGTTAAATATTCTTGAGATAACAATAAAGGCTCGGTAGCTATATAGCCATCATAATTTTGACCCCGATATCGCTTTTGAAAAAAACCGACAAGTTCTTGATAGTCAAGAGCCATACTATCTCGATTTTCTCCTTGAGTTTCCCTGTAGCGATAAATCAACTCTTCTGAAGCTTTCCAGTCATTATTCCAAATTCCTTCCGATTTTAGGGTGTCAATATCTTCTAGGGTCGGACGATAAGCATTTTGGGTAAACTCTGCCACCGTATCAGCGATCGCTCTACGATAAGATTGACTCACATCTCTGATCACTCCATCAATATCAAAAACGACTAAAGCCAACTTGTTGTCTTTTTTCATGACAGTATTTGTTATAATTACCAATGCACAATTATCAAAAATTATTGATTATACAAGCTTGGAGGCATAATTGGAGTCCAGATTCACCTTAAAAATTCTTTGGCTAGATAAAGATGTTGCGATCGCTGTAGATCAGGTAGTCGGTAAAGGCACAAGCCCTTTGACTGCTTATTTTTTCTGGCCTCGTAATGATGCCTGGCAACAACTTAAAGACGAGCTAGAAGCGAAACATTGGATCTCAGAAGAAGAACGGATTGGTATTCTTAATAAAGCTACAGAAGTAATCAACTTTTGGCAAGAGCATGGCAAGAGTACTAGTATGTTACAAGCTCAAGCCAAGTTTCCAGATGTAGTGTTTTCAGGAACTAACTAAGAAATTAGCATCAAACAACATTGCTTGAGTCTGTCGGATTGGTTTTAGTTTCAAATATATTTTAGCCAGTAATAAGTTTAGGGCAGATTGAGCCTAATTCTGCCCCAATTATTTAATTAGCTCTTTATAAAGAAACCATGCCACCAGCAGCTTGAAATCTGGCTCTAGCTTTTCTTAAAGCTTGAGTCGCACGGCTTTTTTCCAGGCGGTTATCTCCTTTGTCTGCTGTATCAAAATTACTTTGAGCAGACTGGAGTTGAGAGCGAGCGGATTCTAGGTCGATTTCTTGACCCATTTCCGCACTATTAACTAATACTTTGACCTCATCATTTTCTACTTCGGCAAAGCCACCCATAAGAGCGAGCGCTTGCCAGTCTTTACCAGGGCGAATTCTCATCACACCAATATCTACAGCAGTAAGTAACGGTGCGTGACCAGTAAGAATCCCTAATTGCCCCGTAGTACTTGGTAGAACTACCTCTTCTACTTTATCTTCCCAGACAGTACGGTCGGGAGTAATTACTTTTAAATTTAATGTCATCTTTAAATCAGTAAACAGTAAACAGTAAACAGTAATCGGTCAGAGAAACTCCGCCATGAGACGAAACCGCTGACTCTGACTTCGTGAATCAGTATTCGTAGGGGTCAACAAGTGTTTGCCCCTACACTAGCAAAACTGTTCACTAACTACGCTGGTCTAGGCAGCAGCTTTGATTTTCTCAGCTTTAGCTTTAGCTTCCTCAATATTTCCTACTAGATAGAAAGCTTGTTCGGGAAGATCGTCAAGCTCACCCTGAAGAATCATTTGGAAACCTTTAATCGTGTCTTCGAGAGAAACATATTTACCAGGTGCGCCAGTAAATACTTCTGCCACAAAGAAAGGCTGAGATAAAAAACGCTCAATTTTACGAGCGCGATCTACAGTAATCCGGTCATCTTCTGAGAGTTCGTCTAGACCCAAGATGGCAATAATATCTTGTAGCTCTTTGTATCTTTGAAGTGTAGATTGTACAGCGCGAGCGGTATTGTAATGCTCTTCTCCAACAATATCAGGCTGTAACATGGTGCTAGTAGAATCTAGAGGATCTACCGCAGGATAAATTCCTTTAGAAGCCAAGGCACGGGATAATACAGTAGTACCGTCTAAGTGAGCAAAAGTAGTTGCAGGAGCAGGATCGGTTAAGTCATCCGCAGGTACATATACAGCTTGAATTGAGGTAATAGAACCTTCTTTAGTCGAAGTAATTCGTTCTTGTAAATCACCTACATCAGTACCAAGAGTTGGCTGATATCCTACCGCAGAAGGCATCCGTCCGAGAAGTGCTGATACTTCTGAACCAGCTTGCACAAAACGGAAGATATTATCGATAAATAGCAGTACGTCTTGCTTGTTTACATCACGGAAATATTCCGCCATAGTTAGAGCGGAAAGACCGACTCGCATTCTCGCGCCAGGTGGTTCGTTCATCTGACCGTAAACTAAAGCAATTTTGGAGTTTTCGGGGTTTTCCGCATCAATTACTTTAGATTCGATCATTTCATTGTAAAGGTCATTACCTTCACGGGTACGTTCCCCTACACCACCAAACACAGAGACACCACCGTGTTGAATTGCGATGTTGTTGATCAATTCCATCATAATTACAGTTTTACCAACACCAGCACCGCCAAATAGACCGATTTTGCCACCTTGACGATAAGGAGTTAATAGGTCAACCACTTTAATTCCAGTTTCAAAGACTTTAGGATTGGTTGACAAGTCAACTAGTTTGGGGGCTGGTCGGTGAATTGGAAAAGTTTCTTCGGTGTTTACTGGTCCTTTGTTGTCAACTGGTTCACCAAGAACGTTAAAAATTCTCCCTAAAGTAGCTTTACCGACAGGAACGTTAATGGGCGAGCCAGAATCAATAATATCCATTCCTCTTACTAGCCCATCGGTGCCACTCATTGCTACAGCACGCACTTGATTGTCACCAAGTAGTTGTTGTACTTCACAGGTGACAGCAACATCTTGTCCTGCTGCATTTTTACCTTCTACTCTTAAGGCATTATAAATACGGGGCATTTTACCACTGGGGAACTCAGCATCGACGACTGGTCCAATGACTTGAGTAATTTTACCTACGCTTGTTTTATCTGTTGTAGCTACCATGCTTTGCTTCTACTTGGTGTTTAGATATTTTATCTGGCAGAGTAAATCTTAATTTAGTCTAAAATTTGCCACCCTATAGATTACCACTTTAAGGTATTGGTTGTCTTAACTAGTGATGATCAATTCTTTTTTATAACCAATACTGTTTATCTCCTTCCAATTCTCCTGGGTAAATCCCTTGTAGTCTTCGATAGGCAATTTTATCTGCACCAAATAAAGGAATTGGTAAACGAGGGTCTTTTAGAGAGCCATGATGTAATAAGGTTAGTTTTAAAGTGGTATCTACTAATTGTTTGATGTCAACAGATATTCCTTCGTTTTCGCCATCTTTAACTTTTAAACGCAGCGGTTGAGGAACACCCATTTTGGGTGATACCTGAGTTGTTACTAAAATTACTTCACTGGATGATAATTTTAAAGCTAAACCTCTTGTTGGTTGTTGTAAATTTTTATTAGACAAATTATACAAGCGAGGAATCTGGGATTTAGCACATTCTCCTAAAATAAATTGGGTGTTAATTTCTTTTCCCCAGGCAATCAAGTTTTTGATTTCAGCACCACGAAATACACCATCGCGATAAATTAACACTTTTTTATTCTGAAACCGTGATAGAGGGAAAAAATCTTGTAAGATTCTTTTGGGTATTTCTTCCCCTTCAGTTAGAGAATCATCAGCTAATTGATATTGAATAAATTCTCCTCGTTGACCATATAAACGAACACAAGCACAAGCATTAAGACTACCTCTTCTATTTTTTGTGGGGCGACGAGAAATATCTAAACCGATAAAATAATCGGCAATAGATAAAGGTTCTGCTAATACAAATGGTAAGTTACCTAGTTTAGCTAAAATACCAGGAACAATATTATTAAGAACATGATTTGAATTTTGGCTTAACGTTTTCTGATAAATAACTTGACTAGCTATTTTACGCCGTAATAAATAACGAGAAACTAAGCTATAAACGCTATTACCATCACTATCATCTTTTCCGCGATCGCTTTCTGGCAAAAAGACTAATACTAGATCGATAGGAACTTGCATTATTTGTATTAATCGCTTTTCAACTTCAACTTTTATTTTTGTTTCTTTTAAGCCATCTAATATTGCTGAGGCAATATTTTCATCACCTAAAGTTAATTCAAATTTATATTGTTTTAATTGTTGTTCTAAAGCTAAAAAGAATTGTTTAACTTTAATATAGGAAAGATTCAAGATTCCTAGGCGAATTTTTCTAGCGAGATTTTGAAATTCTTGATGACGGCGATAAACTCCACCTTGACGCAATCCTCTCAAGGTTTGATTTTTAGGAAGAGTAACACCATTACCAAATAATAATAAAGTATCTTCTATTTTGTTTTCAGGAGTCCAAAATAAATTAGAATAATGTTTGCTGTTAAGACATCGCTGTTGAAACCTTAATCCATAATCAATTAAAGTAGTTTCTGCTTCTTGCTTATATTGAGATAATAGTTTTTGTCTTGCTTGATAAGTAATTTTTGTCTGTTTTAATAATGTACCGTACTCAATATCGAATTTTGCTACAGTTTTATCTGTAACACAAGGGCGTAAAGCAGCCATCGCATAATCATAGGTATGAGAATTTTGACCAAATTGAATACTAATAACTGGTTGTTCTTCTGGTGCTATTTGTAGTTTTTCCTTGCTAATTGAACCTGTGGCTTGCCTAATTAATCTTTCTCTATGTTCTCCTATTGTTCCGTTGATACCGACAATAGTTGCTGTATTATTGTTTTCAATATCTCTGACTTTTAAGTTTAGTAATAAATCTTCTGGCTTATTACGAAAAGGATGATTTTCAAAAAAAATATCTAAAGTTTCTTGATATAAAAAAGTACTTTTGGGATGTAAGGTAATAGCTGAAAACAATTGATTATTTGCGGTATAAGTTTCTGACCAAAAATTACATTCCCTCTTTACTTGTACCCGATTTTCATCAAAAACTATTTCTGTAGTGAAACGACAGTTTACTTTTAAAACACGCACTGCTAATTGAGAAACAATAGAAGGGGTAATTTGTGGTTGATTAACCCATTGAATAGAGTAAAAGTTATTACCAAATTTGTCTTGATGTTTTTCCTGAATTATTGATAAATTTTGTTTCCAATTATCTGGATTCGGTATTTCGGTATTCGGTTTTGCTAATATCCAAAAATAGCCTTTTTCCCAGACAACTACTACATCAGGAAATTGCCTACTAAGATGCCAACCTAAACTATTTCCTATTTTTCGATTAACTTCTGGACTCAAACGAAAACTAGCGATATTTAATTCAGCATAATCTAGAGGAAAAATTTCACTAAGATAATGATTAGGCATCTATAAACCTCAAAAATAATAAAAACTTGATTGAAGTAAAAAATAATTAATTTGTAGCGTACTCACAAATAGATTGAAAATTACAGTATTGACAAGATGAGCTTGGATTTGCTGGAAAAATACGATTAAATAATTGAGGAGCTTTTTTGTATTTTTGTAAATCTCGTTGTAGTTTTTGAGCCACTAAAAATAGCTCTGTACAAACTGATTCAATTGCAGTTTGAGATAAGCTAATTGGTTCAGATTGAATTTGAGTTTCTAAATTGTAAAATGAGGCGATCGCTTTATATTGAGGATACAATGTTTGGGCTACAACTAAGTAAACGTAGGCTTGTCGGCAGTCAAAATCACTTTTACCTGTTTTAAAATCTATGATATGAATTGTCTTATCTGGTTCGAGGACAATACAATCTGTTGCTGCATATAAACCAAATGTGAAATTACCATATTTAATAGGAACTGCATCGGGAATACCTTCATTACCTCCAGCAAGTTTTAAAATATTTTTTTCTACCAAAATGGGATTATTGTAGTAATTACTAATGATTTGACTGACTCTTGCTTTGATTTCTAATAATTCATTATCTAATTGTAAAATTTCGGCAACTTCTTTTACTCCATCCGAATGTGATAGTAACTCAGTATTCTGATGAAATTCATAAACTGCACGTTGTGCTAAATGACCAATTTTTTGTGGGGTATTATCAATACTTACTAATTCTTTAATCTGTGGCTCTTGTTTTTTTGCTCTTGAATATCCCCTTTTTCTGTCACAATGCCAATATTCTTTACCGATAGCTGGTGCTGTTTGCGACCAAATACTATAGCTAACGTAATATCTCCAAAACTTACCCATACCTAAAAGTTGTTTTTAGATTATAAATTGTGAGTTGTTCTAACTCAGATTGCATAGCGGTTACTACTGGCTCGATATTGCTTGACTAAATCAATCAATATACTAAACAACACCATAGCATTGCTTGACTAAATCAATCAACTAATTTATAATTTTTTCATTAGGTTAAACAAAAAAGTGAAGAAGAAAACGTTTGGGAAGCTAATTCGTCAAGCTCGTCGAGATAAAGAATACACTCAAAGAGAGCTAGCCAAGTTAATTGGTGTCAACTTTACCTACTTATCTAAACTAGAAAACGATCATGCAGACTATCCCCCTAGTAATGAGGTAATTAAATCACTAGCCACTCATCTCGATTTAGATGAACCAGAATTAACTCAATTAGCAGGAAGAATCGATCCTGAAGATACAGCAATCTTCCGCAATTTAATCAAGCAATATCAAGAAATGCCAGTGTTATTGCGTCGTCTCCAAAATAGTCCTAAGTTTGCCAAAAAAGTTTTTCGAGATGCTCAAAAAGATCGAGATGAGGAAGAATAAACTTGGATGTAATTAAACCTTACAAAAACTATTCTAAAGGGAATTTAGAAACTATGGCGACTAAGCTACGAGTAGAAGTAGAGCAAAGTCGTAAAAGGCGTATTCCCGTCGAATGTATGGCAGAAGCGATCGCCGATTATTTAAAATTAGATATTATGTGGGAAAACATCCCAGCAGATAGTCAAGGGGATATTGCTGCAATGATTATTCCTGTAAAAAAATTAATATTTATCAATGAAAATATTGATGCTTTAAAA
>DAXETX010000380.1:0-8414 GCA_051155735.1 Xenococcaceae cyanobacterium
GCTTAGTCAAGAATTTTGAACGTACTTTGAGTCATGCTACAGCTAAAATTAATCTTTGTTTTATTCGACTTCTACTTAAACGGCTTGCGCTTAATTAGATCTCAAATGGGTTCTATAAGTGGGAAGTGGTTGTATGTTGTTTTGCCCAAGCTTGGTGCTATCAAAGTTCGTCATCATAGACCATTACCTAATGGCGCAATACTCAAACAAGCCCAAATAATCAAAAAAGCTGATGGTTGGTACATCAACTTGAGATTGCAAGATATTTCTATTCCAGACTTTAAACCTGAAATTACTCCTACTTGGGATAATTCGTTAGGTATGGACGCTGTTCTTCATGAGGGTGATTACCTGGCTACTAGCGAAGGGTTCAAATTACCTAGTTTAAAATCATTTCGGAAATCTCAAGATAAACTAGCGTCTATATCAAAGCGTAAATCTACCAAGAAACGAGGTAGCAAATCTCGTCGCAAACTAGCTAAAAAAGAAGGCAAACTGCATCAACAAATAGCTAGAGCTAGACGCGACCACGCCTACAATACCGCCCAAGCACTCTTCAATACGGGCAAAAAAGTTTTCTTTCATGAAAAACTCAATCTTGCGGGGTTGAGTCAAAAGAATAAAGCAAAAACTGATGAAACGGGTAGGTTTTTGCCCAATGGACAATCAGCCAAATCGGGACTTAATAAGTCATGGTCTGACGCTGCATTCGGTCAGTTTTTCAACATACTGAAGTTCAAAGCTGAAAAAGCTGGTGCTTTGGTGATCCCTGTTGATCCACAATATACATCTCAATTACTCCCATACAAAGACGAGTTTGTCTTTACTGATTGCAGCATTCGGGAATATTGGGATGAAGAATATAATCTTTTGGTAGACCGTGATATATCTGCGGGAATAAATATCAAAAGAGTTGGGCTGGATACTTTCCCAACTATAAAACGGCGTAAAGGAAATCCAGTAGTGACTAAATCTACTACTAACAGTACCTTGAAGCAAGTTCTTTCTGTCTTGTCTGGCACGAAGAAGCCTACACTGTATTCTACTGAATCAGTGTAGGAGTATCACCTTTTATGGGCTATTTTGCCACAAATAGACATATTCTCCTTGTCTGAGACTACTATGATTGCCATTACCCAAAATAAGGTGGTCTAAGATCGGAATATCTAAATATTGCGCTCCTTGCAATAGCTGCTGAGTTAGTTCAATATCTGCTTGGGAAGGTTGTAAATTGCCTGAAGGATGGTTATGGGCGACAATCAGCTTTGTCGCGCCTTGTTTAATCGACTCTCTAAATATTTCTCTAGGATGCACTAAGGTTTCTGTAGCTGTTCCAATAGTAATAACTTGAGTTCCGATCAAACAATTTTGGACATCAAGCATTAAGATGGCAAATCTTTCTTGCTGTTGCCACATCAAGTCGTGACTCAAAGCAGCAGCAGCAGCATTGGGGCTATCAATTAAAGCTCGTTGATTGGGGCGAAATTGAAAGGTTCTTTTGCCCAATTCTACAGCAGCGATAATCGTAGCTGCTTTAGCAGGACCAATACCTGGAATTTGCATTAATTCTTGGGGCGCAACTTCCCGTAAGGTGTCGAGGGGATTTCTTTGGTGCTGACTTAGCTGAGTCAAGATGTGTTGTCCTAATCCGATGGCTGAGAGTTTTCCTTTACCTTGACCCGTACTCAGGAGAATCGCTAAAAGTTCCGCTGTCGTAAGATTTTTAACACCTATTTCTAGTAATCTTTCTCTAGGACGTTCAGTAGGAGGAATATCAGCAATTCTGAGGCTATAGGTCATCAAATTCTTAGAAACAAGCGATCAATTGAGCTATCGCTAATATAACCTAGGATTTTGAGGATAGCTATGTCTTTTAATATCGTATTGACTGACAAAAAAATACTGGGTCAGCAAAAAATTTTACTACCCAGTAATCAATGATTAAATTAAAGACTCAAAATAAAATCCGCTGGTTTTTCTGGTTTAAACTAGCGTTTTTTTCTGATGTTGCGAGCCATGTTCAAAAATGTATCCATAGTAGTGTCGGTTTTACGACGCTGTTCGGAACTTGGGGTTGGCTGACTAAAGCTAGAGTTTCCCGAAAAACTGGCGTTATTAACTTCAGAATTGGCAGAATTTGTGCCATTATTGCTGAAGTTGTTGGTCTGAGATTTGAATCCACCGTTGCTGTCGGAGAAAGAAACATCTTCCATCGCTGAAACTTGTTTTTCTACCGCAAAGCCATCTTTGTTTTTGAGAGTTTTCGGAAAAGTTCTTCTGACTCTAACGGATTTTCTCATGTAACTAATATCACCTAGAGTTTGAGCGTCATCTGGCTCTAAAAAAAAGTCGTTCTTACCCATAGTTGGTTGCTCCCTATATTAGTATTGCGGATAATTGCACTATATTAAAATTTATCAAATATAATCACAAAAAGTGAATACTTGTTAAGTTTATTTAAGTCGCATTTTATACCTATAACTATTCTAAACTACGATGCAAAACAAAAGAACTAATCTCATAAACTCTAACTGTTAAAAAATACTCAAAATGATTCATTGAAAAGCAGTAATGCTGCTTAACTAGTAACTGAAGCTAGTTTTTATTAAATTTTTGGGGAGCAACCATGAGTAAACTACGCAATATTTTGATTGGTGCTGGAATTGCTGCTGTCGGTGCAATTGGCACTAAAAAAGCAGTAGATTATTTTCGTAATCGTGATAAAGAAGAAGTGGTAGATCAAGCCAAGGGTGATGCTGAAGCAACAGCACCCGATGAAGTTGCTTATGCCACAGTAAAACCAGAATCAGTACAAGACTTTTTGGATAAGAGTTTTGGTGATCCTGGTCGCTATGTTCCGACACGTCCTCCCAAAATCTTTGAGTTTCAAGGAGAGCAATATATGGTGATTTGGGCGCAAGATAAGAAAAAAGATAAAAATCAAATGTTAGCGTTTAAATATACCGATGCTGGTCGTGAAATGGTTGCTAGTGTTGGTTATACAGAAGATGTTACTGATTACAATCTCAGTTTAGACGGAACTGCTTTCGCAATTGAGGTTAATGGCGAACAGTTAGTTTCAGGACAAGGAGAAACTGAAGGGACAGATGAAGTAGATTTTGTCTTAGCTGCTTAGTTATTTTTCAATAGATAAGTCAGTACTAAAAAAAGAGGCTGACCAACTCCTGCTAGCAGGAGTTGGTCAGCCTCGTCAAAAGTTGTTTAATAATTTAGCTTGATTAAGGGTTTAAATACTTGTGTCGATCGAATATGGGATATGCTGAGGTTATTGGATTAGGCAGATCGGGAATTGCTGCTGCAAAACTGCTAAAGCAAGATGGTTGGGATGTAACTTTAAGTGATGCTGCCACAGAAGCGCAAATTTTATCTCGTTCTAATGCATTAGAAATACAAAAATCCCTTCAAGATTTAGCGCAAAACAAAATTAAAGTCCAATTTGGTAACAGAGTGACTGATCCACCTGATCGAGAAACTAATTTCAGTTTCGATCTGATAGTAGTTAGTCCTGGTGTACCTTGGGATATTCCTCGATTGGTAGCAGCTAGAGAGCAAGGTATTGATACAATTGGCGAAATTGAATTGGCTTGGCGTTATCTACAACATATTCCTTGGGTGGGAATCACTGGAACTAATGGTAAAACTACCACGACAGCTTTAACTGCTGCTATCTTTCAGGCTGCGGGGTTCAATGCACCAGCTTGTGGTAATAATGGTTATGCTGCTTGCGAATTAGCGCTTAATCAGCTTAATTCTGAGGCGCAATTGGATTGGATTATTGCTGAGTTGAGTAGTTATCAGATCGAATCTGCTGCTGAAATTCAACCCCAGATTGGGGTATGGACTACTTTTACTCCCGATCATTTGAGTCGCCATTATACTTTAGCTAATTATTATCAAATCAAAGCTTCTTTATTGCGTCGCAGTCGTCAACAGATTTTTAATGGGGACGATCCTTACTTGCATCAAACTGGTGCTAAAGAATGGCAAGATGCTTATTGGACAAGTATTGGCGGGAAAGAAAAGCTATTGTGTGACACCACAAAAGGAGTTTATCTAGAAGCTGGTTGGGTGGTAGCTTTTGGTGAATTAATTTTACCAATTTCTTTGTTTAAAATGCCTGGGTTGCATAATCAACAAAATCTGTTATTGGCGATCGCAGCAGCAAGCTTAGCAGGAATTGAATCAAAATATATCGCCTCTGCTGTGGCAACTTTTTCTGGTGTTCCCCACCGCTTAGAGTATATTTGTACTTATCAAGGGGTTGACTATATCAACGATAGCAAAGCCACTAATTATGATGCAGCAGAAGTTGGTTTGGTTGCGGTAAAATCTCCTGTAATTTTGATCGCAGGAGGAGAAGCGAAAGCTGGAGACGATAGGGCTTGGATCGAGCAAATTAAAGCTAAAGCGGTAGCGGTATTACTTATTGGCAACGCTGCACCTGTTTTTGCTCAAAGGTTACAAGAATCTGGTTATGAGGAATGGGAAATTACTGAGACTCTAGAAAATGCTGTTACGAGAAGTGTCGATTTAGCTAGAGAAAAAGCTGCTGCGGTTGTTTTATTATCTCCTGCTTGTGCCAGTTTCGATCAGTATTTGAGTTTTGAGCATCGAGGCGATCGCTTTAGAGAACTCTCTCAGCAACTCTAAAAAAATCTAACTCGGCTTAGAGAAACCGAGTCATTCTTGGAACATAGCTTAATGATTAGTTAATTGGCTTGTTTAGCGACTTCAACAACTTTGGTAAAAGCTTGGGGATCGACCATTGCCAGTTGTGCTAGCATTTTACGATTTAAACCCACATTGGCTTTTTTAAGTTGACCTGTTAGCTGACTATAGCTCAAGCCATGTTGACGCGCAGCAGCATTGATCCGAGTGATCCACAGACGACGAAAATCCCGTTTGCGTTTACGGCGATCGCGATAAGCATTGCGTAAGGCTTTCATCACCTGCTGATTCGCGGTACGAAATAGCTTAGAATGAGAACCACGGAAGCCTTTAGCTAGTTTAAGAATTTTTTTGCGCCGTTTGCGCGCAACGTTACCTCTTTTAACTCTGGTCATAATTACGAAAATTTATTGGTATATAATTTAACAACTCAAAATTTTTCTGCCTACATATAAGGCAACATTAGACGCACATTAGCTTCGTCGCTTTCATGTACTACAGCAATATTCGATAAGCGACGGCGAGTGCGTTCTTTGCTTTTACGTTCTAGGAGGTGATTTTTAAAAGCTTTACGACGCATGATTTTCTTGCCACTACCAGTAACGCGAAAGCGTTTAGCAGCAGATTTTTTAGTTTTAAGCTTGGGCATAAATTCAGTTTTAATTCGACACAATTTACCATTATATCGCGCTTTTGTCTTGAGTCCAGAATCATTGTGGCAATCCTCGCAAATTTTATATACTATTTTTGATTTCTCGTAAGCTTAATTTGCCATTATGTCTGAAATAATTACCCCGACTATCAGCGATCGCATCTGTAAACATATGAATCAAGATCACCAAGAGGCGATCGCCTTATACGCTAAAGTATTTGGCAATTCTCCTGAAACCGAAACAGCCCAGATGGTTTCAATCGATCCTGAAGGAATGAACTTGACGGCACAGGTAAAAGGAGAAACTATTCCGATTAGAATTACTTTCGATCATACTTTAGCTGACTCTGAAGATGCCCATCAAACTTTGATTAAGATGGTGAAACAAGCTCGTCAAAGTTAGCTCGATCATTAAAGATCGCCATAAGATAAATCTTATGTCTCAAACTAAAAGTCTATTGAAATAGACTAAGTCTTTAATTATTAGTCGGTTTAAACCGACTGACTTTATAAGAGAAATTTATTTACTGGTTCAAGTTAAGATAGTGCAAAAGAACTAAAACATAGTAGGATCGCAAGAGAACCCCATAAGACTAACTGAGTTAAGTAATATGTCCGATCGCATTTTGTTTTGGCATCGTCGTGACTTGCGTCTTACTGATAATGTAGGATTAGCAGCAGCCAGGGAACAAACACCGCAAGTAGTCGGGATATTTTGCTTAGATAGTGAAATTTTGCAGCGAGATGATGTCGCACCAGCCAGAGTTAAGTATCTGATCGGCTGTTTAGAAGAGTTGCAGCAATCTTATAGGGAGTCAGGTAGTCAGTTACTAATTGTGCAAGGGAAACCGTCTCAGATTATTCCCGCCCTAGCAGAAACACTACAAGTCAAAGCCGTATATTGGAATTTAGATATTGAACCTTATGCCAAAAAACGCGACTCTGCTGTAAAAGAAGCTTTACAAGAAATTGGCATTGCTGTTGAGAATTTTTGGGATCAGTTATTACATCATCCAGGAAAAGTTTTAACCCAATCTGACGCTCCTTACAAAGTTTATACTCCTTTTTGGCGGAACTGGAGCAATCAAGAAAAAGCCGATCCTGCTGCAACTATTAGTGACTTGGAAGGTTTAGATAGTGCAGCATTAGAACTGGCTAAAACCGCAGGAGTGATTGATTTACCCACAGCTAAAGATTTAGGATTTACTTGGGAGAGTTCTTTACTGTTAGAACCAGGAACAACCGCAGCCCAAGAAAGATTAGCCGAGTTTTGCGATCGCGCTATTGTTGAATATGACGAACAGCGAGATTATCCTTGGGTTGATGGCACATCCCGACTTAGTGCAGCCATCAAATTTGGGGCAATTGGCATTCGGACTATTTGGCAAGCTACGGTAGAGGTACTAGAAAATTGCCGTAGTGATGAAGCGAGAAATAACATTATTACTTGGCAAAAAGAGTTGGCTTGGCGCGAATTTTATCAACATTGTTTATACTTTTTTCCTGAATTAGCTCAAGGTGCATATCGAGAAGAATTTAAAGAATTTCCCTGGGATAATAACGAAGATTATTTTCAAGCTTGGTGTGAAGGTAAAACAGGATATCCCATTGTCGATGCTGCGATGCAGCAATTAAATGAAATCGGATGGATGCACAATCGTTGTCGCATGATCGTTGCTAGTTTTTTAACTAAAGACTTAATTATTGACTGGCGTTGGGGTGAAAAATATTTTATGCAAAAGCTATATGATGGCGATCTTGCTGCTAATAATGGTGGTTGGCAATGGAGTGCTTCTAGCGGTATGGATCCTAAACCCTTACGCATTTTTAATCCTGCTTCTCAAGCCAAAAAATTCGATCCTGAAGCTGAATATATCCGTCAATGGCTACCCGATTTAAGTTCTTTAGATACCGAACAATTAGTAACAGGAAAAATTCCTGAATTAGATCGTCATAGTTATAATTATCCTCAACCTATTGTGGATCATAAAGTACAGCAAAGAAAGTTTAAAGAGTTATATAAAAATAGTAAGTAATAAGCTTCTAGAAAATTTTATTTATTATTTATTGTTTGTCGGCTCTCAATACCCCACTACCCCACCACTCCACTACTTCACATCATCTTTAACTTAATTGTGCCTACCTCCTTATCCTAAATCTTATGCCAAGATGGAAACTCCAAAAGATTTATCATGGTTGTTCTTGAGCAAAGATGAAACCTTTACCCCATCGGCTTTTTTGTTTTACCTACAATGTCAAACAATGGTTCACTCGCAGATTTACCACTAGTGGCATCGGCTTTTTAGTTTTTTTAGGTGTTGCTGGCATTGTCGGGATCGATACGAAACGGACTATGGCGTATCAGATAGTGGCATTTTTAATTTCAGTTTTGATTATTGCCATACTGTATAGTTTCCGTTTTCGCGATCGCCTAAGCGTAACTCGGATTCTACCACGATTTGGCACTGTCGGAGTTAAGTTGCAATATGGGATTACGGTTCATAATCGGACTAATAAACCCCAAGTTGGCTTAAAAATTCGGGAAAATTTTGCCGATCCACGACCTAGTTGGGCAGAATTCAAGGTATTTTTCCGTTCTCTTCCCCGTAAGCCTCGTTTTGCTTCTCTTAGCGTTCTCTATTACCATTGGCTAAAATTGGTGGCTCGCCGTCAAAGAGCAACTACTAAAACCGTAAATATTCCCGCAATTGAAGCTCAAGGTAAAACTAGAGTCATGATCGAGTTAGAACCTTCACACCGAGGACTAGTCAGACTTACAGGCGTTATGATCGCTCGCCCCGATCCTTTTGGTCTATTTAATGCTTGTCAAAAGCTGACACTACCACAATCACTGTTAATTTTACCCAAACGGTATCAAGTGCCACCAATTCAATTACCAGGAGCGAGAAAAGCCCAATCTGGCAGTATTTCTCTGGCTTCATCCGTAGGAGACTCAGAAGAATTTGTTTCCTTAATTACTGTCTCATCATCAATTAGTTGCGGGGCTGTGCGATCGCCTGTATAACCTCGTAATACTTCTTTTAACGTTCCAGGGCTACCAATTCCCGCACAC
>DAXETX010000381.1:0-8899 GCA_051155735.1 Xenococcaceae cyanobacterium
GTTAGATGCGCTCTGAATCTTACAATAAAATCAGACAGTTACTCAGCACTAAAATATGCGATTGCGCCAAAAAGTTCTTGTTGCACTCATTCTAATTGGAATAATCGGTTTAACCCTGATGTCCACTCTGGTTCATCTTCTCACTGAATCGTGGTGGTTTGATGCTGTAGGTTTTACCGAGGTTTTTTGGACAAGAATTACTTGGCAAATTGGTATCTGGGTGGTTACTTTTGCTATCTATGGTCTATTTCTGTGGTTAAATTATGGGTTAGCCTTACGATTTACCCGCGATCGCGCTTTTAGCTTTTTTCGAGGTAGTGAACTAGAACCCCATAATAAAACTATCTCAAATTTGGCAGCTTCCGTTTTGATGTTTATCGTAGCGTTGAGTGCAGCTAGTACCAGTGCTAAGTTTTGGGAAACTAGTTTAAAGTTTTTTAAAGCGACAGAGTTTAACAGCGCCGATCCAATTTATGGACGGGATATCGGATTTTATCTGTTCCGACTGCCTTTTTACGAAGGATTACAAAGTTGGTTATTTATTTTACTGTTATCGGGTCTGATTGCAGCAGCAGCAGTTTATTTGTTAAAAGGTTTAGTTAGTTTAGATTTGGCAGGACAAAAACTGCGGTTAGAACGCCAGTGGCAAAATCAAGTTCAAGGACAGCAAAAAACTCATCTGACTTTGCTCTTAGCTGCGATCGCCGTAATGATAGCGGTGGATTTTTGGTTAAAGCGTTATGACCTACTTTATTCTGCTGAAGGTGTAGTTTGGGGTGCTGGCTACACTGATACTCACGCCCGACTATTAGCCTACTGGGTAATGAGTATTGTAGCCTTAATTTTGGGGTTCTTTTTGATCTGGGCGGTTTGGTCACGGCGCAATAAGCTGCCATTTTATGGCATTGTCTTGTACTTTGTGATTTTATTTTTAGTTAATGGCGTTGCACCTGAGTTGCAGCAGCGGTTTATTGTTGAACCTAACGAACTAGATAAAGAATTACCTTACATCAAACACAACTTAGAATTTACGCGACAAGCTTACGATCTAGCGGAGATTAATGCCAAAGATTATGATGTTACTGCCCAATTAACTAGAGAGGTTCTCACCCAAGACCAAGGAACAATTCAGAATATTCGTCTGTGGGACTACCGACCACTTCTGAGTACTTACCGTCAACTACAAGAAATTCGTCCCTATTATCGATTCAACGATGTCGATATTGACCGCTACACTATTGAGGGCAATTACCGCCAAGTAATGCTATCTTCTAGGGAACTATCCTACGAACGAGTTCCCGAACCAGCCCAAACTTGGGTCAATCAGCGTCTGAAATATACTCATGGTTACGGCGTAGTAATGAGTCCTGTAAATCTAGTTACGCCTGATGGTTTACCAGTTCTCTTTATTAAGAATATTCCTCCTGTTTCTGAGATTGACTTAGAAGTTACCGAACCAGCTATTTATTATGGCGAAGAAAGCGATCGCTACATTTTTACGGGGGCTAATACCCCAGAGTTCGACTATCCTCAAGGCGACACCAATGCTTTTACTAAATATGAAGGACCTGGTGGTGTTGCGATGCCGACTTTTTGGCACAGACTAGCTTATGCTTACGATCTCGGTAGCCTCAAGATTCTAATTTCTAACTACTTTACCGATCAATCCCGCATTCACTACTATCGGCAAATTCGGAAACGGGTTAGCCACATAGCACCCTTTTTGCAGTTCGACCGCGATCCTTATATTGCTGTAATTGATGGCAAATTGCAGTGGATTATTGATGCTTATACTACCAGCGATCGCTTTCCCTATTCCGAACCTGTAGCTAATCAAAATGCCACGGAGTTAATTGCTAATCAAAGAATCAACTATATTCGCAATTCTGTTAAAGTTCTAGTCGATGCCAAAGACGGCACAATGCAGTTTTTTGTAGTCGATGACACCGACCCAGTTCTGGCTACTTACCGCAAAATCTTTCCCAATCTTTTTATCAGTCAAGAAACTATTCCGCCCCAAGTCAGAGATCATTTTCGTTATCCCCTCGATCTGTTCAAAATTCAGGCACAGATGTATTTGTCCTATCACATGAATGATCCTCAAGTCTTTTATAACCGTGAAGACTTATGGCGTTTTGCTACGGAAAATTATGAAGGTAATCAGCAACCCATAGAACCTTACTATCAGATTATGAATCTGCCAGGGGAATCCCAAGAAGAATTTGCCCTGATTCTGCCATTTACACCAGTCAACAAAGATAATATGATCGCTTGGATGGCAGCCCGTTCTGATGGCGAAAACTACGGTAAGCTGTTGCTATACGAATTTCCCAAGCAAAAACTAATTTATGGTCCATTCCAAATAGAAGCCCGCATCGACCAAAATCCCGAAATTTCCCAACAGTTAACCCTCTGGAGTCAGAAGGGATCGAGAGTAATTCGCGGTGATCTCTTAGTAATTCCGATTAATGGGGCTTTGCTTTATATCGAACCAGTTTATTTACGTGCCGAACAAGGAGAATTGCCAGAGTTAAGAAGGGTTATTGTCGCTTACGATAAAGAAGTAGTTATGTATCCCACTCTCGAACAATCTTTAGTCGCCATTTTTGGTAACGAGAAACCGCCAGTGGCAGAGTCCGCTACTCCTGTAGAAGCTGATTCTAATCTGATCGAGCAAGCAATCGAAACCTTTAATCAGTCAGAATCAGCACTGCGTCAAGGTAATTGGTCAGAATATGGTCGCTATCAACAACAGCTAAAAGAGCTTTTACAGCAGCTAGAGCCTTCAGAAACTGAGCCATAATTAGAGACGTTTATAACGTCTCTCCAATCTCTAAACTCGTGGCAGTACTACTTGATGAGGCTGATCTTGATATTTTCCCGCCCGATCTTCATAGGTAACATCGCAGGGTTCTCCTTCAAAGAACAGCAGTTGCGCAATACCTTCATTAGCATAAACCCGACAATCCGCACTAGAGCTATTACTTAGTTCTAAGGTCAAATTTCCCCGCCAACAAGCTTCTGCTGGTGTAGCATTGAGTATGATCGAGCATCTAGCATAAGTTGATTTACCAAGGCAAATAATAGTGATATTTGGTGGAACATCCAACCTTTCTAGGGCTACACCTAATCCATAAGAATGAGCAGGAATAATAAAAAAATCCCCATTGTCATCATGGTGCAAAGGTACAGATTCGAGATTATCAGGATTAAAATTTTTCGGATCGACCACAGTACCAGGAATATGCCGAAAAATCAAAAATTCTTTCGGGCTAAGACGAATATCGTAACCAAACGATGAAGAACCGTAACTCAAAACTTTTCTTAAGGTTTTATCGGGCAATTCAATTTTACGCACTAAAGCAGGTTCAAACGGCTCAATCATTCCCTGTTTAGCTTTCTCGATAATCCAGCGGTCATTTTTTAACATAGATTTTTTGTCATAAGCACAATTTCTAATCGTAGCTCAAAACCGAAATTTGATTAATTCCCCTCTAAAGAGCGGGTTTCCACTTCTTGTTTAATGGCAACTAGAGTTGCTTCTAAAGTATCTTCGTAGATATTGTAAAAAATGCTCAGGCTAGGGGTAGAGCTTGGCGCTACCTTAACTTGGTGGGTAATTAGCACTTGGTTTGGTGGCGCGCTAGAAGTGGGGGATACTGGTTCGAGTAACCATTTGCCGTCTAAAGTATCTAAATCCCCTTCAACCGATTGAAAATCGATCTTTTGAGGATAAGACTCAGTAACGGCAATACGGACTCTAGATTTAGTGGTAAAGATCAAAGTTTTGATTTGATTAATTTGTTCAAAAACTTTGCGATCGCCGTTTTGTTCTAATAGTTGACTATTTTCGACACTGGGCAAAAAATCCGCGAAATTATTATAGTCGGTTAACACTTGCCAAGCGGTTTCCACTGAACCATTGACTAAAATGCGACAAGTGTATTGTCCATTTTCCCCAATTAAAATCGCTTTTCCTTCTCGGAGTGCTGCTCTTTCTAGGACAGGAAGCCGATCTACAGGACCATTAAATAATTTTGCCGTAGCTTGGGACGTAAATAAGTTTAAAGCGATCGCTCCACCGAGGATTGCCATTAACCAACGAGATTTTTTAAACTCAGTTGCTAAAGTCATTAGTTAAAAAACTAGTAAAAGTTTTAGGGAAAAAGCCATTGCCAATTCTAGCAATCCTTGTCAATCCAGCAGATTTTTCTTTGGAAAGGATAAGTCGGCAAAGGGATTTTTTTGCCAGAATTTGCTGGCTCAAGCTTGTTCAAAGCAATGTTTGCTCCTGAGACATAAAGTTGACCCAATTCGTTCCCAGTTTTTTCGCTTAAGATACTCTGCATCGGTTCAACAGGCTTGGTAGCCACGGTTTGAGCGGTAACTTTTCCTGTGAACACACCAGCAACTTCTTGATTACCCTGGAGAAAGCGAGCAAGTTTGGCTTGTAAGTCGGTCAGAGAAACTGCGACAATCCCTAAGCGATAGGCAAAATGCGATCGCCCAATCCTGGCTGTATAACAAAGATCCTCTAAGGCTAAATCGGTGTTTTCTCGAATAAAATCATGATAACTTTGGGCTAAATCTCTCAAAGCTGGTTGACTACGCGCCGAGAGAGGTAAGAGATACCATTGCGGTTGTGACTCGATGATTGCGGTTTTTGATGACTCCGTAGCCAGGGGATCGCCAACAATAAGATGAGCATTAGTACCACTAAAACCAAAAGCACTAACACCAGCGAGCCGAGGCTTAGTAGTCTTTAACCACGGCATATTCTCGCTCGCTACTTTTAAAGGTAAATTTGCCCAATCGATCTGGGGATTAGGTTGGGTAAAATGTAAATTTGCCGGAATTGTTTGATGTTGCAGTGCCAAAATAACTTTGATTAAACCAGCCATCCCCGCAGCAGCTTCAGTATGACCAATGTTAGTTTTAACCGAACCAATAATTAAAGGCTGGTCAGCACTTTTAACTTCTTGAAACACTTCTCCCAAAGCATTTGCCTCAATCGGATCGCCCAAAGCTGTTCCCGTGCCATGAGCCTCGACATAGTCAATTTGTGCTAGCTGAATGTTACTATTGCGGAGTGCTTGACGAATCACATTTTGTTGAGCCAAACCTTTAGGGGCGGTTAAGCTACTAGTCCGTCCATCCTGATTGACCGCCGAACCGTAAATTACCCCTAAGATATTATCTCTAGCTGCTACTGCATCTTTTAACCGCTTCAGAATTACCACGCCACAGCCTTCAGACCGCACAAAGCCATCAGCCCCCGCAGCAAAACTCTGGCATTTGCCCGTAGTAGATAGCATTTTGGCTGCGGTAAAATTGAGACTAATTTTAGGCTCGATAATCCGGTTAACGCCTCCGACAATCGCCAAATCACATTCTTGCTCTCGTAAACTTTTTACTGCCAGATGTACCGCTACCAACGAAGAAGAACAAGCCGTATCCACAGCTAAACTAATTCCTGTCAACCCCAAAAGATAGGATAAACGTCCTGCTGCGGTGCTGTGAGTATTTCCCGTCGCCAAGTAAGCATCAAGATTTTCTGGTTTTTGATTCAGTAGTTGATGCCAATAGTCAATGCCACAAATCCCGATAAAAACTCCTGTCGCCGTATTTGGTAAACTCTCAGGGGCGATCGCAGCGTATTCTAGAGCTTCCCAACTCACTTCTAAGAGTAATCGTTGCTGCGGATCGAGGCTTAAAGCTTCTTTAGGTGCAATGCGAAAAAACTGCGCATCAAACTCTTGGAGATGAGGCACAAAACCCCCATAATTAAGACAAGGAGAATTAGTCGCATTTTGCCACCTGCTAGTAGGCACTAGTTCAATAGCATTTTGGCGAGCTTGTAGTAATTGCCAAAAGCGATCTGGACTATCAGCCCCGCCTGGAAACCGACAACCCAAACCAACAATGGCAATTGGCGATCGCCTAGTTTCTTCCCAGGCAGATAATTGATCTTGCATTTGTTTAAGAGCAAGTAAAGCCCTTTTAGTTGCAGAAAGATTTTCTGTCATTATTAATTTCCCTGATAATTTATCAAGAATTGATTAATCGATTTCCCCATCGATTCAACCGCAGTCTTAGAAACACTAAATGATACAATGAGGGTATGCCATCAATAAATATATCGGGAACGCTCCATTATTATCAATTAACCTCTCCTGCTGCCAATTCGCGACGTCCCGTACTAGTTTTTATTCATGGTTGGCTTCTCAGCCATCATTATTGGCAGCCTTTGGTTTCACTGCTTCAGTCTCACTATCAATGTTTGATTTACGATCTTAGAGGATTTGGCAATTCTCACTCTGACACAATCCCTTCTGTCACCGATTACAGTCTGGCTTCTTATGCCCAAGACCTAAAAGTTTTATTACAAGAACTAGGCATTGAAAAAGCTTGGCTAATCGGTCACTCTCTCGGAGGAAGTATTGCTTTATGGACGGCTAATTTTTGCGCTGAGGTCGTCCAAGGCGTAATCTGTATCAATTCAGGTGGAGGCATTTATCTCAAAGAAGAATTTGAAAAATTTCGGACTGCTGGTAAACAATTAGTCAAATTTCGTCCTCCTTGGCTAACTTACATCCCAGGTTTAGAGGTTATTTTTTCGCGGATGATGGTATGTCGCCCTCTATCTCTACAATGGGGTCGTCAAAGAATTCGTGATTTTATTAGTGCTGATGCCCCAGCTGCTTTAGGTTCATTACTCGATTCAACCACCGAAGCCGAAATTCACCAATTACCACAGTTAGTAGTGCGTCTGCAACAACCAGTTTATTTTATTGCAGGAGCGAAAGATCGCGTTATGGAATCTAAGTATGTTAATCATTTAGCGAGTTTTCATCCACTGTTTGATACTGCCGAAGGAAATGTTTATGAAATTGCCGATTGTGGACATCTAGCTATGGTAGAGTATCCCGAACAAGTTGCAGAAATTTTAAAACACATTTTATCAGCAAAATTCTAAGTTTTTCGGCAAAAAATAGACCAAGATCGAACTAAATACTCAAAAATTTGCAAAAATTTAAATTTTTAGCGAAATATTAAGCTTTTTGTTAAACACAGCGCATTTTTGTAAAATTTATCGATCCTAACTTAAAAGACACATGATAATTCTGTAGTCGTTGCGACAAAATCGATGCATCCCTATTCTTTAGGATGATGCGAGTCTAATCAATAAAATTAACCTCGGTATTCAAGGAGCAATTTATGCCTGAGACTTCCCAAG
Organism: Xenococcaceae cyanobacterium; assembly: GCA_051155735.1. Taxonomy (GTDB): domain Bacteria; phylum Cyanobacteriota; class Cyanobacteriia; order Cyanobacteriales; family Xenococcaceae; genus JASJCP01. The sequence goes on from DAXETX010000381.1 coordinate 7,238, forward strand.
AAGTTTTGAAAATGATTCAAGACGAGAATATAGAATTAATTGACCTCAAATTCATCGATCTATTTGGGATTTGGCAACACTGTACTTTTCATCGCAGTTTAATCGATCAGGATGCTTTTAATGACGGGGTCGCTTTTGACGGCTCTAGTATTAGAGGCTGGAAAGCCATTAATGCTTCTGATATGTCAATGGTTCCTGACCCAAAAACTGCTTGGATCGATCCTTTCATGGAAACGCCTACTTTGAGTATGATTTGTTCGATTAAAGAACCTCGTACTGGCGAATGGTATGACCGAGATCCACGGTCTTTGGCACAAAAAGCTGTAGAGTATCTTCAAAGCACTGGTATTGGTGATACCGTCTATTGTGGACCTGAGCCAGAATTTTTTATTTTTGACGATATTCGTTTTGCTCAATCTGAGTATGAAGGTTTTTACCATATCGACTCAGCAGAAGGAATTTGGAATTCTGGCATGAGCGAAGCTACAGGCAATTTGGGCTACAAAATTGACCACAAGCGCGGTTATTTTCCTGTCTCTCCTTCTGATACCTTGCAAGATATTCGTAGCGAAATGCTGCTAACTATGGCTAAATGCGGTGTTCCTATCGAAAAACATCACCATGAAGTTGCTTCTGGTGGACAGTGCGAATTAGGAATTAAATTTTCCGATTTGGTTGCTGCTGCTGACTATGTCTTGATTTACAAATACATAGTGAAGAACGTAGCCAAAAAATACGGTAAAACTGCTACTTTTATGCCCAAACCTTTGTTTAATGACAATGGAACTGGGATGCATACCCATATGTCAGTTTGGAAAGGTGGGCAACCGCTGTTCTTTGGTGATGGCTATGCAGATTTGAGTCAAACTGCGCTTTACTTTATTGGTGGTATCCTCAAGCATGCTCCTGCAATTTTGGCATTTACTAACCCCGCTGCTAATTCTTATAAGCGTCTAGTTCCTGGTTTTGAAGCACCAGTAAACTTAGCCTACTCTCAAGGAAATCGCTCCGCTTCGGTCAGAATTCCCCTCACAGGCAGCAATCCGAAAGCCAAACGCTTTGAATTTCGTTGCCCAGACCCTTCTTCTAATCCTTATCTTGGTTTCTCTGCCATGCTTTTAGCGGGTATTGATGGGGTTAAAAATGAAATCGATCCTGGAAACCCTCTAGATGTCGATATCTATGAACTTTCACCTGAAGAGTTGAGCAAAATTCCTTCCACACCAGGTTCTTTAGAAGGTGCTTTAGATGCACTACAAAAAGATCATGCTTTCTTGACTGATTCTGGTGTGTTTAGTCAAGACTTCATCCAAAACTGGATTGAATACAAAATAGATGCGGAAGTCAATCCGTTGCGTCTGCGTCCTCATCCCCATGAGTTTGCACTTTACTATGATTGCTAAGTCGCTCTAAAGTTGGTTGCCATCGGATGGTAGGTGTATTACCTACCTTTCCCCATCGCTTCCTATTAGGGATTGCCAGTTTTTAATCCTTAAGTGCCATGGCTAATTTAGAAACCAAATTTCTAATGATATCACACCTAAGTCAAAGATGCAGTCAAAAATAACACGGCAAAAATGCTGAGAAACTTACAAACTGAAACTTACTTAGTTTGTGTTTGTAACTAAATAAGTTACAAAATCGACGTACATCTTAAGTTTA
>DAXETX010000382.1:0-2167 GCA_051155735.1 Xenococcaceae cyanobacterium
AAACGCTTCGGTAGATCTGGATTGGCAAGAAATAATCTACCAAAAGAAACTAGATCTGCATCGCCTTGGGCGAGAATAGCATTTCCTTTTTCTTTGTCATAGCCACCGTTAGTAATGAGCGTACCCTTATAAACGGAGCGAAAAAATGGAGTGACAGGATTAAGCACTTCACGGTTGGCTAAATCTGTCTCATTTGGCTCCATTAGGTGGACGTAGGCTAAGTCAAACCGATTAAGAGCTTGCAAAATATATTGGAAAGTTGCTAGGGGGTTAGAGTCGTACATCCCATAGAAAGTGTTGCTGGGTGACAGTTTAACACCAACCCGATTGTCACCCCAGACACTGGCAACGGCTTCTACCACTTCCAAGAGAAACCGAGCGCGATTTTCTACTGCTCCGCCATATCGATCGCTTCGCTGATTAGAGCCATCTTGCAGAAACTGATCGATTAAGTAACCAAATGCACCGTGAAGTTCAATCCCATCAAAGCCTGCTGCCATAGCATTTTCTGCTCCTTGGCGGAACTGCTCGACAATTTCTGGAATTTCATCAGTTTCTAAAGCGCGGGGAGTTTCTATGGGGACTTTGCCGATGGGAGTATGAAGTTGACCCGCTGCTGCGATCGCGCTTGGTGCTACGGGAAGTTTTCCATTTAATAGAGAAGGATGAGAAACCCTTCCACAGTGCCAAAGTTGCTGAAAAATTACACCTCCTTCAGCATGAACTGCATCTGTCACCAGTTTCCAACCTTCAATTTGTTCTGAGGAATAAATACCAGGACAATTGAGATATCCATAGCTCATGGGCGAAACCATAGTACACTCTGTACCGATTAGTCCTGCTGATGTGCGTTGAGCGTAGTAGGTTGCCATTAGTGGTTGCGGAATAGTCCCAATAGCTCGCAAACGTGTCATTGGAGGCATAACCATTCGATTGCGAAGCTTGTAAGGACCGACTTGTACTGGAGAAAAAAGATTAATATTTGTATTCATTGTTAGCACCTTTTATTTGATATCGTGTTGCAGTCAACGTTACACCGCCGTGAAACGACGGTGCCTGCGTTGACCGCCTTCCGCGGTCAGAGATTACTCTGCCGTAAGAGCGATAAAGTCCCGCGTTGGTGGATGTTCTATTCGCAGGGTCGCATTGCTGTTGTTACCGTTAGTCAATTTCATGACCAGCAGCAACGATGAGTTCTCTAAAAGTTTCTTCTGAAGCCTTAGATTCGATTGTTACTATCTTTGACTTAAAATCAACCTCAACTTTAGCTTCAGGTTCGGAAATTAGAATTGTTTCTTCGATCTCCCGAGCCGACTCGGAATCACCAATAGTTGGAACGTTGATTTGTAGTTTATATAACTTAGATCTACTATCTCTTGGCAAGCATCTCGCTCGTGTCGTATTCATCTAGCATGGTGACACTTTCGTAGAATTCACTCTTCTGAATGCAATTTTTCACCGATTCTCTAGCACCAACTAGATAAAATTCAACTTCACTATCTAGTTTCTGTTTGGCAAAAATTAGAGTACGTAAAGCATTAGTAGAGATAGATTCCAAGTCTTGCAGTAAAAATACAACACGTTTGACTCGCTGAGCCAAAGCTTTTTCTAACGCTTTTTGCAAAATTTCTACAGCAGACGCATCTAGTACTCCGCTAAGGAAAATTTTGGCAGTATCTTGAGTTACTTCTAGAACGGTTGCATCGAACAAGACCCGAGCGGGTATAACTCGAACCCGAACTTTGAGCTTATCTTGTGAAGATGGTAGTTGGATAGTTAGGTTTTCCGCATCAAAATCGAAATATTGCTGTTCGTCGATCCAGACTTCGCTAATTCGCACGCTACCAGGGGGAAGCAGATCTGGCGCGACCCGCAGCATATTGTCAGGAAATCCACCTGGCTTCGGTTTGAAATACAAATCCATTGGTTGTTTGGTAATCAGCAGGTTTGTATAGACACAAGATAAATAAGCCAGTTCAAAAGAATGATAACCGCTCATGGAGTGAGAACCTTTACCTCGTTCATTTCCTCCAGTCAGATAGGGCAGACCATCCGCTAGGACATTAAAATAGACTGCTCCATCTTCGGGGTCTAAAAACCAGGTGTTATAAAAAGCTGCTGCTTCGCGACCTAGTCGTCGATATTCGGAATTATCTAACGAGCCAGC
>DAXETX010000383.1:0-5188 GCA_051155735.1 Xenococcaceae cyanobacterium
AAAAAATTCTGGTTTTAGAACGGGGTAACTTTCTCCCTCAAGAAAAAGCTAACTGGGATTCCAAACAGGTTCACCAACGGCAACGCTATGCCACCAAAGAGGTTTGGTACGATAAAAACGGTAAGGCGATCGCACCTCGAATGCATTACTACGTCGGCGGGAATACCAAAGTTTACGGTAGTGCTTTACTCAGAATGCGGCAACGAGATTTTGAACAGGTCGTTCATGCTGGGGGAATTTCTCCCGAATGGGCGGTCAAATATGCCGATTTCGCCCCTTACTATACTGAAGCCGAAAAACTCTATCACGCCCACGGACAAAGAGGACTCGACCCCACCGAACCGCCAACGGATTCTGAGTATCCCCATCCTCCCGTCAGTCACGAGCCTTATGTCCAAGATATCTGTTACGCCCTCAAAGATAAATCCCTACATCCGTTTAATTTACCTCTGGGTATTAAACTCAATGAAGTAAATCGCCATCTGAGTGCCTGTATCCGCTGTGATACCTGCGATCCTTTTCCCTGTATGCTTAATGCTAAAGCCGATGCGGATCTTGACTGTATGCGTCCAGCAGCGATCGCCCACAGTAACATTACTCTCAAAACCGAAGCGAAAGTGATCTGCCTCCATACCAGCCCATCGGGAAGAGAAGTTACAGGAGTAGAAACCGAAATTAACGGCGAGCCACAGATGTTTTCTGCCGATATTGTAGTTGTCGCCTGTGGTGCTGCTAATTCCGCAGTGTTATTACTCCGTTCGGCTAACCAACAGCACCCCAACGGATTAGCTAATAGTTCCGATCTGGTGGGACGTAACTATATGTGTCATAACAACGGCGTAATTATGGGCTTATCAACTAAGCTCAATACCTCCTCTTTCGCTAAAACCATGGCAATCCACGATTTTTATTGGGGCGAACCAGATTTCGACTATCCTATGGGCGCACTGCACTCTTGGAGTAATGTCGATCAACATATGCTGGGTGCTTACGGCTTACCCTTTGTTCCCGCAGCTATCCGAGAGGCGATCGCCAAACATTCTTTCGGTTGGTGGGTGATGTGCGAAGATTTACCCCAATCCAACAATCGAGTGCGAGTCAAAGGAGACAAAATTTTCCTCGAATATACCAATAATAATCTGGAGGCGTATAATCGCCTAATTAAACGCTGGTTAGAAATTATTACCCCCATTGAAAACCGTAACCAATTATTACCATTCTCTTTACACTTTCAACAGAAAATACCTTTAGAAGGAGTGGGGCATCAGTGTGGGACTTGTGTTTTTGGTACAGACCCTAAAACTTCAGTTCTCAATCCTAATTGTCGCACTCATGACGTACAGAATCTTTATGTAGTTGATGGTAGTTTCTTTCCTTCCAGTTCCGCGGTAAATCCTTCTTTAACTATTATTGCTAATGCTTTAAGAGTGGGGGATTTATTATTAGAAAATATTGCTTAATTTAACCTGGCAATTAACTTTGGTAATTAAATATTGTGTTTTCTTATACTTGATTAATTTTAAATATAACTTGCAAAATAAATCTTTGTATAGCCAAATGAGGTATATTCTAACTTATTTTTAAATGAGAAGGCAAACAAAACCTAAGTAATTCTACAAAATAAATTATCTGGTCGAGAGAGATAAGTACCTGTGCAAAATTAATTTCTCTGTCGAGGTAGGGAAAAGGTTAAGGGGTAAAGGGAAAAGGGGAACTAAAGTGTGTAATTAAATTTGCCTTACTACTTAACAAATCATCGAGGTGTAAACAATTATGCTTCGACATTTATTTTAAAAAAAATATATTTTATGGTATTTTACAATCATACATAACATAAAAATTTAATTGATTTTGATGTTATGTCTTAGATAGTAGTTTGCTAGCTAAAATTTATCAAAAAAATCAGTTTTTTTGAGTAGAAAAAATATTAAGTAACTAAAAATAATTTGTTTGTGTGAGGTTAGTAAGGTATGGATGAATTTGAAGTATTTGCCTCTCTTTTGACTCCTGCCAGCGATTTAGTCAGAGGAGAAATCACCCCAGCTGAAGCTTCTTTTGGTCGGGCGGGAAACGATTATTTACAGACATATATCCCCCAAGCTAGTAATCTTCAGAGTCAAAATGTCGATTTTTTGTTTGGCGATCTCTTCGATAATACAGAAGAAGAATTGGCGATCGCTTTTGCTATTCAAGACGGCACAAATCCTCTGGGCATACTCGATACTGGACCACCATCTATCGGCGCGGATACCTTTGTTTTAGGAGATACTAACGGTGCTTACTATAACGACCGCGAGTTTACTGGCTCTGAACTACTCGATCCGACTAATCTCTTTGGTCTAAACGATTATTCCCTAATTTATGATTTTAACCCCGCCCAAGACACCATCCAGTTAAGTGGTTCTCCCAAAGATTATTTATTGGTAGAACTTAATGGCTTACAAGTAGAAAGTGTATCGCAACCGTTTTTTGGTGAAGCAGTCTTTTTAAGAGAAAAAAATCGCATTGACCTAGTTACCTATATCATTTCCACTCCTGAAGTCGAAATAAATTTAAACGAAAGCTATTTTGATTATGTCGATAAAGCTCCTAAAGAAACTATTAAAGATATTGGACAGATTGGTACTCCTGGCATTGATGTCAGTACTGGTACGGCTACAGATTCTCAAGGCAATGTTTATGTTACAGGCTATACCAGCGGTTCTCTAGCAGGGAGTCGGGGTAATCTCGATGTTTGGGTGGCTAAATATGACCGCGAGGGTAAAGAGCAATGGACGCGACAGTTTGGTAGTGATGCTAGTGATGAAGTTTATGGCATCGTTACCGATAACGACGGAAACTTCTATCTCTCAGGAACAACTGAAGGTAATTTATTTACCGCGCCCCAATCAGAAGCCAAGGATGCTTGGGTTGCCAAATTTAACAGTAATGGTAATCTTATTTGGTCGCAACAGTATGGTACGAGCCTAACTAATGCTTTTTCGACCAACTCTTTTGACGTAGATATAGACGCTGAGAATAATGTCTATGTATCAGGACTCGGCATCAAAGATAACCCTGACCGCGAGACTTTTAATTTTACTGTTGAGGATGATTCTTTTGTCATTAAATACGATAGCGATGGCAATCAGCAATGGTTTACCGCCATTGATAATCCCTTTTTTGTGGAAAGTTATGGTGTCGATGTTGCTCCTGACGGCACTGTTTATGCTACAGGCTGGACACAAGGTCTGACTCAAGAATCCGACCCTGTTCGCCCTAATATCCTAAAATACGATTACTGGTTTGCTCAACTCAGCAATGATGGTGTAATTCAAAATATTCAACAGTTCAACAGTAGCGACCAAGGTTTAGAGTTTGCCTGGGATATCCAAACCGATAGCGAAGGTAGTGCCTACATTACAGGTTGGACTACAGGAAATTTAGAAGGTAGTTCTGGTTCTTACGACCCCTGGCTCGCAAAATACAATCCTGATGGCTCTCAAGCTTGGCGCAGACAGTTTGGGACTAGTGGGGATGATGGTTCTTATCTAGCTAGTTTAGATATCGATTCGAGTAATAACATTTATTTAACTGGTTATACTAACAGTAATTTAGGTGGTCTTAATGCGGGGTCGTTTGACGCTTGGGTAGCCAAATACGATTCTGCTGGGCTTTTGCAATGGACGCAACAGCTAGGTAGTGGGGATTTAGATTTTGGTACTGATGTCGCAGTTAATGACTTTGGTGAGCTTTTTGTGACGGGATTTACCGCTGGCTCTTTGGGAAAAAGGAGTGAAGGAGCGATCGATGCTTGGGTAGCTAAACTAGATGCTAATTCGGGAGAGATTGAGAAATTCAAAGACGATATCAAAGGGTCTAAAGGGAAAAGAGGCAAAGAAGAACCAGTTGAGATTGATTTTGACGATGACGATCAATTAAGCGAACAAGAAATTGTCGAAGAACTCAATGAAGTGTTTGAGCCTAATGCTAGCAATGGCTTTACTAACTTTTTTGCTCAAGCCTTAGTGGAAAACAGTGTGCAACTAGAATTTGAAGATGCCACAGGAGATGAACTCGATGATATTGACAGAGATGAAATTGAAGGTGTTGGCAGAGGCAGAGGTAATGGTGGAGGTAATGGTAATGGCAGGGATGATGATGACGATGACGGCAGAGGTAATGGTAGAGGTAATGGCAGGGATGATGATGATGACGACGATGATTAATAAATAAATAAGAAGCAAAGTTTCCGTAAGTTAGATTGCCTTTAGAAGTCTTTTCTAGAGGCAGCTAATAATTATTTTTTACAGTTTTATGGCATTTTTTAGATGAGTAACCAGCTTAATTTGATACTAAAATTCAAGAGGTAAAACCATGGAATATGAGTCATTAAACTCTTTTGAAAGCGAAACTAATATTTTTGATGCCGATCTGTTTTGGTTTGATAGCACTACAGAAAATTATGAGACTCAAAGCCCCAATTATGACTTTTGGGTCGATGAGTGGCTCGATTACTCTAATGTGAGTAGTTTTTTTAATTGGGATAGTAATTCAGATATTTCTGGAACATCTAGTAATACAGAAGTTGTGGGAACGGAATTTGATTATGAACAGATCGATTTCGATCTTTTAATTGGTACTTTGATCGAAATATTTGCCCCCGATGCCCCCGATGGCTTTATCGAGGCTTTAGAAGAAGCCTTACAGGAAAACTCTGAGGAATTAATTTTTCGAGATGGCTATGGTAGGGAGTTAACAGATGAAGAAATAGAGCAAATAGAAGGAATTGGCAACTAAGTTAGCTTTTAGCTAATCGGGGTTCTTTAAAACAAGAAGTCTCAAACGAGCTTAAACCTCCTGCCTTCTGCCTTCACACAACTTTTAGATGGTGTATCCAAACAAGATTTAGTATGACTCGGATTTTGCTGGTAGATGACCAAAACCTAATTCTTGAGCTTTTGCAAATGCGTTTGGAAAGCGAACCAGACCTTGAAATAGTAGGTCTAGCTAATGATGGCAAAATGGCAATTCAACAGGTAGAAAAGCTGCAACCTGATATTGTTTTGCTCGATTTAGCAATGCCAGTAATGAATGGTTTAGCTGCAACCGAGATTATTAGAGATCGCTTTCCCCAAACTAAAATTGTTATTCTTACTGGCAATGAAGACCCCGCTTATCTAGCCAAGGCTTTAAAAGCTGGAGCGCA
>DAXETX010000384.1:0-2972 GCA_051155735.1 Xenococcaceae cyanobacterium
ACGGAGACACGGGGACATTTTTAACAAAATTAAGTATCTAAAAACACAAAATTTCTAACCTTTTCATACAATTTTTGTATCTTGATCGTCTAATTATAAAAAACATACCCTTGTGAGGACCCCCCAACTCGCGCGTGCTTTAGGCGAGGAAACCTCGCCAAGGTCGCTCGTCAACTCTGGGGCTACGCAAGTCTTGCTGTTGGCGATCGCAACTTGGATAATTGCTGCGGAAAAAACCCAACACAATAAGTTCAATTAACGATAACCTAGATATTTGACCCCGAACCGAGAGCAATGATGACCCAAAACAGAGTAGTAGTAATAGGTGGTGGTTTAGCAGGAACAGAAGCAGCCTGGCAAATTGCGAGTATCGGAGTTCCTGTAACCTTGTATGAGATGCGTCCTGTAAAAACTTCTCCTGCTCATCATAGTCAAGAATTAGCGGAGTTAGTCTGTAGTAATTCTTTTGGGGCAATGTCTAGCGATCGCGCTGCGGGTTTATTGCACGAAGAATTACGGCGTTTGGGTTCGATTATTATTAGTACTGCGGACAAGCACGCTGTTCCTGCTGGTGGGGCTTTAGCGGTAGATCGGGGTGTATTTAGTAGCGAACTTACTGCTACCTTGGCGAATCATCCTTTAATTGAGTTACGCCGAGAAGAAGTAACCAGCATTCCCCCATCAGGCATAGTTGTAATAGCGACAGGACCTCTAACTAGTCCTGAACTTACCGCCGACTTACAAAAGTTTACGGGGATGGAGTACCTGAGTTTTTTTGATGCTGCTAGCCCAATTATTGTCGGAGAGTCGATTAATCGTGATCTGGCTTTTTTAGCATCTCGTTACGACAAAGGAGAAGCTGCTTATCTCAACTGTCCGATGAATCGGGAACAGTATCTTAATTTTTATCAAGAGTTATGCCAAGCAGAAACAGCGGAATTAAAAGATTTTGAGCGAGAAACAGCGAAATTTTTTGAAGGTTGTCTTCCTATCGAAGAATTAGCCCAACGAGGCGAAGATACGATGCGTTATGGACCTTTAAAACCCGTAGGCTTATTTGATGCACGTTTGGGAGACTTTCGCGCCCCTGAAAACCAGGAGAAACGCCCTTATGCTGTGGTACAACTGCGTCAAGAAGATAAAGCAGGACAACTCTGGAATATGGTAGGGTTTCAAACTAATTTGCGTTGGGGTGAACAAAAACGTGTCTTCCGATTAATTCCTGGGCTAGAAAATGCTGAGTTTGTTCGTATGGGAGTAATGCACCGCAATACTTTTATTAATTCTCCCGAATTATTACACCCTTCTCTACAGTTTAAAACTCGCAATACTTTACTCGCTGCTGGACAACTAATCGGAACAGAAGGTTATACCGCTGCTGTTGCTGGCGGTTGGTTAGCAGGAACAAATGCTGCGCGGTTATTTCTCGATCAAGAAACCGTAACATTACCATCGACGATGATGATGGGGGCTTTATTTGATTTTATTAGTTCTGCTGCTCCGAAGCATTTTCAGCCGATGCCACCTAATTTTGGCATTTTGCCCCAACTACCTCAAAAAATTCGCAGTAAACGGGAAAGATATGGCAAGTATCGCGATCGCGCTCTAGCAGCTTTGACGAATTGGCAATTAGAAGTAAGGGGAAATTTGGTTGGCTGATAATTAGTTTTAAAATTAGTTAATTTTTATTATTGAGATTTTTTATAACAAAATCTAAGATTGAGTTTAACTGTAATATAATTCGGTTACATATCGCAGTTTTTTGAGTTCGATAGATCAAACGTGCCAAAATTTAGCCTTAAAGCCTAGCTTTGAGAAAGATGGAACTTTATTGAATCAAACTCATTGATTCAATACTGGTGTCAACACCGCGATCTCGCTGTGGAAGCCCGTCGAGGTTGCCGAACCATGGGCAAGTCAAACTGCTTTTTATCTCTTTTTAGTTATGGACACGATCAAGTATTTTTTGTCAAACAATCAAGCTCCTTGCGTCATTAGTCCAAAAGGAACAAGCATACAAGCTCCTTTAACTGAAATAGTGTCGTGGCTAAAAGCACAGCGTCAATTTATAGAAGCAGAACTGCAAAGCACTGGAGCTATTCTGTTGCGAGGATTTAAAGCGATTCGAGGAGCAGAAGCCTTTGAAACGATAATCTCCACATTGTCGCCACAAACTGCTAGTGATCAAGGCAGTACCTCGCCTCGTACTGCGGTTCATAATCAAATTTATACTTCTACTGATGCACCTGCTTATTTACCAATCGAACTCCATCAAGAAAGAAGTTTTCATTGGCAATTTCCTGATAAAATCGCTTTTTTTTGCGATGTCGCTCCTCAAAAAGGGGGAGAAACGCCCATTGCGGATATGCGTAGTGTTTTTAAAGCCTTATCACCAGAACTTATTCAGCGGTTTCAAGCTAAAGGGGTACGTCTGCGTCGGCGTTTACCTAATGTAAACTTTACTAGCAACAAAGGGATTAGAACTTGGCAAGAAACTTTTGGCACTAATGAGCGTAGCGAAGTCGAAAATCTGGCAGCAAAACTAAAATGGGAGTTGAATTGGTCGCGTTTTTATCTAGAAGTTGATAACTGTGTGCGCCCTCCCTGTCTGACTCATCCCGTTACGGGCGATCGCGTTTGGTTTAATCAAGCTCATGTTTTACACAAAAGTAATCTAGCTTACTGGGCAAAACAATATAACAGTTTTAAATTAAAATCGATCGCTGCTCTAGCACCAATCATCGAGCAGTTTTATTATTATCATTACACCCACGGCGATAACTCAGAGATTGCTGCTACGGATTTAGCTCAAATTCGTCAGGCTGTTGCTCAACAAAAGATTGAGTTTTCTTGGGCTAAAGGAGATGTTTTACTTCTCGACAACATCTTAATGGCTCACGGTAGAAATCGCTTTGCTGGAGCGAGAAAAATTCTGGTCGGACTAATTCAAAATGAATCACCAACTAAGTAGG
>DAXETX010000385.1:0-11824 GCA_051155735.1 Xenococcaceae cyanobacterium
TAGTTCCATTAGTTTTATCTGGAGTAGTATTGCTAACAACTATATATCTGGGATGGAATGTAGCTAAAGATATGAAAAGTGAATCTTGGTTACGTTTTTTTGCCATTGCGTTAGCTTCTTTGGATGGTACGAGTTTTTATGAAGCTGACTTAACTAATGCTATTTTTACCGAAGCAAAACTTAAAAATGCTGATTTTAGAAAAGCTATTCTTACCCGTGTTTGTTGGCTTAAAGCTAAGATGCTGGATCAAGCACGTATTGAGAATACTTATCTCGATAATTTATCTTTATTGCAACTTTTGACTACTGGTGAAGGACAAAATAAAAACTTTGATCATCAAGATTTACGAGGGGTTAATCTTCAGAATGCTGATTTAACTAATGCCAGTTTTATTAAAGCAGATTTGAATGGAGCTAATTTACAAAATGCTGATTTATCTAACGCTAAACTTATAAAAACACAATTGGATGAAGCAAACTTAACTGGAACAACTCTCACTGGTGCTTGTATTGAGGATTGGCGTATTAATGCTCAAACCAACTTTAAAGATGTAATTTGTGAATATGTATATTTAAAAAAAAATAATAATGAGCGAATTCCTTATGATAAAAATAAAAAATTTAAACCTGGAGAGTTTTCCAAATACGTAGAAAAAGCTTTAAACACCGTTGACTTAATTTTTACCGATGGTATTGATTGGAATGCTTTTCTAACATCATTTAAAAATTTACAAGATAAATATGGTAGTGATAAAGTAGGAATTCAAGCGATAGAGAAAAAGCCTTCAGGTGGTTTTGTAATTCGTGTAGAAGTTCCCTTCAATATAAATAAAGAAGAAATAGAAAAGAGGATTAAGGTACAATATAAACTCAAAGTAGCTGAGTTAAAGCAAAAATATAAGAAACAATTGAAGTTGAAAGATCAAGATATAGAATACTTTAAAAAATCTAATACCGATTTAGTAGAAATTCTTAAGCTTCAAGCTCAAAAAGAACCGACTAGAATTGTATCGACAGATAAATACTACGAACAAAGAGGAGAAAATATTACAGTGTCAGATATTACTCAAACTCATTCTGGTAGTGGTGATAACGTTGCGAGAGATAAAAACATCACTAATAACTACAATTCCCAGGATTTACCGCAAGCAGCAGCAGAAATTCAACAACTTTTAAAACAACTATCAAAAACCTACCCCACAACTACCAACAAGGAAAAAATTATAGTTGCAGGTGAAGCAGCAGAGCAAATTGAGAATAATCCAACACTAAAAACTAAAACTATCAATGCTCTTAAATATGCAGGAAAAGAAGCTTTTAAAGAAGCAATTAATCATCCAGTAGCTAATATTTTGATGGCATTTATCGAAGGATGGCAAGATACAAAATAAATAATCTGTATTGAGAATAAGAGTATTCATTTACAAGCTATTTAGATTAGCTTTGTTTTTGTAGATTTCATAGTTTAAATATAACAAATGCTTTATGATGCGATCACCATTGATCTTAAAATTCTTTGGAAGTAAGATATTAATACAACCATAAGAAAAATTCATAGTAATGACAAATCAAAATCCAGCCCAGGGTTATGAAATTGGTATTTTTAACCAGCTAGTTAGGAATTCAGAAGCGATTGCTTTAACTCAATTCAAGGTAGAAGAATTGGGTAAAAAAGTAACTGAAATAGAAGAAAAATTAAAAAAGATCGAAGTTCAAGTAAATAAGATACCCAACATTGAGACGCGACTCACAAGTGTAGAAACGCGACTGACCAAAATTGAACAGATAGGTGAAAAAATATTAAGTAGCGTTAAATACGTTATTGTAGCGATCGCTCTAGGGATTTTAATTAATATTCTTAGTACTCCAGTAGTAACTAATTTATTTCATTAGAAAATTTGAGTTATTATATCTATTTTACTCAATCCAATTTTTAGCTCGTTCTACCGCTTTTTTCCAAGGTTCATAATTAGCTTGGGCTGAAGTTGCTCCTTCCCCAGGAGAAAATACCCGATCTATCTCACGACTCGCAACTAAATCCTGATAACTATCCCAAAAACCAACAGTTAAACCCGCACCAAAAGCAGCACCCTGAGCGGTAGCATCAAGAATTATCGGACGTTCTATCTCAATTCCCAATGCATCTGCTTGAAACTGCATCAAGAAATTGTTTTGCGTTGCACCACCATCAACTCTAAGTAAAGCTATCGGTTCGTCACTGTCTTGGTTGACTGCTTCTACTACTTCTTTTACTTGATAAGCGATCGCCTCTAAGACGGCGCGAATCATGTGTTCTCGTTGTACTCCCCCTGTCAGCCCCAAAAATGCCCCACGGGCGTTCATATCCCAGTGAGGCGCGCCTAAACCACTGAGGGCTGGTACAAAATAAACGCCGTCGGTATCGGGTACTTGCTGGGCTAAAGCTTCAGTTTCTGCTACGTGTTTGATTAACTTTAAGCCATCTCTGAGCCATTGAATTGCTGCTCCTGTAGTAAATATCGCACCTTCTAAAGCATAATTAGTTTGCTCTGGAGTACTCCAAGCGACAGTAGAGAGTAGTTGCTGTTGCGATCGCGTTACTGTTGTTCCTGATTGCGCCACTAAAAAGCAACCCGTACCGTAAGTACACTTGAGTAACCCTGGGCGATCGCAACCATGAGCGAATAAAGCTGCTTGTTGATCGCCAAAGATAGCAGCGATCGGAATTTCCGCGCCAATAACTGCTGCATCAGTTGTGCCAAAGATGCTCAGACTCGGCAGAATTTCGGGCATAATCGACCTAGGAATGCTAAATAATTCGAGTAAAGACTCATCCCAATTTCCTGTATCTAGATTCATCAACATCGTGCGACTGGCATTACTGCTATCTGTAGCATGAACTTTTCTTCCTGTTAAATGCCATAACGCCCAAGTATCGATAGTACCTGCTAATACATTGTCCCAGTTAATCTCAGGCTTATTTTCTTTAACCCAATCAATCAGCCATTGTAATTTAGTAGCAGAAAAGTAAGCATCTAAAACTAAACCTGTTTTGTGTTGAATTGTCTCTGCTTTACCTTGTTGGCGCAAACTGTTGCAAATTTTACTGGTACGTCGGTCTTGCCAGACAATAGCTTTATGTAAAGGTTCACCTGTAGTTTTATCCCACAACAAACAAGTTTCTCTTTGTACCGTTAAACCGATCGCTGCTATGGCTGTTACCTCAATATCGGTCTTAGCTACTACTTGTTTGATACAACTATGAGTATCTTGCCAAATTTGTGACGCATCATGTTCTAACCATCCAGGCTGGGGATAATACTGCGGTAATTCTTGATAGACTTGACCAAAAATCTTGCCTTGTCGGTCAAATAAAATAGCGCGATTTCCTGTTGTACCCAAGTCGAGAGCCAAAATATATTGAGGGCGATCACTCATAACTTAATCGGAAAGATAATTTCTGTTAGCTAGCCTAGACTTACCAGTAAAGTTATATTTTATGCTGATTTCTTAGGTTTTTTTAAGCTTAGAGACTGTTAAATTATAAGATTATTTAAATTTTGGCAAGTCTGAAATATTTCTTAAAAAATCAAAATAAAGTCTAATTCTGTCTGATTGAAAACAGCCCTACCTTTTCACTGTGTTAGAATCAGCAATACACGGGCAAGCAGCAGGTGATGGATAAAAGGTCATGTTTGAACGCTTCACAGAAAAAGCCATTAAGGTGATTATGCTGGCCCAGGAGGAAGCACGCCGCCTGGGACACAACTTCGTTGGCACAGAGCAAATTCTTCTGGGCTTAATTGGCGAAGGAACTGGAGTCGCAGCCAAAGTACTCAAATCAATGGGAGTTAATCTTAAAGATGCTCGGATTGAAGTTGAGAAAATTATTGGTCGCGGTTCTGGTTTTGTGGCAGTGGAAATTCCTTTCACGCCCAGAGCCAAGCGAGTCCTCGAACTATCTTTAGAAGAAGCTCGCCAATTAGGACACAACTATATAGGAACAGAACACTTACTTCTCGGTTTAATCCGCGAAGGCGAAGGTGTCGCTGCTAGAGTTCTCGAAAATCTTGGCGTAGATTTATCGAAAGTTCGGACTCAGGTGATCAGAATGTTAGGAGAAACTGCTGAAGTTGCAGCAGGTTCAAGCTCTCCTGGCAGAAATAAAACACCGACTCTAGACGAATTTGGGTCTAATCTGACCCAACTAGCAGTAGAAAGTAAACTCGATCCTGTTGTCGGCAGACAAAAAGAGATTGAACGGGTGATTCAAATTTTAGGTCGTAGAACTAAAAATAACCCCGTTTTGATCGGTGAACCAGGAGTCGGGAAAACAGCGATCGCTGAGGGATTAGCCCAGCGAATTGCTAACAAAGATATCCCTGATATTCTCGAAGAAAAACGAGTTGTGACTCTCGATATTGGCTTGCTAGTAGCAGGAACTAAATATCGGGGTGAGTTTGAAGAACGACTCAAAAAAATTATGGACGAAATTCGTCAAGCTGGAAACGTCATTCTGGTAATTGACGAAGTTCACACTCTCATCGGTGCTGGTGCAGCAGAAGGTGCTATTGATGCAGCTAATATCCTCAAGCCGGCTTTGGCTAGAGGCGAACTGCAATGTATTGGTGCAACTACCTTAGATGAGTATCGTAAGCACATCGAACGAGACGCAGCTTTAGAAAGACGTTTTCAACCAGTAATGGTTGGTGAGCCTTCGGTAGAAGAAACCATCGAGATTCTCTACGGCTTGCGAGAACGTTATGAACAACACCATAAACTTAAGATATTAGATGAAGCTTTAGAAGCAGCAGCTAAATTATCAGACCGCTATATCAGCGATCGCTTTTTACCAGATAAAGCGATTGACTTAATTGATGAAGCTGGTTCTCGCGTCCGTTTGATCAACTCCCAACTACCGCCCGAAGCGAAGGAGTTAGATAAAGAATTACGGGACGTTCTCAAGCAAAAAGACGATGCAGTCCGTTCTCAGGACTTTGATCGAGCAGGAGAATTACGCGATCGCGAAATGGAAATTAAAGAGCAAATTCGCTCAATTGCTGCTGCGAAAAAATCTGAGGGACACAGCGATGGCTCTAGTGTCGTAGATAGTGAAGAAATTGCTCACATCGTTGCTTCTTGGACTGGTGTACCAGTTAACAAAATTACTGAAACCGAATCTGAAAAGCTGCTACATATGGAGGATACGCTCCATCAGCGGATTATTGGACAAGAAGATGCGGTTAAAGCTATTTCCCGTGCGATTCGTCGCGCCAGAGTCGGTCTGAAAAATCCCAATCGTCCGATTGCGAGCTTTGTTTTCTCAGGTCCTACTGGTGTTGGTAAAACTGAGTTAACTAAAGCTTTAGCTACCTATTTCTTCGGTTCAGAAGAAGCGATGATTCGTCTTGATATGTCCGAATATATGGAACGCCATACAGTTTCCAAACTGATTGGTTCGCCTCCAGGATATGTCGGATATAACGAAGGTGGTCAACTAACCGAAGCAGTACGCCGTCGTCCTTACACAGTAGTGTTATTCGACGAAATTGAAAAAGCCCATCCTGACATTTTCAATATGCTACTGCAAATTTTAGAAGATGGTCGCTTAACCGATGCCAAGGGAAGAACTGTAGATTTTAAAAACACTCTCTTAATTCTTACTTCTAACATTGGTTCTAAGGTCATTGAGAAAGGTGGTGGCGGACTCGGATTTGAGTTTGAAGAAAATGCTGGAGAAGCACAATATAATCGGATTCGTTCTCTAGTAAATGAAGAACTGAAAAACTACTTCCGTCCTGAGTTCCTCAATCGTTTAGATGAGATTATTGTCTTCCGTCAATTAAACAAAGAGGAAGTCAAAGAAATCGCCGAAATCTTACTCAAAGAGGTCTTTGCTCGTCTTACTGAAAAAGAAATTTCTTTAGAAGTTACCGATAAGTTTAAAGATCGCCTGATTGAAGAAGGATTTAACCCTGCTTATGGGGCGCGTCCTCTACGGAGAGCTATTATGCGTCTATTAGAAGATGTCTTAGCCGAAGAAATCCTTTCTGGTCGTCTAGGCGAAGGAGATCTCGCAACTGTAGATATCAATGAGGAAGGAAAAGTGTCGATTCTACCTCAAGCTGAAAAACCAGAACTACTACCTTCTTCCTAAGCAAATCTAGAAAACAACAGTTTTAAAAAAAGTAGAGAAAGTAATTTCTCTACTTTTTTTTAGCTTAAAACTGCTATGATATAAAATCCGATTCTCAAAACTCACTTGAATTATTTAGAGCCTAATACATGGTCAAGACGGATTGATTTAGAGCATCGATTAGTCTATCGGATTCGGGAAAATCGCAGCTATTTTTTACAGTGTCGCGATCATTATTAAATTAAAATTAATTATTTGTGAACTGAACCATTAGGAAAAATTGTGCCTGTTAAGTTCGCTCCCGTCAATTTCACCATAATTCTATTGCCACTGCCAACTTTAGCTCCTGTTAAATCAGCCCCACTAAGATCTGCCCCACTAAAATCTGCCCCAATCAAATTACTTTCTTTGAGATTGGCATTTTTCAGATTAGCCTGTAATAAATTGGCGCGAAATAAATTTGCTCCTTGAAGGTTAGCTGCTTCTAAAATGACTTTATGTAGAAAACTATCACTTAAATCGGCATAAGCTAGATTAGCTTGTTGTAAATTTCTGCCTGAGAGGTCTTTTTCTTTTAAGTTGGCTCGACTCAAATCGACCCCTCTCATATCTTTGTAATAGGGTCTGTAGTAACTAGAATTGCCTGGGTTGTAATTGGAGTTATTGGAGTTATTAGTAGATTGACGATAAGCTTTATAAGCTTGCTGTTGCGAATAAAAATTATCGGTATGCTTTTGGTAGTAAGAATTATTGGCACGTTGCTGAGAGTAAGAATTATGATATTGCCGTTGCGAGGAAGCGCGATCTGAAGGTTGCTGATAGTGAGAATGACGATATTGCTGTTGCGAATAATAATCTGCTGAACGCTGTTGATGATAAGAGTTGTTATGAGGCTGATAACGCGTCTGGGAAGCTGAAGTTGATGATTGAGATGAGGCGGAGGCAACGGTTTGGCGCGAGTGAAAGGAACGCAGTAAATCGCGAGCGTGGTTGATTTCTTTGATCTTTTCGACCGATTTTTGCAACAATCTTTGATTTTCTTGCGGAAGACGGTCAGGATGCCAAATAAAGACCAAGTCTTTATAGGCTTGGTTCACTTCTTCTAGGGATGCCCCGACTTCTAATCCCAATATTTTGTAGCAGTGTTCCAGATTGTTAATCACAGTGGCGGTCTTCCCTCAAGTCTGGTTTTTGTTTTACTAGATAAATGATGCTGAAATAATCTTAGCTTTACTTTTCAAGATAATTATTACAACCGATCTGACAATCTAAATATAAGAAAAATTATTATTTCTTATTGTATCTTGCTAATGAAAGAGCGATTTTTGTTCCCTAAAATTATGGTGGGAGTCATGGGAAAAGGTGAGGGTGCTAAGGCTTCAGACATAGACCAGGCTTACCAACTAGGCAAGTTAATTGCGGAAAATGGTTGGATTTTGCTAACTGGAGGCAGAAATGTAGGAGTGATGGATGCTGCAAGTCGTGGTGCTAAATCAGTAGGAGGTTTAACTGTCGGGATTTTACCTGGTAAAGATAAACAAGGTGTTTCTGAAGCCGTAGATATTGCGATTGTTACAGATTTAGGCAATGGCAGAAATAATCTTAACGTTTTGTCTTCCGATGTGATTATTGTTTGTGGAATCGGTACAGGAACAGCCTCAGAGATTGCTTTGGCTCTAAAAAATCAGCGACAGGTTATTTTGCTCGCAGCCGACCGATTAACAATTGATTTTTTTCTTAACCTAGCTCCAGAGCAAATTTTAATTGCTGATCATCCCCAAGAGGCAATTACTTTAGCTAAGCAATTCCTGGCAAACGTTGATATTTGAGGAAAAATCCCGCAAGCATTAACAAAATAATCATGGCTGTCCCAATTCCTAGAGGATTAGGTAGCCAAAATACTGCTTGAAGATGATTAATTTGACCTGGTTGCAGTTGCCAGGTTAATCCTTGAGGGGTTTTGGTAGCTTGCAGGTTATCTATTGCTGAGATGCTACGAGCAAATAAGGGTGTATTGAGATGAAAGATTAAGTCTCCCATCGACTCAGGCGGAATCAAGACTTTTCCTTGATGGGATAAGGTGTCTAAAGCGCGTAAATCGATAGTTAGGTCAAGACTGTTTCTTTCTAGAAAAATCAGATTATTTTGCTTAAGAGCTACTTGGGAATCTAGCTGAGTTAGTTGAGGATTCTCTCCTGAAGTTTCAGCAGAGTCGCTGTAAGCTTCGTTATGAAACAACTGATTAAACTTACTAACTAATTCTGCCCCACTGCTAAAAGGAACAGTAACTAGTAGTTCTTGAGAACTGATTTTTTGCACTTTTCCTTGAAGTTGGCGCGATCGCGTCTCAATGCTCCTGAGCCATTTTTTGGTCTCTGAAGGGCTAAGATTGGCTAACTGCTGCCCAATAGTTACGTGTTGGGTAATTGTGCCATTCTGGGGGGTTTGAAAATCAATCCCTACATCATAGCGAACACAGCCAGTCAGTATTGTTACTAGGGATAAGATTAGAGATAGTAACAGTTTTTTAGGCATTTTGTTACTTGTTAATTGCTGAATTGTTAGTTGTTAGTGGTTACTTAAAAAATTTATTCTCTAGAGGCGACACCTAATTTAGCAAAAAGAATGTCAGGAAAATAAGAGCTACTGCCGACCCATTGAGGGCGATCGCTAAAGTCAATGATTTGATTAAAAGCTTCAAAGATATTGCCAGCAACCATCGTATTTTTAACCCGACCGACGATTTTACCCTGTTCGACTTTGTACCCTAAATCTAAATTCACCGAAAACTCTCCTGCTAACTGATTAGATTGTCCTGCACCTAATACTTGATCAACGATAATCCCTTCTTTTATATCGGCAATTAAATCCGCTAAAGCAGTTTGACCAGGATGCGTCCAGAGATTGACCAGACTCGTCCCAGGACGAGAAAGACCCCCACGAAAACCATTTCCTGTAGATGTTGTACCACCACGAGCAGCCCACAGCCGATTCCAGTAAAATTGCTTAACAGTTCCCGCTTCAATTAAAACTTTTTTACTAGTAGGAGTTCCTTCATCATCAAAAGCACAAGCAGCAGCACCAAATTTTGGGTCTTCTAGAAGGGTTAATCGAGAATCGAAGAGTTTTTCTCCGAGTTTATCAACCAGAGGGGAGGCTTTTTGCACTACGGCTTGACCTGAAAGAATCGTTTTAAATAAACTACCAATTACCCAAGCTGCTGCTGTTGAGGTAAACAGTACGGGATAAGTACCGCTGGCGATGGTAGTGTTTGGTTCGGCTTTTTGATACTTGTCTATCAAATCAGTTACCAAGCGGTCATAATTTGGTTCTTCGTCTCTAGTAACTTCGTAGGTATAAGCTTGTAAAAAATCTTCACCTCTAACTAAGTTTCCCGAAATACTGGCACTAAGATTATTGTCACTTTGCTGTGCATCGGTATTAGCAGTAGTAGCCAGTTGTACCTGACTTGTTCCTACATCAAAACTGACATCGACTAAAATACCAGGATTATATTGATGAACTTGCTGAATCAGGTTTTCTCCTACCTCAACTAACTTTTCCGTAACAGGTAGTTGATAATTACTATCAGGAATTTGTAGTTGGACATCTTGAGCAAACTCAAATTCTACAGGATCGCCAATAGCTGCTGTGGCGATCGCAGCATCGAGTAATTCTGAACTACGGGTTAGATCGCTAGAACTGGCAAAACCTAAACGTCCTTGGTGGATAACTCTTAAAGCAACTCCTTCTATGGCTTTAGTTTGCAGCGATTTGAGTTTATTGTTAGCAAACTCGATTGGAGTATCTTGACTAGCTACATAATAAGCTTCCGCTGTCACACCTTTTTGCTTTGCTAGAGCGATTATTTGTTCGAGGATTTGATTCATAAGTGGGTTAATTTTAAGGGACTAAAGAGTAAGCGATCGCAGTAATTATGATCATTTAATTGGTTAAGAGCGAGTAATCTGTTGGCAATAATTCAGTTTGCTAGTTGTTTTTTTGGTATCCTCTGGCAAAATTAGCGAACATTACGCTTTCTGAGCCAGAGAAATGAACGAACGAGTAATTGCTTTATTAGGAATCATAGTTTTTATTGGTAGCGGTTATTTATTTTCTACCAAATTTTACCTAAGGTTGTGGTTGGTTTAGGGTGGGTCATGATGGGAACGATGAAAACTTCGGGTGCTGAGTCTCTCAGTTGTGCAGCTAATATCTTTGTGGGACAAACCGAAGCCCCACTGATGATTCAACCCTATCTTTAGTGCAAAAATTCATCTCACCGTTAAGCCTGTTGGCTTTAACGGTGAGATGAATTTTTGCCAACAACAAACTGCGTAGCATCCTTAGTTCTTAGGACTTGCTTGGGTTTCCACATAGGTTTTAAGTTGTTCAACGGTTACTCCTCCGCAACTAGCAACAAAATATGCGCCTGTCCAAAAATAAGGCTTGCCATAAAAATACTGTTTACTAATCTCAGGATATTCTTTGCGGATTAATCTAGAGCTTACTGTTTTTAAGTTGGCAATTAATTTAGATAATTCGCAGTAAACTGTATTATTGCCATAATATCATTATGGGTCGAGCAATGATTACCTACGCATACCGATACAAAATCAAGCCAACGCAGAACCAAATAAAACAATTCGAGCAATACCTTAGTATTTGCCGAAGTGTTTATAATTTTGCTCACGCCGAACGTAAGACTTGGATTGAGTCTCGCAAGTGTTTAGTTGATCGTTGTTCGATAAACGGTGAATATATAATCCCCGCAGACCAACCTTTTCCTAGTTACAATATCCAAGCCAAAGCATTGACGGAAGCTAAGAAAAAACTACCTCATTTAAAACTGGTAAATGCTCAATGCTTACAGCAAGTACTAAGAAGATTAGATAAAGCTTGGGCTGATTTTAGAAGCAAGCGTAGAGGGTTTCCCAAGTTTCGTAATCCTAATAGATATCGTAGCTTTAAGTTTCCTAAACCCAATACAGTTTGCTTGGATGCTGGAAGAGTAAAGCTGCCTAGTATTGGTTGGATTAAAATTAGGCAATCTAGACCGTATCCTACTGGCTTTATCCCCAAACAATTACAGGTTGTTAGGAAAGCAAGTGGTTATTATTTAGTGATTTACTTGGAGTCATCTGAATCTGTACCCAACGCTGTTCCTGGTCAAAGAAGTATTGGTTTGGATGCGGGGATTGAAAGTTTTGTAGCAACACCAACTGAGTTAATCAAGAGTCCAAAGTTTCTGATTCATACCTCTAGGAAGCTGAAATTGCTCCAGAGACGATTGAAGCACAAAACTAAAGGCTCTAACAATTGGTTGAAACTGCAAAACAAAATAGGTAAGCTTCACGAGAAAGTAGCAAATACCAGGCGTGACTGGCACTTCAAACTGGCGTACCAAGTAACTAAAGATGCTGCGAATGCCATACTCAAACTGGCAAAAAAGAGTTGGCACAAAGGGTACATATCTGCTCTAATCCTAGCTGTCTTCATACTGAACCGAGAGACACCTGCTCGGCAAAAGTAATTCAATATCGTGGTGAATTGGCGGTAGGGCATCCCGTCAAACAAGTTAAACTTGTACAAAATGCTTGCAGAGGCGATGCGACGGGGATAGTTCAGCTTTCGCTGTTCGATCTAGTTAGCAGCCGATGAGTCAAGAATCTCCCGTTGAACCCGAAGGGTCAGCGGTGAGAGTGTCAA
>DAXETX010000386.1:0-3224 GCA_051155735.1 Xenococcaceae cyanobacterium
GCGCTTTAGTTTTCAATAAATCGTCAAACTTTTTACACCATCTATCAAAGCATGGAGGCATGGCTGCGGGAGTTGTTTCTCTCATCATGAACAATTACCATTAACGGTAATGTGAAAAGATTCTATAATAACAATTATACTTTATTCTAAAGCTCAAAATCGTTTAAGTACCAAGAAAAAATTAAAGCATTTGCAGCTAAACTTTCAATTTCATTTGGGTCGAATTTAAATATGCAAAGTTTGAGTATTCCAAGTATAGTAAACTTAGCGAGAAAAGAATTTCTCTAAGCTATTGTCTTTTAGTAGAAATTAAAATTTACATTTATTAGATAATGCTACGTGTCAAAATATTTAATTTTTTGAGGATTTATTTGAAACTGAATCTTTGCCTGCTTTCTTTTCGCTGTCAGCTCTTGAGCTTCAATAATGTAGCCGTCTTCATTCAGCTGTTCTATGGTGCGCCACAATATCTTATTATTGCGAGATTTATTGCTTCCTAAAAGATCTAAGTTCTTAAGCAGACAGTTTTTAGAAATCAATAAATACTGACCTTCTTTTAATCTATCCCATTTCATTCTACTAGCAATATAAATTAGTAGCTTTGTCTTATAATCTCGCTTAGCATTTCCTCCCAGCTTTTCTTTAAAATTGATATCATTAGAAAATAGTACGTTACGATTCTGCTTCGAGGCATCTTCAAAAAATTCCAGAGCTACAGTATAGGCATCAGCTAACTCGTAAGTATAGTCGGCAGCTTTAGACAGATCGAAATTACGAGGAACTTTATCAATTTCATAATCCCTAATTCGTAAAACACTTTTCACAGATACTTTTGCTCCTATTTGCTCTCCTTTTTGAAGCGATCGCGCGAAAATTAATTCTGTCCGATGCAATGCTACTAAATCTTGGTTGAGCTGAGATCGCACGCGAGCAGCAAATCCCCCATCTTGAGTTTTTTTATATCCCAAACTATCGAGAAGATCGTTAGAACGAAAAGAAACTAGCGAGCCATTATCTTGAATAGCAGCTTCTCTGTACAAATAAAGAATAATGCTTACTTGTCTGGGATTCAAAAAGGTTAGCAGAGCTAGAAACAAACGCCTGATTCGACAGTCTCTAATATTTTCTAAGGCTTTATTGATTCCAACATCATTGCACGCGCTCAAGTCTAAATTATCATACTGAGCTTCTAATTCATTCCATTCAGCCTTAGAAAGCCGATCCAACGATACCCGACGAGTGACTGCCAATTCTCTCTCATCATCAGAATCAGCGTTTACCTGCATTTCAAGGTAATAATTACCCTTATCTTTTCTCAGAATTGGTAGCTGCACTTCGGGGTTTCTAATAGAGGCAGAAGCTCGTGGCATGACCATTAGAAGCTGACCATCTACAGGAAAAAAATCTTTGGTATGTTCACTCACCACACTAATATCGTAGACTATTTATCTTTCATAAGGATAATTACTTTGGACTTTTGTGGTTTAGTTTTGAGAACATTAGTCGATAAAGTTTACATAACTTCACTTTTACCTGTGAAGCTCGCGTACAGTTTTACCTGTGAAGCTCGCGTATTTTTTTCGAGATTTCAAAATTAAAAATCCTTTGCTATTGAGATTTTCATCGTTTTTACCTGTGAAGCTCGCGTACAGTTTTGCCTGTGAAGCTCGCGTATTTTTTTTCAATTTACCTGTGAAGCTCGCGTACAATTTTACCTGTGAAGCTCGCGTATTAGTAAATATGTTCTATTGAATTAGTATTTTTAACGGTGTTAAGCTTCGTTTGAAATTAATCAAGATAACTGGAGAAGGGAATTTTCGGTCAACCCAAGTGTTTGCCAAATAAAAACAGCAACCTTGGTAATTATTTTAAAAATAAACACGTAAAAGAGAGCCTAGACTCCATGCGGTCAAGCACAAATCTAAGCCCCTAAGTGTTATTTCCCTGGCGGGGGACATAGCACTTCAATATTCACATATCTATTAAATATACTATGTCAATTTTGGAAATTTGACATAGGTACATAGGTATCAATTTTTGCTGAATATGATACTCAAATGCTTTGCTGTGCTTATCCAATCATGGATATAGGCTCCAATTATCATTTGGAAGTCTATATTCAATGACGCAACAATTCATTTGGGATCTTAAAGAACAATTACCAAACCAACTTAGCTCTGCCGAATATCACGAACTATATGAAGGAAGCGGAATTCACTCCGATTTAATCAAACTCAATTTCTTCCACCTTGAAGGTCAGGCAGCATTAGACCGTCTATTTATTTCCGAAAAACTAAAACGAACTAATTCAGGTGCGATAAGCTACAGCATCTTGAAACGCTATCGCCACATTGAAGCTGGAGGTTGGTGGGTATCGGGGGTAGATGTCCTAAACAATTACCATGACGATCTATACGGTCAGTTCAAACCCCTCCAACCCAGACTATCGGCAGATAAAGGTAAAATAATTAAATACGAGGGACCTCCTAAACACCCGACAGGAATAATTGCTCTTAAAGTTTCTAGGCGGATCTGGCACGCCGTAGCTGGCATAAACAATATTAAGTTATTTCTATCTCCCCTTGCTCTCCGCCTTAGAGATCGCACTGTCCCAATATCATTCTGGTCATGGGTTGTAAATAATCCTGAAGTTCCCTTAATCATTACCGAGGGTGCGAAAAAAGCAGCTGCTCTTCTAAGTATAGGCTACGCAGCGATCGCCCTTCCTGGTATTTTCAACGGCTACCGCCAACCCAAAGATGAATTCGGGCGAAAAACGGGACTAGCAAAACTCATTCCTCAACTTCAAGTATTTGCTACACCAGGACGTAAAGTCTATTTTGCCTTTGATAAGGATACTAAAGCCAGTACCGTGAATAACGTCAATAAGGCGATCGCCAAAACTGGTAAACTGTTTACCAAAGCTGGTGTTGATGTCAAAGTAATTAATTGGCAAAAGTCAGCCAAAGGGATTGACGATCTAATTGTCGAACATGGTGCAGAGGCATTTCATCAAGCTTATGATAAGGCATTATCAATTGAAACTTGGTTAGTCCGCTCCTCAGTTGGGTTAACCTACAAAGCTAATATTCGAGTTAATAGACGCTATTTAGGATCGTTATCAGATACGGGAGAACAGAAGAATAGGGAGATAGAAAGAGAAGATGGCAATATGTTTATTCCTCTTTGCCCAGAAGACCAAATACCCGATCTCCTAAACATTC
>DAXETX010000387.1:0-25965 GCA_051155735.1 Xenococcaceae cyanobacterium
AAATTTAGCTCTTAATTTATACCGAGATTCTGGTTTTTCTAATATGGCTCAAGCAAAACGTCTGTGCCAATTTAATTTGGATCTTCTTTTAGATCTTTTTAGAATGAAATAGCCCTGAATCAATTAGTTTGGCATTATTTAGGCTATCGTTATGATCAAGCCAGTCAAACTTGGGATAATTCACAAGTAGCAGCAGATTGGCAAGAAGCTTATCCTGAACCGCCAGATTTTATCGTAAATCGTCCCCCCACAGTCAAATTAACTCGTTCTATTCCCAAGGAAAATAAACAATTACTCAAAGAAAAGCTAGGATTTAAAGGCTACAAAATAGGCGAATTTACACCTAGACAGACTCGTCGCGCTACTATGGCTAATTGGCTCTTAAATTATCTAGTTAGTAGTTGACCATTGGTGACAAGTTAAGAAAAAATGACTTAAAAACTAAAAACTAGTTGACAAACAACACAAGCCCTTAACTTATCACGATTAGTAATTGACTTTTGCCTATTGGTACTCAATGTTATTATCTCCTTGTCCCCAAAAGCCGTCATATTTAATTACTTCGATATCTCCCAAAACTTGAGTTTGACAGGCTAAACGACGGTTTTTAGTAGGAGAATGAGGCGGAAGAGATCGCCTTGCGCGATCTTTCCAGTTAGGGGAAGAAACTTCCCCGCTAATTTCCACAGCACAAGTGCCACAACTACCAAGACCCCGACAGTTAATATATTTAGCCTTGCCGTTATACAAATTTAGTTGATTTTTGAGTAGTACCTGACGCAGATTTGCTCCCACGGCACAAGCAACAGTCTTTCCCTGAAATTTGACTTTTGGCATGGTTAATTATTACCTTAGTCACTGATAATTGATTATTGTTGCATAATTTAACATTCCTTAACGGTTTAGTTACGCCTGTGTTGTTGATAGCTACGATCCGTTATTAATTGAAGGTAGTTGTTACTAATGATTCAATCTATGAAAATCTGGCTTTACGACACTACCTTAAGAGATGGTTCTCAAGCACCAGGAATTACTTTATCTTTAGAAGATAAACTGAGAATTGCTCGGCAATTAGATGCAATGGGAATTCCATTTATCGAAGGAGGATGGCCAGGCGCAAACCCCAAAGATGTCCAATTTTTTTGGCAATTACAAGAACAGCCGTTAAACCAAGCTGAAATAGTTGCTTTTTGTTCGACTCGTCGCCCGCAGCAGCTAGCAGCAGCAGACCCAATGTTAAAGGGGATTTTAGCAGCAGGAACTCGCTGGGTAACAATTTTTGGTAAATCGTGGGATTTACACGTTACAGAAGGTCTTAAAACCAGCTTAGAAGAAAATCTTCAGATGATTCGTGACTCGATTGAGTATTTACGCAGTCAAGGCAGAAAGATAATTTATGATGCGGAACACTGGTTTGATGGCTATAAAAATAATCCTGATTATGCCTTAACTACTCTCAAAACTGCGATCGCAGCAGGAGCAGAATGGTTAGTTCTCTGCGATACCAATGGTGGGACGCTACCCCACGAAATTAGCCAGATTGTTACAGAAATTTATCAGACAATCCGCCACTGTCCACCTCTGGGCATTCATACCCACAACGACTCAGGAACAGCCGTCGCTAATGCGATCGCAGCAGTACAAGTCGGAGCGACGATGGTTCAAGGTACAATTAACGGTTATGGCGAAAGATGTGGCAATGCGGATTTGTGTACTCTCATTCCTAATCTGCAATTGAAACTCGGTTATGATTGTCTCCCACCAGAAAAGCTGACTCAATTAACTCAAACTAGCCGAATTGTGAGTGAAACCGTTAACTTGCTGCCAGAGGCAAACGCTCCTTTTGTCGGACGTTCCGCTTTTGCCCACAAAGCAGGCATTCATGTGGCAGCCGTTGCCAAAAATCCTCTGACCTACGAACACATTACCCCAGAAGCAGTAGGCAATCAAAGACGCATCATCATTTCCGAACAGTCAGGAATGAGTAATGTATTATACTATGGGGAAAAGTTTGGCATTAAACTAGACAAAAACTCCCCTCAATGTCGGCAAATCTTAGCTCGACTCAAAACCTTAGAAAATCAGGGCTATCAATTTGAAGCAGCCGAAGCCAGCTTTGAACTGCTGATGCGTTCGTATCTAGAACGACGTGAGGCGATGTTTGAATTACAAGGGTTTCAAGTTCACTGCAATATTAATCAACAAGAAACTAGTTCTCAAAGTAAAGCTGTCGCTACAATAAAAGCAAAAGTCGAGCAACACCACTTACTAGAAGTAGCGGAGGGAAATGGACCAGTTTCCGCTTTAGATAAAGCTTTGCGTAAAGCCTTAGTCAAGTTTTATCCTAAAATTGCTCAGTTTTATCTTACTGACTATAAAGTGAGAATCTTAGAGGGCAAATTGGGAACTGATGCGACCACCAGAGTCCTTGTAGAATCTAGTAATGGTCAAAAAAGCTGGACAACCATAGGAGTATCGAGCAATATTTTAGATGCTTCCTATCAAGCAGTAGTAGAAGGTATAGAATATGGTTTACTACTAGAAGCCTTTGCCAAGAATCAAGTAACTCAACACTAGATAAATAGTTTAATCCATGACAGCTCTTCCTAAAACGACCAAACATCGGCTACAAAAAATTCCTCAAGATTCTAGTGTCTGGGAAGGCGATCGCCGAACTCTCGGTCAAATGGCATCACAGTTTGATGCTGATGTTAGTGCTGATGGGGAATGCATCATCTGGGTAGATGGTTCAGAAGGTTCGGTGCGAGCGATGGATATTGTCACTGCTGATAGTGGTTTAGAAGTGGTAGCCAGAACTTTATTAAGAGCGATGGAATCGCCTCATCCCCCTGCTTCCCCCACTCGTCCGCAAAAAATTGTGGTTAGAGACCGTGAAATTCAATTTTTTTTACGGGGAGTTTTGCAAGAACTCAATATCGATATTGAGTATGCTCGCACATTGCCTCTGATCGACCAATTATTTCAGAGTTTTCAACAAATTGGTAATAGCCGCCCTCCAGCCTTACCACCCGAATATGAGAACCAATTACAAGAGATTGCTTACCAAATCTGGCAACAAGAACCTTGGGATTTATTAGCTGATAGTGATATTCTCAGCCTCAAAATAAATCGTTTAACCAACGAGACTATTTATGTCTGTGTGATGGGTATGATGTCGGCAGAATACGGATTACTGCTGTATCGTTCTTTAGCTTCACTCAAAGAATTTCGTAAAGTTGCTTTAAAAGAGACGGCAATTGAAGAGTTAGAAAAAGCTTTTCTGGCACAAGATTGTTGGTTTTTAAATTATGAAGCAGCCGATTCTGAAGTACTGGATGAATCAGAACTAGCTGAACTAGATCGAGACTTAACTTCAAGAACTTTAGCGACCAATGTGGCGGAAGATTGGGACTCTGAAGCGGAGCTAGAAATTATCCCTTTTTATGGCAGCTTACATCCTTTTGAGGGCATGAGACCTTTTCTCGATGCCGAAGAAGCACAAATAGTTTACGTGGCTCTAAAAGCAGTATTACGATTTTGCGATCAATATCAAGCAGAATTAGAGCAAGATATTATTCCCGCAATTACTAAGTCCTATAAAATTCCGCTGCTTTCCCCGATTCAAAAAACGAAGTCGGTATCAATTCAAGTTGCTACTCTACCCGAATTGACCACAGAATTATTAAGTATTGACAGCGATCCCGATTCAGATGAAGCGATAGACTTAATGATTGAAGAAGACTTAGTGCCAGAGGGTTCTATAGTCACTTTAGGCAGTATTTCTTGGGATTTAGTCCAAAGTCTCAAAAATCAACCTCGTACCTATTATCAAGCTTTAGAGATTAACCACAAAATCAAGAACTTACCAGCAATCTTAATTCAAACCTCCCGCCCCAAAGCCAAAAATTTAATTGATGCGATTAAAGAATTAGGAGGCTTAAAGACCGTCTGCTTTAACCCAGGTAATGACCCTCTCAGCGGTAATATTTACGATTTAGGGATGCTGCAAACAGGAGATGGTAATTTACATATTTTTGCTGAATATTCCCGTAATGTTTCAGGTCACGCCAAAGCCTTAGAAAAATGGGATCAAAGTTGTAAAAAAACTCAAGGCTATTGCAGTCTCATTATTACTATGGGAGTTACTGGCGCAAGTCGCGGTAAACCTCAACCGAAAGATATGTTAGCGGTTTTTGAAGCTAGAGCGATCGCTGGCTCGGAATTAGGCATGGGTGTTTTACAATTAATGCCTAGTTATGAATAATAATCGGTGATTATTTAGCTAATGATTCAGCCTGTCGATCTGGTGATTCTTTCTAATGCTGTAGGCGAAGTCGTTACTTGGGTACGCCCTGTAGTTAAAAGTTTACGTCAAGAATTAGGAACAGACTCCGCTCAAGTTAGAATCTCTTTGGTTTTAGCTCCTTGTCCTCACAGTACAGGTCGAGAAATGGCGATCGCCCAAAGTTATCCCGAAATCGACCGCATCCAAAAAGCAGCAGATTTTTGGTCTTTTTTATTATGGGGCAAAACAGCAGAAAATTGGCAATGGCGTCAGCAAGGCATCGTCGTCTTTCTCGGAGGAGATCAATTTTATACTCTGATTATTGGCAAGAGATTAGGTTATAAAACTCTAGTTTATGCTGAATGGTCAGCCCGTTGGTATCGTCATTTAGATGCTTTTGCCGTCATGAATTCAGCGGTGATGGCTCAAGTTCCTCCCGCCTATCAGCATAAGTTTACTGTGGTGGGCGATCTGATTGCGGATGTAGTTTTAGAAGTGCCGACTTCACCTCAATCTCTAGCACCATTAGACACTAATGCGCCTCTTGTCGGACTCTTACCAGGCTCGAAACCAGCCAAACTCATGCAGGGTGTTCCTTTATGCCTGGCGATCGCCGATGTCATACATCAGCTTAATCCTCAAGTCCAGTTGATGATTCCCGTTGCTCCCACTTTAGATTTATCTACCCTAGCGCAATATGCCGATCCTAAATTTAATCCTTTGACCGCTACTTTTGAGCAGGTTAGTGGCAAATTAAGCAACTTAGACCATCAATTTTATCTCTTAACCGCTCAAGGCACTAAAATTCTTCTGATTACTGAGTTTCCTGCTTACCAGTTTCTCGTACAGTGTCAGCTATGCATTACCACAGTAGGGGCAAATACCGCGGAATTAGGAGCTTTAGGCATTCCCGCGATCGTTTTGTTACCCACGCAACAACTAGATGCCATGCGTTCTTGGGATGGTATTCCTGGTATCTTAGCTAACTTACCCTTGGTAGGAAAGAATTTTGCCTATTTAATTAATTGGTTAATTTTGAGACAGAAAAGATTATTTGCCTGGCCCAATATTTGGGCAAAATCAGAAATTATGCCCGAAATTGTCGGAAACATAGTTCCTGAAAAAATTGCCAAAATGACTTTAGATTATTTAGCCAACCCGAACAAACTTCAGCAAATGCGCCATCTTTTAAGTCAAAATCGTGGTGCGACTGGAGCGACAAAACAAATAACTCAAATTATTCAGCAAATCATTAAACAAGAATCAACAATACTTTAAAGTTATAGTAATAACCAAAATAAAATAATCCGATATACTATTGACAGGTAGGAAAAATAGCAGCATTTTGTGGCGATTTCTTGCCTTGGCTTAATCTAAAAGGCTGGTTTATTTAACGATAAATAGGCGCAGATCAAAACCTTTAATTAATAATCACCAATTCAATCAATAAGTTAAATTTAGCGATGAGCGCGAGAAACCCTCGCCCCATACCAATTATACTGTTTAATCTGCCTCAAATTGCTTTCCCTTGCGGTCAGTTTAAACAATGACATATTCTATAAATATATAGTTAAAAACTAGAAATAATGAACCCCATAAACTCAATATTAAAAATTTGTTTAGGAGCAGGGCTATTTTTATCTTGCTTTGGTATCTGGAATAATCGTGCATCTGCTGTATCTTTAGCATCTTATTCTGCTAATTCTGCCCTAGAGAATCTCCTAACTACAGATTTTGAGTTAACGAAGTCAGAGTCAGCGGTGTCTTTTCAAGGCAGAGTATCGATGACAGAAACACTTTTTTTCTCTTTGAAAGAAGATGCATCATCTATTTGGGAAGAGTTAATTATAGGTGATTTGCTGGGTAACTTGTCACTAGCCGAAGCGATTAAATTTCAAATAACCATCTCTCCAGAAGAGCGACCCAACTTATTAGAATCATTAGTTGCCTCTTTAGAGCAATTAGAATTTAACCAAGAACAAGCTAGTAACAGTGAAACCACAGGCAAAATTTTAGCGCAAACGACTTACAGCGATATTTATCAAAATATTTACGATTTCGACACAGAATTAAGGGATAATTTTCTGGAGACTCCAACTAATAATTTACCCCAACTTCGAGAAAATCACCAAAATGTCGGTTTTTTTCGGCAAAACATTCAATTACCAAATACCCAGGTAGCTGCTAGTTCTAATAGTAACTATCTAAACAATATTCAAGGAATTTCTAACCGTATTTCGACCAATGGTTTCTCAGTAGCAGCGAGTAGTTCTTATTCCGTCGGAAGCACTAACCCTGCAACCCCAAATTTTTCCCGTGATAACATTTTAGATCTTGGCGATCGCCTCAAAAGCTTATCAACTCAAACTGGAATCTCTAATAACTCAGGGTTGACATCAAGAGAAATAGAAATTGAAAAGATTAATTTAAAAAGTGTTAAACGCCCCTCTATAGAAAAAACGCCAGAGCAAATAGCATTAGAGGAACGAATTGAACAAGAGCGGGAAAAACTTGAAAAAAGAATGCAAAAACTCAGAGAAAAATTAGCCAGAGAAAGAGAAAAAAGAAAACAACAAAGAATTCGCGAAAGAGAAAAAGAGGCGAGAGAACGAGAAAGAAAGTTAGAACAAATGGCAAGAACTCAAAATAAATTACGTAATAGATATAGATAGAATAATTCTCAATATACAGAGAAGGCACATAACCGTAACTTGTAGGTCACGGTTAAAGAATTAAGGATGTACACTACCATCGGGCATAATAGTACCTTTGAGATTAATGCCACTTAAAATACTGTTTTTGAGATTAGCACCTCTTAAATCCGCCCCTCTAAGATAGACGTCAATTAGACTGGAATTTTGTAAATTAACCTGTCTGAGATCGGTTTTATACAATAAGGCAAATCTTAAGTTGGCTTTGGTTAGATTAACTTTTGCTAAAATTGCGCCACTCAAATTTGCCGAACCGAGATCGACTCGACTAGGTTGATTAAATCCTGGTAGATTTAATTCCGATATCGTAGCCAAACTACTGCTGACATCTTTCAAAATTGCTCCTGTTAGGCTAGCAGCCCGCAAGTTAGCATTACGAAAATTAGCCCCTTTGAGGGTTGCTTGACTCAGATCGGCTTTCCGCAAATTACTTTCACTTAAATCAGCTTTATTAAGATTAACTTGAGTCAAATCCGCATCACTAAGGTCAGCTTCGGTCAAATCAGCACGACTCAGATTCGCATCACTTAAATCTATCCCACTGAGATTAGCACCACTAAGATCGGCACGGCTAAAATTAGCACCAGTTAAATCAGCACCACTAAGATTAGCACCACTAAGATTGGCATCACTAAGATCGACGTTAGTTAGAATAGCTTGATTGAGATTAGCTTCACTTAAATCAACTCTTACCAGACTAGCTCGATCAAAGTTTACCCAACTTAGGTCAGCTTTGCTCAAATCCGCAGCTTTTAAATTTGCCTCGATCAATTTTGCGCCAATTAATCTAGCATGAACCAAATCAGAACGGCTGAGGTTAGCTCTGGTTAAGTTTGTCCCGCTAAGATTAGTCCAATCAAGTTCGGTACGACTTAAATCAATTTCTTCTAAGTCTGCTTGAATAATCTCCGCTTGACTAAGATTGACGCGACTAAAATCTCTTCGTCCAGTTTTATAGAGCCATAGCAGTTCTTCACCATTCATTTAATTTGGAATATATTAAAGGGACTCGATCGTTACACAACCTTTAGAGTTCCCGATTAAAACTATAAAGTAACTATTGAATTTGGGATTTGAGTTCAGCAAAATTTTCCCCGTTAAGATTGCAACTCAAGTTGTCTGCATCTCTTGCTTAGCTTCATTTTGCCAGCTTAAATAAGGTAACTTAGAGGCAGTAGTTTGGATCGCAGCTTTATTTTGAACTAGTTGACTACAGTAATCCCACGTACCTTGAATAAACATTTGTTGTGATGCGGGATTCATCTTGACCTCGGTTACTAAATCTCCGCAAACTACCCTCATTGTTTCTAAGTTAATTTCGAGCCTAATTGCCACATTTTCTTGGAGTAATTTTTGAATTTGTTGAACGATAGCTGCTGGTGCAGTCACGCAAGGAACACCAATAGCGGTACAGTTACCTAAAAAGATTTCGGCAAAGCTTTCACCAATTATGCCTTGAATACCCCAACGAGATAGGGATTGGGGTGCGTGTTCGCGAGATGACCCACAACCAAAGTTACCATTAACTACCAAGATATTGGCATTTTGATATTGAGGTAAGTCAAAAGGATGTTGATTGTCTGCTTGGGCGCGGTCATCAGCAAAAGCTTGTTTTCCTAACCCATCAAAGTTAACACAGCGTAAAAAACGCGCTGGAATAATTCGATCTGTATCGATATCGTTACCGATTACGGGGACTCCCTGACCAATAATTTGTTTAATTTGACTCATAAGTTCTAGTGACAAAAATCAAAACAGCACACTCTAAAAAAAGTGTGCTGCATCTATAATATTAAGAAAAATTTGGCAAAGAATCCGCTTTAATCTAAGCTAAAGCTGCCATTTTTACCTCATTGTTCGCCAAAATCTCTTGTAATTCATCAGCATCAACTGTTTCTTTCTCTACTAGCATTTCCGCTAATTGATCGAGAACGTGACGATTTCCCTGTAACACATCTTTAGCACGACGATAAGCTTGATCTACTAAGTTTCTTACTTCTTCGTCAATAGCAGCAGCAGTTTCATCAGAAAAATCGCGGTCAGAAGCAATATCACGACCGAGGAAAACATTACCATTTTGACGACCCAGGGCAACAGGTCCTAGGCGATCGCTCATTCCGAAACGAGTTACCATTTGGCGTGCGACTCTGGTTACTTGTTGTAGATCATTAGAAGCACCAGTGGTTACTTCTTCATCACCAAAGACAATTTCTTCAGCAATCCGACCGCCTAAAGCTACCGCCATTTGGTTTTGGAGATAAGAGCGAGAATATAAACCAGATTCCATACGGTCTTCACTAGGAGTAAACCAAGTTAAACCGCCAGCACGTCCGCGAGGAATAATACTGATTTTTTGCACGGGGTCATAATCCGGCATTAACGCCCCAACTAAAGCGTGTCCTGCTTCGTGATAAGCGACTAATTCTTTGCGTTTTTCGCTCATAACGCGATTTTTCTTCTCTGGTCCTGCTAAAACCCGATCAATCGCATCGTTAATTTCATCCATTGAAATTTCAGTAAGATTGCGACGGGCTGCTAAGATAGCTGCTTCATTAAGTAAGTTCGCCAAATCTGCACCTGTAAAGCCAGGAGTCCGACGGGCAATTTTTTCGGTATCAACATCTTTGCCCAAAGTTTTACCGCGAGCATGGACTTTGAGAATTTCACTACGCCCACTATAATCAGGACGATCTACTACTACCTGACGGTCAAAACGACCAGGACGCAATAAAGCAGCATCGAGAACATCAGGACGGTTGGTAGCAGCGATGATGATAATCCCTGTATTACCCTCAAAACCATCCATCTCAGTTAGCAACTGGTTAAGGGTTTGTTCTCTTTCGTCGTTACCGCCACCTAAACCAGCACCCCGTTGACGACCTACGGCGTCAATCTCATCGATAAAGACGATACAAGGAGCGTTAGCTTTGGCTTGTTCAAAAAGGTCACGGACTCGCGACGCACCTACACCGACAAACATTTCGACGAATTCTGAACCAGAAATACTAAAGAAAGGTACTCCTGCTTCTCCTGCTACGGCTTTAGCTAGAAGCGTTTTTCCTGTTCCAGGAGGTCCGACTAAAAGTACACCTTTAGGAATTTTTGCCCCGATCGCAGTAAAGCGATCGGCATTTTTGAGGAAATCGACAACTTCAGTGAGTTCGAGCTTGGCTTGTTCGATCCCTGCTACATCACCAAAGGTTACTTGCGTTTTCGGCTCCATCTGGACTCTGGCTTTAGATTTACCAAAGTTCATTGCTTGCGAACCAGGACCACTCTGCGCTCTTCTGAGTAATAAAAATAAGCCAACAAGTAAGAGAATGGGGAAGAAAAGACTGCTTAAAGCTCTAAACCAAAATCCTTCATCACCTTGAGGTAAAACCGCAATATCGACTTGATTTTCCATTAAAATGTCGATGAGTTGCGGATCGTTAGGCAAATTAACCAGTATGGGATTGCCTTCTTGGTCAGTTACTACGGCTCTAGTGCGATCCGCACTGATTTTAACAGTCTCAACTTTATTATTCTCAA
The DNA here is from genome assembly GCA_051155735.1 of Xenococcaceae cyanobacterium. Classification (GTDB taxonomy): domain Bacteria; phylum Cyanobacteriota; class Cyanobacteriia; order Cyanobacteriales; family Xenococcaceae; genus JASJCP01. Next base: position 10,528 of record DAXETX010000387.1, read on the forward strand.
CTTGGTCAATTAGGGTGCTATATGCCCAAGTTTGACGCGCTTGAGGTTGTTTATCGAGAAAGGCAGTACCGAGAGCTACCACTACTATCGCAAGTAGTACATAAAGTCCCGCATTACGCCATTTTTTATTATTGTTTTTGCTCACGCTAACAGTCTCCCTTTGGCTGAGGATGAAACATCTATTACTTAGATTGTTATTTTGATTGTGACATCTGGACTAGTTTCAGCTTAAAGCTATTGATTGTTCCAGAAAAGATATTTTCTATACCTTGGTTGTTGTTAACTTATGTTAACGTTTCTCAGGAAATCTTGGCTAGTTTTTTCCTCCTACACCGAAGAAAACTCAGATTCGCGTTAAATTGAAATTAGTGTAAGAAAAGTTAACAAAGATTAGAGTTAATTATCCTATGGTACTATTTGGTTTCGGAAAAAAAGCAAGTATGCCCTCTCCCGAAGAGGCTTTACCTGGCAGAGATCAACCCATGCCAGTGCCAGAGAAGCACTATGTTAATGGTAATCCTTTGAAGCCACCATTTCCTGAAACAATGGAAACAGCAATGTTTGGTTTAGGTTGTTTTTGGGGTGCAGAAAGAAAATTTTGGCAGCAAGAAGGGGTTTATACCACAGCAGCAGGTTATGCTGCTGGATATACTCCCAATCCTACCTACAGGGAAGTCTGCACGGGAATGACTGGTCACAATGAAGTGGTTTTAGTGGTGTATGACCCAGAAAAAATTAGTTATGAGGAGTTATTAAAAATATTTTGGGAAAGTCACGATCCGACTCAGGGAATGCAGCAAGGTAATGATACAGGTACGCAATATCGTTCTGGTATCTATACCTACACTGAGGAACAAAAGCGATTAGCAGCAGCCTCTAAAGCGACTTATGAGCAAGAATTAGTCAAAGCTGGTTATCCTAAAATAACCACAGAAATTCTCGATGCACCAGAATTTTATTATGCCGAAGACTATCATCAGCAGTATCTAGCTAAAAATCCTGGCGGTTATTGTGGCTTGGGTGGAACTAAGGTTTGTTATCCTGCTGGTTAGTAATTAGTAGTTAGTAGCTTAGCGATCGCTAAGCTACTATTAGCTCAAATCAATGCCCAAACTCAGTTTAGGAACTAGATTATTTTTTTCTCATTTGCTAGTGATGGTGGTGGGTTTAGGGTGTTTTGCGATCGCAGCTAAGTACTCCTCACCGCGAATGTTTGTGGTGCGTTTGGAACAACTAGAAAAAAGAGGCATTTTTACAATCCGTTCGGCAAGAACTTATTTAGTAGAAGGATTTAATAATGCTTGGAATCGCAGTGCTTTATTTTCCCTAGTTTTGGGAGTTAGTGCAGCAGGAGGAATTAGTTACCTAGCCTCTCAAAGAATTATGCGCCCGTTGAAACGAATGGAAGAAATTACCCAAGAGTTTGCCAGTGGCAATTTAACGGAAAGAATGCCTGAGAGTGAGATTCCTGAGTTAAATCAGTTAGGAGTAAGCTTTAATTCTATGGCTAGCAGTATTGAGGATGTAGAACAACGCAGACGAGAATTAATTAGCGATCTCACCCATGAATTACGTACACCTCTAACTGTGGTGCGAGGCTATCTAGAAGAGTTAGCAGATAGGCGGATTGAACCTTCCGAAGAATTGTATCTCAGACTAATTCGAGAAACTAGAAGATTAGAACGATTGATTCACGATTTGCAAGAATTATCAAAAGCTGAAGCTGGTTATCTCTCGATTAACACCCGTAAAGTCAATTTGATTCCTTTATTGGAATCTTTAGTAACCAGATTTCAAGATCAACTACTCGAAGAAGGTCCTAAATTAAACTTAGTTTATCCTCAAGATTTACCTTTAGTTTATGCAGATATCGATCGCACCGAACAAATTTTAGTCAATCTAATTGGCAATGCGATTCGCTACACAGAAACAGGTTCGATTACCGTTAGTGCAACCAAAGCAAATCGTCAGGTATGGATTGCGGTAAAAGATACAGGAGTAGGTATTGCTGAGTCGGATTTACCCTATGTTTTTGAGCGATTTTGGCGTGCCGACCCCTCTAGAAGTAGTCATTCTGGCGGGACAGGAATTGGTTTGGCGATCGCGCGTCGTTTGGTAGAATTACAAGGTGGTCGGATCGAAGTAATTAGTAAGTTGGGACAAGGTAGCACTTTTCGTTTTTCTCTGCCTTTAGGGTAAACAGTTATTAGTTGTTAGTTGTTAGTTGTTAGTTATTAGTTGTTAGTTGTTAGTTATTAGTTGTTAGTTGTTAGTTGTTAGTTGTTAGTTATTAGTTATTAGTTATCATTTATTAGTGGTCAGTTACTAGGGACTAAATTTGAACATGAAACAATCAAATTCGCGTTGGAGTTTAGCTCGATTTTGGCAAACTTTAAGCTACTTTAAGATTTTGCCAGGAAGCAATTTTTGGCATAAGATTTTTCAATTAAAAAATCAGCAGTCTCAAATCAATCATTCAGTTATGAAAAATATTTTATTTGTTAATCATGCTTCAAATTTCAGTCAAATGATTTTACAAAATTTGATTGCTAAAAATTATGATATTAAACTTTTAACTTGCGAAAATTCTCTTCAAGAATCAAATATAGATGCAGCTATTTTAGCTAGCTATACTTGGAATTCTTATGCTTCTGAAAATCTCAAGACTAAAATTTTACTTAATACTAATACTATTGTTTATGTTGCCAATTTATTAAATAATTCAGATAATGATTTGCTTCAAAATCTAGCTAGCTTACTCGATGATGTTACTAATTATTTTCCCAATTCTCAAGAAAAGTGTTTATTTGATTTTACTAATTACAATACCTCGATTAAAGAACTTTGGGGTGCTGTTGATGATGTAGTAATGGGAGGAGTTAGCGAAAGCCAGATTCAACTATCTGAGAATAAAGCAGTATTTTTTGGCAATGTTTCAACTAACAATAATGGTGGATTTGCTTCTGTGAGAACTCGTAATTTTTATCCTGTAATGAATTTAGGAGACTATGAAGGAATTGAGTTAAAGGTAAAAGGAGATGGTAAGCGTTATAAATTTATAATGCGCTGTGAAGGAACTTGGGACGGTATTGGTTACTGCTATTCTTTTGATACAGTCAAAGACAAAGAGCAAATTATCAAGATTAAGTTTGCTGATTTAATTCCTGTTTTTCGGGCTAAAACTGTTGCTGAAGCTGATAGTTTTAACTCAAATCAAGTTTACTCAATGCAACTAATGTTAAGTAAGTTTGAATATGATGGTCAGTTAAATCCTGCTTTTGAACCTGGTAGTTTTAAGCTAGAAGTCTCATATATCAAAGCCTATAGCCAAACTTTTCAGCCTCATTTTATCTTAGTAAGTTTTGTCGAGCCTAAATATCTTGATTCAGCAGTATTATCAGCAAAATTAGAACAAGAAAACTTAGTTATTAATAGTGGCATTAACTATACGATAATTCGTAACTATAACTTATCAGAACTAAAAGCAGATAAAAGATGGGACATATCAGCAAATACTAATCAAGCAGAAAAACTTACAGAAATTTGTTTAGAAAATATAGAATCAGCTTCAGCGGTTAATAAAATTTTTGAAATTTGAAACTATAGTTATTAATAAACAAAAATAATCAATAAGGGCGAACTGAGTTCGTCCTTAAGTCAAGAAAATTATTGCCAAATTACATGACAACTTTCTTTGCCAAACCTAAACTACGTAATACTTGAATTGCCCACCAAGTAATATCGATTTCCCACCAGCGTTGACCAGCTTTAGCAACGCGAGGTCTAAAGTGGTGATTATTATGCCAGCCTTCTCCATAAGCTAATAAACTTACCCACCAGAGATTAAGAGAGCCATCTTGGCATTCAAAGTTTTTGTAACCCCAGAAGTGTGTCGCAGAGTTAACAAACCAAGTGCAGTGCCATAAAACTACACCTCTAAGAAAAATACCGTAAATCACAAAAGACCAACCACCAAAAGCATATAAAACAAGACCCAATAAGATTTGTAGTAAAATAAAGTTTTTGTTTAACCAACGATAATAAGGATCTCTATCCGCACGAGGTGCATATTTTTTAAATTGTTCGTAATCGAAATACTTGTCTTGTTTAAACATTAACCAGCCCATATGACTCCACCAGAAACCACGTTTAGCAGAGTAGGGATCTCGGTCGTTGTCTTCGGTATGGGCGTGGTGTAAATTATGTCCTGCTACCCAGAAAACAGGTCCTCCCTGCATTGCCAATGCACCACAGGTAACTAGAATACGTTCTAACCACTTTGGTACTTCTAAGCTGCGATGAGTTAAGATGCGATGGTATGCTAAGCAGATCCCAATACTGCCAAACAACCAGTGGAAAAAAATTGCGATACCCAAAGCAGACCAAGAGAAAAACCAGGGTGCAGCTAAAGCTATAAGGTGAAATACCGCAAAAAAGATAATGTTAACCCAAGATAATTTGAGCTTTTCTGGTTTTGGTTGAATCGATGACTGTCTTTGAGATACCTGTCTCTTGGGGGCAATTAATTGCTGTGTCATTACTATTTTGTCCTATATGTGAGATGGGTCTTAGCGAGTAAACGCTGATGCTTAACCTAGGAAACGCTCGCTAGTCTTATAGTTAGATTCTTCAATAAGTTTTGCAAGTGTCGCTTACATTTTTACAGTAGCAGGTGTGGGGATTTTCTGCAAGTGTTACTTGCATTATTAGTTTAAACTAATAACAATTGCGATCACTGCTGTTGAGCTTGACCCGATTCGCCTAACCTACAGATTTGATCTATTTATGCCTAACTCTCAAAAATCCACTAAAGCCCGTCTCATTGAAGCTGCCTTAGATTTATTTGCGGAAAGAGGGGTCACTGAAACTACGACAAAGGCTGTTGCAGAACGCGCCCAAGTGAATGAAGTTACTCTATTTCGTAATTTTGGCAACAAGTACCGCTTGCTTTTGGCAGTATTGGAAGATTCAGCAGTGTTTGCTAAATTAGTTCATGCTTTGGTAGAACAGGCTAATGCGAAAGATAGTGTGGCAGATTTTTTGCAAGAATATGCCCAAGAAAGCTTACATACTCTGGCTAAAGCTCCAGATTTAGTTCGTTCTATTGTGGGAGAGGCAGGAAACTATCCGATAGAAAATCGTTTGGCACTAGGCAAAGGATTAAGTGAAGCGAATCGTTATGTAGCAGCATATTTAGCAGAAGCGATCGCCAAAGAAGGTTTAACTAGCGATCTCACCTCAGAACAAATTGTCAATCTACTAAACTTTTTGCTTTTGGGCTATTTCATTGTGGAATCTAGTACTGAAGGTTATAACTACTGGAATGAGAAAGATAATTTTTTAGAGAGTATTGTCAGATTATTTTTACAAGGTTCTTTTACTTCATCTCAAGCAACCTCGACAACTAACAAAACCAGTATGGTTAAAGTTGAAACCGAAAAAGTAGCAGACTTACCAGCTAGCTTAGTGCGATCGCTATTTCAGAAAGCCAAAAAGACAGGAAAACAAGAGTATGCTTTGGTATATGTGTTATTTGGTGCGGGTTTATCTTTAGCAGAAGTTTTGACTTTAGAGCGATCGCATTTAGTAATTGAACCGACCCAACATATCTTACACATTAATCATGGTGCAAAGCGACAAGTTCCTTTAAATCAATGGGTGATGGGATTTCGCTATGGTTCAAAATCGACTAATCCTCTGATGCAATGGTTAAAAAGTCGCAAGGATAATCAGACAGCGATGTTTATTAATCAAGCAAGTGAGGCAATCACCAAAGCGGAACTGCAAACTATGTGGCAAGAATTAATTGCAGACATCTTAACTCCTCAAGGAAATTCGCCGACAATCGAGCAAGCCAGAGAAACTTGGTGTGTCGAGATGTTGATGCGAGGAATGAAACTCGAAGACTTAAGTATTCTCAGTGGCAGAGAAATTAAACAGCTACAAAAGTATGCTCAAAGAGCCAGAAATAAAGCAGCACTAGAAGCAGCAGCCAGACTAGATCAGAAAAAATCTTAATATTATCTATTTATAATTGCCATAGCGTTTCCTGCAAGCCAACCTGTAGTCCAAGCACTTTGAAAATTAAAACCTCCTGTAACTCCATCAATATTTAAGATTTCTCCTGCAAAATAGAGTCCTGGACATATTTTACTTTCCATAGTTTTAAAATCAATTTCTTTGAGACTGACTCCGCCACAAGTAACAAACTCTTCTTTAAAAACTCCTTTGCCAATAATTTTATATTGACCTTGGACTAATTCTAAAATTAGTTTATTCAGTTCTTTTTTTCCTAATTCTGTCCAAAGTTTATCATGATTAATTTCTCCATAATTTACGAGACTTTGCCATAATCTTTTAGGTAGAGATAGAGGGCAATAGGTTAGAATTTTTTTCTTGGGTGTTGCGGATTTTACTTGTAATAATTTTTGCTTGAGAGTTTCTTGATTATACTGAGGTAGCCAATTAATTTCTAAACCACAATGATAGTTATGTTCAGATAAAAATCTAGCTCCCCAAGCAGATAACTTGAGAGTTGCAGGACCACTAAGACCCCAATGAGTGATTAATAATGTGCCAGTTTGTTCTAGTTTATTTTTTTTATCTGATAACTTTAAATGGACATTTTCGACACTAACTCCTGCTAAATTTTTCAGTCTTGAATCTTGAATATTGAAGGTAAATAAAGAAGGAACAGGAAATTCTATAGTATGTCCTAGTTGTTTTGCCCAACGATAACCTGAAGGATTACTTCCTGTGGCAATTAAAACCTTATCTGCTAGTAATTTACTGCCGTTTCTTAAAGTAACTTGAAACTTTTGTTGATTTTTTTCGATAGATTTAACGGCTGTTTGAGTATGGATAATTACGCCTAAATTTTGGGCTTCTTTGGTTAAACAATTAATAATAGTGGCAGAGTCATCAGTAGTAGGAAATATTCTTCCATCAGCTTCGGTTTTTAGCTTAACTCCACGAGATTCGTACCAAGCGATCGTATTTTGGGGTTGAAATCGCGTAAAAGCACCTCGTAAAGCTTTTCCGCCTCTAGGATAATTTTGCACTAGTTGAGTTGGCTCGAAACAGTGATGAGTTACATTACATCTTCCACCACCAGAAATTCTCACCTTGGCTAAAGGTTTAGCACCAGCTTCTAAAAGATTAATCCTGACATTAGCATTGATTTCAGCACAAGTAATTGCGCCGAAAAACCCTGCTGCACCACCACCAATAACAATTACATTGCTCATTTATCAGCGATCAATTTTTGCCTCTTTAAAGAAAACTATTTTAATATCTTAGAGTTCTTTTTATTCCCCAAGCTAAACCTGTACTGAGAGTAATTAGTAAAAGTAACAGGAGAACTCCGCCAGGAAGAAACGACAAAATACCTAAACCTCTAAGAATATAAACAATCAGAAAAATTACGAGAGAAACAATAAAAGTTTTTCTTAAGGTAATCATGGGCTGTTGTTCCGAAACTAAACAACAAAAAGGATCGTAGTTTAACGATCCCTACTGTAAAACTAACACAACCAAATTAAATTTAGATGCTTAAAAGTTTCGGCAAAATTCCATCTTGCGTAAGATTCCTTCCAATGAACACTAACCGAGTTTGACGCAGTTCATTCTGTGACCATAAACGGTCATAAAAAGTATCAAAACGATTACCAACTCCTTGTAATACTAAGCGCATTGGTTTATGCGCCACATTAACAAAACCCTTGATCCGATATATTTCCTCTTGCTGAACTAAGTTCTGTAATTGCTGAGTCAGTTGCTTCGGTTCAAAAGTGCGATCGCAAATCAATTCTATAGAGTTAATCTCATCATCATGATCGTGTTCTGCTTCGTCATCATGATGAGAAGGACGACTTGCTAAATTATCTTCTACCGCAGCATTAAAACCCAACAAGAGATGAGGATCGATGTTGCCATCTTGAGTGGTGATAACTTTAACTCCTGGAGAGAGTTCTGTTTGTAACCAATTTTTGATCCTCTTGATCGCAGCAGCTTCTACCAGATCGGTTTTAGTTAATAATACTAAATCCGCACAAGCTAATTGATCTTCAAACAATTCCTCAATCGGGGTTTCGTGTTCCAAATTCGGATCGGCTTGACGTTGTGCTTCTAAAGCTGCGACATCTTTTACTACTGTACCTGCTGCTAATGCCTGACAATCTACCACCGTTACAACTCCATCTACCGTAGCAGCATGACGAATATCTTGCCACCGAAAAGCTTGGATCAAAGGTTTAGGTAAAGCTAGTCCTGAAGTCTCGATTAAAAGATTGTCAATTTTATCTCGTCGCTGAAGTAACTCTTGCATCGTCGGGTAAAACTCTTCTTGTACAGTACAACAGAGACAACCATTAGTAAGTTCAATAATATTGCTGTTAGCCTCTTCTGGTTCATCGCAAACTTGACAAGAACGCAATAAGTCTCCGTCAATTCCCACCTCACCGAACTCATTAACCAAAACTGCGATACGTCTTCCTTGATTATTTTGTAACAGGTTGCGGACAAGAGTCGTTTTTCCCGCACCAAGAAAGCCTGTGATGACTGTAACTGGTATTTTGTGCATATTTATTTGATTAAATATCTGTGTTTATCTGCGTTGATCTGTGGATCGAATTCATCCAAGTCATTAGCGACAAAAATCAACCCAGTAAATAACTCAACCCAATTCCGCAGATAGTAAAGCCACAAAAACGTAGTGGCAAAAAAGACTGATTAACCGATTTATTGCTAAGCAAACTCCCTAAAAAAAATGCGATCGCACTAACTATTAATTGAATTATCACAAAGCCAAACAAATAAGCACCTAAAGGAGTCATTTCTGCACCCACAATAGATTCTCCGTAGGCATAGCCATGAAAAATTCCTGCGATCGCACTTATGGCAATTATTAAACCGAAATTAATTCTCTTTTCTGAAGTTAAAACTATCCCAATAATTAAAACTGAAATAGCAATAATTAGTTCTGGAATAGGAAGAGAAATTTTAGCCAAATGAATTAATGTTCCTAAAGCCGTAGTAACGCCAAAAGAAACAGGAATAATTAAGCCAAACTTGTCAGCTAAAACTGCTAACAAACCCACCGCAACTACGAAAGCAAAATGATCTAAACCAATAATTGGGTGTGCCAAACCTGACATAAACCCTTCCCAAAAATTCCTGGGAACTGCTCCATCTAAAGGATGATGTGCCAAAACTGATGGAGTAGCAAATATGAGACTAATAACTAATACTAAACTCAAACAAGCTAGGGAATTAATGCCCCGCTTTAAACTTATATTTAACACAATCCGTACCTCGCAGATTTGCTTGTAAATAGCGATCGCTGTTTTTTAATCAATAAAGCAATTAATTAGTAGTTGACAACTAACCAAGAGACTTTAAATAAGAACTAACAGCTTGCGCCTCGGCAGGTATCCTGACTGAGAAATAAAAATTAATTTCATCACAGTTGCGGTACAGCGTTGGATTTACACCAAACTTTCCCCTTTGCTTCTGCTAGCTGACCCCCAGCAGAACCGAGTAACATCTAACCATACCATAAGACTGTATAATCAGCCTTAGATTTAACAAACAGCAGTAGAAAATTATGACAGATTGGCAGATAGTTACAGGGGGTATTACTGCACCCAAAGGATATCGCGCAGCAGGGATTAAAGCAGGATTAAAAAAATCTGGGGCGGAAGATTTAGCGTTGATTTTGTCAGATACAGAGGCGATCGCTGCTGGCGTTTTTACTACTTCTCAGGTTCGGGCTGCTTGCGTTGATTACTGCCGTCAAAAACTCCAAAATGATTCTAATAAAAGAGCGATTTTATGTAATGCAGGGCAAGCTAATGCTGCGACAGGTGAATTAGGCTGGCAAGATGCCCTCGAAAGTGCTGAAATATTGGCAAAAGCCTTAAATCTTGCTCCTGATATGATTCTGCTGGCTTCTACAGGAGTCATCGGACAAAGAATTAAAATGGACGCTTTGCGGGCTGCCATTCCCCAGTTAGTCGCCTCCGCCTCGCCTGAAGGGGGTGAAGCTGCTGCTAAAGCTATTATCACTACTGACCTTACTATCAAAGAAATTGCCCTGGAAACTACTATTGAAGGTCGTCCTGTCCGTATTGGTGGAATTGCTAAAGGCTCAGGGATGATTCATCCTAATATGGCTACTATGTTAGCCTTCATTACTTGTGATGCTGCAGTAGCAACTCACTTGTGGCAAGAAATGTTAAAACGTGCCGTTGATCGCAGCTTTAATCAGATTACCGTTGATGGTGACACCAGTACTAATGACTGCGCGATCGCTCTAGCTAATGGACAGTCTCGCACCCCCGCAATTACCGAGATGGGGCAAAATGCCCAGAAACTCGAAGCAATGCTGACAGAAGTATGTCAATATCTCGCAAAAGCGATCGCTCGTGATGGTGAAGGCGCAACTTGTCTCATTGAAGTACAAGTCTCAGGCGCACCCAATGCTCAAGCTGCTGCCCAAGTAGCCAAAACCATTGTCGGCTCATCCCTAGTCAAATCCGCAGTCTTTGGACGCGATCCTAACTGGGGACGCATCGCTGCTGCTGCTGGTCGGGCTGATGTCAAGTTTCATCAAGACGAACTCAGTATCAAATTAGGAGATATTGCCTTAATGGAAAATGGACAACCCCTGGCTTTTGACCGTGTTGCTGCTAGTAACTATCTCAAACAAGCAGCCGAAGGCGCATATCTTCAAGATGATACCGTGTTAATTTCGGTTTGTATTGGTAGTGGCGCTGGTACTGGAACGGCTTGGGGTTGTGATTTGACCTATAAGTATGTCGAAATTAATGCTGAATATACTACTTAGCAGTTTTTACTCCGTTTTGTTGGCAATCACCATAACTGTTGACAAGGTCGATCTCAAACTAAGAACATACGTTAAGAAACTATATTTTTTAAATCTGGATGCTTTAGCATTGGCGAAGCAAAATCCTGCTGGGAACTTATGAAAACTAGAGACAATATGCTTACGGGAAAAGGCAAAAAGTTGCTTCGTAACTTAACTAAAACAATTTTGCTAATTGTCATTGTAATTAGCTCTTTAACTATGGGATGGCAAGAGGGTGCGATCGCTGGTTTAGCCCAAGGAGATGCCATTACCGATCCCAAAGCGATACTCAGATATGCCCTTCCGCTTGATAATGATTCGGTGAGAAAACTCCAAGGAAGCATTGAAGATCTCTCGCGACAGTTACGAGTGAAAATGTGGGGCAAAATTAATCGCGATATTAAAGATGCTGCTTTTGTGCTAAAAATACGTCGCCCTAAAATCCTCGCTGGAGTTCCCGCAGAATTGCAACCAAAGGCGGAAACCCTACTCGATGAACTCACTACAGGAGTTGAAGAACTCAAAGAGTTAGCAGAAGTCAGAGATCGTGAAGGTCTTTATCTTAAAAGAAGAGAACTACTCGATATTGTCACTGAGTTAGAAGAATCGATGGTAGTCGGATATCCTTTTGCCATTCCTGAAGAGTATGCCAACTTACCACAACTTTTAGGAAGAGCGACGATCGAGATGAAAACCAACAAAGGAGATTTAACAATAGTTGTTGACGGCTATAGTGCGCCGATTAATGCTGGTAACTTTGTCGATCTGGTTAATCGCGGTTTTTATGATGATTTAAACTTTAATCGTGAAGAAGAATTATATATTCTTCAAGCTGGCGATCCTCCTGGTCCTGAAGTTGGATTTATTGACCCTGAAACCAAGCAATATCGTGCTATCCCCCTAGAAGTTTTAGTTCAAGGCGATCCAGAACCAGTATATGGTGTAACTTTAGAAGAATTAGGACGATATTTAGATACTCCTGCACTACCTTTTAATGCCTATGGTGCAGTAGCTTTAGCCCGTCCTGCTAACGATCCTAATGGCGGTTCATCACAATTTTTCTTCTTTAAATTCGATACAGAACTTACGCCCCCTGGTTACAATCTTTTGGATGGACGTTATTCTGTCTTTGGTTATGTGGTAGAAGGAAAAGAAGTCCTCGAAGCATTAACCGCCAACGATAAAATTATTTCCGCCAAGGTAGTTAAAGGTTTAAACAACTTAGTTCAACCTAATAGTTAGTCAGAGAAACCCTGCGCCCTTAACGACGGTGTAACGTTGACCGCCTTCCGCGGTCAAAATATGCGATCGCGAAACCCTTTAGCGATCGCAATCTAAGTTTTAAGGGCTTTGTCTTTGATTAGTTTTGTCTAACCGCAGTAATCGCCCCAATAGATAGCCTCCCCAACCAGGAATAGCGACAGATGTAGCTAAAATCGTCGTTGTGGCACTGAGTCGGCTAGAAAGTGTTCGTGCTGGCTCTAAGCCTTGAAAAATAAAACTAATCGTGACAATTACCGCAAATACTCCTGCTGTTAAACCACTGACGCTTTTGATAAATTCTTTAGGATGAGGAACATCAGGTTTTTTCAAGCTTTTATGCAAAAAAAATCCTGAGAAAAAACCTGCTATTCCTAGAAAGCCAATCACCATGGCGCGTATTTCTAATCCTTGAACTTCCGTAGTCTCAACTTTTAAATAATCGGCGAGAACTGAACCCGTACCGAGAATGCTTCCAGCGATCGCCCCTAAATTAAACCACCAAAATAGCGGTTTAGCAACACGAGTTCCAGCATAGGAAGCAAAGGCGATCGCTATTGAGCAGATAAAAGCAGAAAGTAGTAGCTGTAAATTGCTAGCAATAAAATAGGCGAGAGTTCCTCCGATTAATGCTCCCATCAGCCGAGACAAATCGGTTGCAATTAATTTGGTTTGATGATTAGTGTGCCGACTCATAATTAATTAACTTTTTGAAAAAAATCTTAATAAATAGCCAGTTTTAAGGAACAGTAAGTTATTTTTTCGGAACTTTTGGCTAGTTTCATATATTTTCAGATAAATTTCTTATTTCTTGAGACTAATCTTTATTGCAAGTTTTAGATGAGGCGTGAAATTGATGACGAAAAAATGGCAAGACCATTTAGCAATTCTTAGTTTGCTGATTCTGAGCAGTATAGATCTCAATCTTGCTGCATTGGCTGTTCCCAAAGATCAATCTCTGAAATTACAATCTTCTCCATCTAACATTGAATCTACTTCGAGCAGACATTTTAAACAAGCTCAAGCTGACTTGAATCGACTTACAGAAGCAAATATCCGTCAGGTTTTGACGTTAATTCAAACAGCAGGAAATCAGCAAGATATTGCAGAAATTTTGCAGTATGTTGCCCCCTTTGCTCATTCTGAAATTAGCTTAAACTTGGGCAATAGCATTTTAACAACTAGTGTTAACGGCACAGAAGAGCATCGAAACTTATTAGCTCAAACTTACAATAAATTTAAAGAACGTAACACCATCAACGAAAAAGTAGATATCTTGGTTTCTGCTGATGGCGAATTTGCCATAGCGACTGTTTATCGTATTAGAGAAGTTACTGATGAGCAGGGCAAACAATTTATTTCTGGCAGTGTTAACACACTCAGATTCGGTATGGTAAATGAGCAACCCATGATAGTCTCTGCTGCCTTAGAAGGATGGCTATCCGAACGTCCTTCGCTAATAGAACAACCCGAAGTTAACTAACTATTTTGCCCAATTTACATAAGTATTTGAGGTATTCGATGCACAAATTAAAGATAATTAGCTCGACTGTATTAACTGTTGGTATGACAATTAGTATGCCCACTCCAGCTAGGGCAGATTTTGGCGATGTGATGCTAGGGATCGGAGCAGGGGCAGCAACTAGCATCATTATTAACAGTAACAATAGAAGAGCGACAGAAGAGCGATATAAACCAGTTCCCCCAGAACAAGAATATTATCGGGGTGTCCAAGATGGCATAAACGGAGCTAAATACGACAATCCTCGCAACTCTTCAGACTATGACAAAGGGTATCAAGAAGGATTGGACAGAAGCAGCAAAGAGTCATCCGTTCCTCTCCTTGAAAAAGAGCGGAACGGATGACTTCGTCAAAACATATCTCATTGTTATCTTGCTAGTATCTTTTTTTTGTCAAAATTATATGAAATCAAATCAAGGCTTTTTTTTAATAATTTTGCTTTGGCAAATATTGCCTGTTGGATTAGTTAAAGCCGAAAGTTTAGTAGCAACTACCAATTTTAGCGATCCTAAATATTTTTCTTTCTCCGAGGAAGAGATACAAGTTTTGCCAGTTTCTTTATCTTGGACGACAAAATTACCTTTAGTTTTAAAAAAGTCTCAATTTTCACAACTTAATTCAAAAGCGATCGCCTATTGGCAAGCAGATAATTTTTCCTCAATATTATTATCAATCCAAATTAGTACCAAAGCCAGTGATTTAAACTTCATCCCAGAGGAATCTGCAGAACTTTCGCTAAAAAATTTCTTCCCGCTTCAAACCGCTCAAAGTGCTGATGAGAATCAAGTATTTTCTCAAGAAACTCCAGAAGCGACTTCGGGGACTAGCGATCTGGCTCAGCAATCACAAAATCCCATTGCTAATCTCATCAGTGTTCCTTTTCAAAACAATTTTAACTTTAACGTCGGAGAAAATGAAGATCTGCAATATGTTTTAAATATTCAGCCAGTGATTCCGACATCGCTAAACGCAGATTTATTGCTAGTAACTCGGACAATCGTCCCTTTGATTTCTCAGCCCACAATTGAGGTGAATACTACTACAGGAGAAATAAAATCAGACTCGACATTTGGTCTAGGTGATATTAATCCTCAGTTTTTTTTTGTTCCCGATACAGATAGTAATTTGACCTGGGGTTTAGGACCAGTTTTTCTCCTACCTACTGCTACAGATGAGGTTTTGGGAACAGGAAAATGGGGTATCGGTCCTACGGGAGTGATAGTTTTGACTCGTGGTAACTGGTTAATTGGGGTATTAGCCAATCAAGTTTGGTCGTTTGCTGGCGACTCGGAACGTCAAGAAGTAAGTCAGTTTTTGATACAGCCTTTTGTTAATTATAGTTTGCCAGATGGTTGGACAATAGGTTCAGCACCCACGATTACTGCCAACTGGAACGCTGATGAAGATGATAAATGGACAGTTCCTGTCGGACTTAGTCTTAGTAAGCTGTTTACTATCGGTACTCAACCAGCGACTCTCGCCTTGGGAGGCTTCTACAATGTAGAGAGTCCGACATTTGGACCTGATTGGACGCTACGATTACAGTTTACTTTGTTGTATCCCAGATAGGTTTATGGAGATAGTAGAACAGTTAGAAAACATTTTAGCCATTTTTATTAGTTACTTAGCATGGTTACTAGAAGCGATCGCAGCTTTAGCGATTTTGCTAGGATTACTTAAAACAATTCAGTTAGCTCTACGCTATAGTAACCGTCAGGGGATCAAGTTTCGGTTTATCAAAATTCGCATTAGTTTTGGTACTTGGCTGGCTTTAGCTCTCGAATTTCAA
>DAXETX010000388.1:0-5493 GCA_051155735.1 Xenococcaceae cyanobacterium
CTTATAAACCTGAAGTTTTGTTAATTGGTATTGCTCCTTCGGGTGGCGCGTTACCTGGTGAGTGGTGGCAGGATATTGAAAAGGCGATCGCCTCTGGATTATCGCTAGTTAATGGTTTACACACTCCCATCGCCCCAAAATTTCCGCAACTACAACCGCAACAGTGGATTTGGGATATTCGTCAAGAGCCTGAAGGATTAGGGATTGGTAGCGGTCAAGCCCGCTATCTTGCCTGTAAGAGAGTCTTAACAGTAGGAACAGACATGGCTGTCGGCAAAATGTCCACTAGTATCGAATTACATCGTACTGCGATCAAACAGGGAATCGACAGTCAATTTTTGGCAACAGGACAGGGCGGAGTTGCGATCGCTGGTCAAGGGATTGCTTTGGATGCAGTGAAAGTTGATTTTGCTGCGGGGGCGATAGAAAAAATGACTTTAGCGTTGGGTCAAAACTGCGATTTACTAGTTGTAGAAGGGCAAGGCTCGCTATTACATCCTGGTTCTACTGCTACTTTACCTTTAATGCGTGGGAGTCAACCCACAGATTTAATCTTAGTCCATCGTGCAGGGCAAAAACAGATTCGAGAATTACCTGATGTCTTAATTCCCCCCTTACCTGAAGTAGTGCAGCTTTACAATACCATCGCCAGTGTAGGAGGAACTTTCGGAGCAACCAAAGTTAAAGCGATCGCCCTTAATACCTTTCATCTCGATACAGCACAAGCACAGCAAGCTATTGCACAGGTATCCGAGCTTACGGAACTTCCTTGTAGCGATCCAGTACGCTTTGGCGCAGCACAACTTTTATCTAGTATTGGCAGTTAATATCTCATATATTGCTTGGTTGAGATCGAAAACGGTAATTACTAATTACCAACCAACAAAAATTATTCTGTTTTCGATGGAGAAATCTCTGACAATTTCAGTTTCCATTCTTCTACTGAAGCAAGTTGTTTGTAGTTAGTTCCGCAAAATGGGCAAAAGCGATGAGTATAAGAAGTAATCGGTGTTTGACAACTAGGACAGCGATCGCGCAACTTTGTCCCACAAATAAAACAATAACGGGAACGTTGCTCTGTCCATATTGATTCAGGTTCTGCTCCTGCGCTCCAACATTTAGGACAAATTTTGAGAGTTTTAGTGGCGGTGATAGCGCTACCTCTAATAACCGCATCTAGATACTCTAATGGAATGGAGAGCGCATAAGCTAAGCCTCTTTTAGCTTTCGCATTCAGTTTGTTAGTTTTGCCTCTTTCGATCTTACCAATACTTTGCAGATGTAATCCCGCTTTATCTGCTAGCTCTTGCTGAGTTATTTCTAAGCTTTTTCGCAGTCTTTTCACATACTCTGCTAAATTTTCTGTTGGATTAGGTGTGTTTTTATCCTGATTTTGGTGCATAAAAATATGTATGTAAGTGTTGCTAAAAAGTAGTTTAATATTTTTTTACAATAAACTTTGTTTATAAAAAGTAACCAAAATACTATTTCTTGAAAATATTTATATAAAGTAAACAACTAAAATTGAATATAAATTAATGATATTAATTTAAAATAATATATACAAAATATACTTTGCCTTGCAGAGTAACTTATTTAAGAGAGAACAGAAACCAAAGTAATTATCTCGAATAAAAGCGATCACGATGCTTTTTCTCTTTAAAATTTATTTAAACGCTTAAATTTTGGTTCAGATAACTAACAATTTATACCATAATTACTTAAGATAAATTTGTGGTTAGTAAATACTCCTTAACAAAAGCTCAATTGAGTCAAAAATGGTTCTAATAACCCTGTAGCGGAATTAAAGTCTAATTCCCAGAAGGGTAATTATCGGAATTAGACTTGATTATTTATTATTAAATCATCCTAAATTTAACTATGCTAACTCCTACTCCTACCAAAGCGATCTCCACTATCTCAACTGCCAATCTTCTGGCAGTATTTGCCGAGTTTTTAGATATTGATGTCAGTGCTGGTGATGCTGCTGCTGATACTTTAAATACTTATCGCCGTCAGTTAAAACAGTTTTTGAGTTGGTGCAATCAACATCAAATTAATCCTGTAGAAGTAACTAAAGATGATATTAAAAACTACCGTCGCTGGATGATTAAGCATCAGCAATTTAAACCAGCAACAATTGCGCTAAAATTGGCAGTAGTAAGACGTTTTTATCAAGCTGCGGTAGATAAAGGCTTACTCGGAACTAATCCTGCTGCTGGTGTCAAACCACCAAAAGAAAAAACTGATCCAGCAACTAAAATTACTTATTTAGAGAAAGTAGAAGTCGAGCAGCTTTTTCAAGTTATTCCTCATAATGGTACGCTCAAAGCAGCTAGAGATCGCAGCCTAATTGCCATCATGACTCTAGAAGGAACACGAACCGTAGAATTACATCGTACCAATATTGCGGATTTAGTAAGGCAAGGTAATAATTTGGGTATTAGAGTAGAAGGAAAACGCAGCATTAGAGTTGTCCCACTGACACCAGATATTGTCAGAATTTTGCTCGACTATCTTAAATTAAGAGAAGCAACAGGAGAAACCCCTGAACCATCTCGACCTCTATTTATTGCAGTAGGAAATCGTGCTAAAGGTCAGAGGTTATCGCGACGTGGCATTAGATTAATTGTCGATTACTATCTACAACAAGCCTCTTTAAAACATACCCCAGGAAGAACGATCTCAGCCCATAGTTTGAGGCATACAGCTGGTACTCTAGCTTTGAGATCGGGGGCGGAACTACGTCAGGTACAAGATTTGTTAGGACACGCCGACCCCAGAACAACTTGTATATATGCTCATGTAGCAGATCGTTGGCTTAATAATCCTGCTTTAAACTTGGGCATTGAAATTTAGTGTAGATTTAAATAGATATGGAATTAGTTGGGGTGTGAAGGGAAAGGGATTGATGAAAATTTTGGTTTTAGCTTGGGAATTTCCGCCTCGTTTAGTGGGAGGGTTAGCGCGTCACGTAGCAGAGTTGTATCCAGAAATCGCGAAATTAGGTTACGAAGTTCATATTGTTACTGTCGAATTTGGTTCAGCCCCCAGATATGAACTTCTAGAAGGAATTAAAATTCATCGTGTTCCTGTCGGTCGTGGCAATGACTTTTTCCACTGGATTGCCAACATGAACCAGAGTATGGGAGATTATGGGGGAAAATTAATTTTAGAAGTAGGCAATTTTGATGTAATTCATGCTCATGATTGGTTAGTCGGCGATGCTGCGATCGCCCTTAAGCAGACTTTTAAAATTCCTTTGATTGTCACAATTCACGCTACCGAATTTGGACGCTGCAACGGCATACATACCGCAGAACAACAGTATATTCATCGAAAAGAAAAACTCTTGGCTTATGAGGCTTGGCGGATTATTGTTTGCAGTCAATATATGCGTTCGGAAGTAGCACGAGCCTTAGAATCTCCTTGGGATAAAATTGATGTTATCTATAATGGGATTCGTCCTGAGAAAAAACCGAATCTAACCGATCTAGAACGCACCAATTTCCGTCGCCGTTTCGCTCAAGAAACCGAAAAAATTGTCTATTATGTAGGACGCATGACGTATGAAAAAGGTGTATTTGTTTTATTGAATGCTGCGCCAAAAGTATTGTGGGAAATGGGTGGGAAAGTTAAATTTGTGATCATTGGCGGTGGTAATGCTAATCACCTCAAAGAGCAAGCTTGGAATCTTGGTATCTGGGAACAATGCTACTTTACAGGATTTATGCAAGATGAAGATTTAGATAAGTTTCAAACTATAGCTGATTGTGCTGTATTTCCCAGTTTATATGAACCTTTTGGCATCGTGGCATTAGAAAGTTTTGCAGCTAGAGTTCCTGTTGTAGTATCAGACACAGGAGGATTACCAGAAGTAGTGCAGCATACTAAGACAGGAGTGGTTACTTATACTAACAATGCTGATTCTTTAGCTTGGGGTATTTTAGAAGTTTTACAAAACCCTGGTTATCGCCATTGGTTGGTTGATAATGCTTACCAATCATTAGCTATTCGCTTTAATTGGGAGCAGTTAGCACAGCAAACAGAAGTGATTTATCATCGCGTTATTAAAGAGCGATCGCACACAAAATAAATACTGATTTTTTGGATTACTTAAAAAAACTATCTTTGAAAGTTGCATTTAGCTAAAAAATTTAAAGAAAACTGTTTCGTTTCTTAAACTTCTCTTGAAACAGCAGTGATAGTTTTTTGTTATCAAAGCCAAATGTAAATCAATAATTCTAATCAATAACGAGTTTGAATGACTAAAGCAGCGATAGTTTTAGACAACTTAGGGGTAACTTATACCAACGGTTTAGTGGCAATAGAAGGAATTTCTCTAAAATTGGCGAGGGGAGAATTTACTGTAGTCTTGGGTTCTTCGGGAGCGGGAAAGTCTACCTTGCTGCGTTGTATCAACTATTTAGTCAAACCCACTCAGGGCAAGATTTTAATAGATGGGTTGGGGGATTTAAAACAGCCAAAAGTGCTGCGAGAACATCGCAAACGCACGGGAATTATTTTCCAACAACACCAATTAATCGATCGCAATACCGCCCTACAAAATGTGCTGATGGGACGTTTGGCATATCATTCTACTTTCCGTAGTTTATTCCCCTTGCCGAAAAAAGATCGCTATATAGCTTTAGACTGTCTCGATCGCGTTGGTTTATTAGATAAGGCTTTGACACCAGTAAAGGCTCTCAGTGGAGGACAGCAACAGAGAATTGGCATTGCTAGAGCTTTGGCTCAACAACCACGGTTTATCCTCGCGGATGAGCCTGTAGCTAGCTTAGACCCTGCTAGTTCTCATAAAGTCTTATCTTTTTTGCGCCAAATTTGTCGCGAAGATGGACTGGGATTATTGGTCAGTTTGCATCAAGTGGAACTAGCGATGGAATACGCAGACCGTATTATTGGCATGGCTCAAGGAAAAATTGTTTTTGATGGTAATCCCCAACAGTTGAAATTGAAATTCTCTGGAGTCGAGCAAATTTATGAAAACAGTTCTTTAGTTGCAACTTCTTAATTTAATTTTTTGCATAATTTATCGATCGCTTTAAGGAGCAAAACAATTATGACTATCAGTATTAAAAAAAGTTTAACGGCGATCACTTTAACGGGATTGCTAGCTTTAGTAGGCTGTAGCGGTCAGTCTGTGAGTCAGTCGGAGGAAGAAACGAAAGCCAATTCTGATTCGGCAAACGCCAATCCTAGTAAATTGGTAGTAGCTTTATTACCCGACGAATCTGCCAGTACGGTAATTCAGAATAACAAAGGTTTAGAAGCCTATTTAGAATCCGAGTTAGATAAAGATGTCGAGCTATTTGTCAGTACCGATTATTCTTCCATGATCGAAGCAGCCAGTAAGGGTCGTCTGGACTTGGCATATTTTGGTCCACTGTCCTACGTACTGGCAAAATCAAAGAGCGATATTGAAGCCTTTGCAGCCATGAATAAAGATGGTTCGACTACCTACAAAGCAGTGGT
>DAXETX010000389.1:0-4860 GCA_051155735.1 Xenococcaceae cyanobacterium
GTGGCGATCGCCATACCCCAACCATTTAAGCCAGGATTAACGGTTTGCAAAGCATCAGAAAGTCCTGGTAAATAGACAGCGGACAACAATAAACCTGTACAAATCAGTAAAGCCCCCCAGACGTAAGGATTAGTGGTAACTTCATTGCGAATCAACCCCGAACCAGCATCACGCATATTAAAGACGTGCCACAGTCTGCCAAATGCTAGGGAGAGAAAGGAAATAGTTACTGCTTGCTGTTCTCCCATGTTGAAGACTGTCAGTGCGATAGCAAAGATCCCTAATACAGGCGCAGCAATTAATAAGCCGTAAAGTGCGATCGCCCACCAGTGATTTTTGGTTAAGATCGGTTCTTGAGCATCACGAGGCGGATGCTGCATCAAAACTGGATTACTAGCACCAACTCCTAAAGCGAGGGCGGGAAAAACATCGTTAACAGCATTAAGAAAGAGAATTTGTAGTGGCAATAAGGGTAAAGGTGCATCGGTTAAAGATGCAGCAGCAACAGCAATAATCTCTCCTACGTTACCAGAAAGCAAATAGAGGGTAAATTTACGAATATTGTTAAAAATTGCGCGTCCTTGTTCCACAGCAGCAATAATTGTGCTAAAAGCGTCATCTTGCAACACCATATCTGCTGCTTCACTGGCTACCTGAGTGCCTCGTTTACCCATCGCTACCCCAATATCGGCTTTTTTCAGGGCGGGAGCGTCATTAACTCCATCTCCTGTCATGGCAACAATTGACCCTGCTTCTTGATGCAGGGTAATTAAATTCAGCTTTTGTTCGGGACTAACGCGGGCAAAAATCGGAACTTGCCTAAGTCTTTCGTGTTCTTGTTGGGATAACTCATCAGGACTTTTTAGCACTTTACCTGGTTCGGCTTTGGCTTCCGCTTCTGTAGTCAAACCGACCGCTAGTCCGATATTACGGGCAGTTACTGGTTGATCTCCTGTTACCATAATGGCTCTAATTCCCGCATCGTGACAGGCTTTGAGGGCTTTTTTTACGTCCTGACGGGGCGGATCTAGTAAGCCGACTACTCCTAATAAAGTTAAATCTTCATAGGGTTTGGCTTCAGAATTTGCCACCGTTTTTTGAGCGATCGCCAAAATTCTTAAACCGTCTTGGGCTAGATGATCGCATTTATCTTGCCATGCCTGATGTTGCTTGCGGTCTAAGGGTTTTGCCCCTTCAGGGGTTAAATAATTAGCACAGACTGGTAAAACTGATTCGGGCGCACCTTTAACAGCAACGCGATACTTACCTTCTGTCTCATGATAGGTTGCCATCATTTTGGTTTCCGAATCAAACGCCTCTTCTCGGACTTCTGGCTGCTGTTGGGTCAGTTCATCCCGTTTGATTCCAGCTTTTGCCCCGACAGCTAACAAGGCGACTTCGGTGGGATCGCCTACAGCTTGGTCTTTTTTTCCCTTACTATCTTGGGGTAATGCTGCATTGTTGCACAAAACCACTACTTCAAGCAGTGACTTAAGTATTTCTTCCTGGTTAGGATCGATGGTTTCTTTTTCGCGCTGAAACTTGCCTTGGGTTTGCTCTTCCCCACTCACCTCTACCTTGCCAGAATCTAAAGCAATTTTGGTGACACTCATGCGGTTTTCTGTCAGCGTCCCCGTCTTATCCGTGCAGATAATACTCGTAGCACCGAGAGTTTCTACCGCGGAAAGACGATTAATAATCGCATTGCGTTTTGCCATCCGCCACATCCCTCGCGCCAATGCCACCGTAGCCACAATTGGTAATCCTTCAGGTACAGCTGCTACGGAAAGAGCGATCGCGGTTTCTACCATAGTATATAAATCTCTACCGCCAATCACTCCCACAACCGCCACTAAAAAGGCGATCGCTATAGTAATCCAGATCAGTCTTTTTCCCAGTTGGTCTAATCTTTTTTCTAGAGGTGTAATCTCTTCTTCCGCTTCTGCTGTCATCGAAGAAATATGACCCAGTTCCGTATCCATTCCCGTAGCGACTACGACTCCTGCACCTGTACCCCTAGTAATGGCAGTACCTTTAAAAGCGATATTCTTGCGATCTGCGAGGGCTAAATCTGCTTCTAAGGCTTCTATAGTTTTACTAACAGGAACAGACTCTCCTGTTAAAGCTGATTCATCGATCTGAAGCTTGGCAGCCTCGATTAAGCGCAAATCCGCTGCAATTAAGTCTCCTCCATCCAACACCACAATATCGCCAGGTACTAACTCCTCTGCTGCAATCTCTTTAACATTACCATTCCGTCTAACTTTGGCTTTAGATTTACTCAATTGCTGCAAAGATTCCATAGAGCGTACCGCTTTGATTTCAGTAAAGAAACCAATAACAGTATTAAGTAAAATGGCAATAATTACCGCTATCCCCTCAATCCATTCTTGGAAAGCAAAAGAGAGAACAGCAGCGACAGCTAATAGAGCAATAATCGGACTTTTAAACTGAGCGATGAAAATCTGCCAAGCACTGCGTTTCTTAAATTTTTGCAGTCGATTTTCACCGTACTTTTTGCGTCTTTGTTTGACGGTTGCATCATCTAAGCCTTGACTTGGTTCTACCGCCAAATTTTCTAAGACAGTTTCCACCGAACGAGAGCTAGCCTCATTAGCATCCTGACGCTCTACATCTTGAGTAGCTGAAGTCATATTTTATTGATTGTTGAAGAAAAGAGCAAAACCTAAGAGTAAGGACGTTGTTTTAAACGCCCCAGTCGTAAAATTAAACTATACCCATACCAGTATTAGGGTAAGTATTGGGCATTGTGCCATAAACACCCCAATCTTGAATCCTTCTATTTTTTAGAATCGCCTCAGCGCCATTAATCTCTGCTTCCGTTCCTTCCATCAAGATGACATATCTCCCTTGAGAGATCATTTCGTCATAATATTTAGCGCGGTCTTCAGGAATTCCCCAGCCAATTAAAGCTCCGACCAAACCGCCTCCTGCTGCACCGATACCGCCACCAAGTAAGGTATTGGCTAAAACTACTCCTAATTCGGCTGCTACACCCACACCTGGCAGGGCAATTACTCCTAAACCACCAATTAAACCTAATAGTCCGCCAGTGGCTGCACCTGCTGTAGCTCCTGCTGCTGCACCACCTTTAGCTTGTTCGCCAGTAGATTTTACTTCTACACCACCCATCCGCTCTTCTGGCTCAGCATTTTTGGCAATTACCGAAACTTTATCCATGTTAAACCCTGCATCTTGCAATTCTCGTAGTGCATATTCAGCATCTTCGCGATTCGCAAAAGTTCCAATTGCGTGTCTTAATTCGTTAGTAGCCATATGATTACCTCATGGTTTTACGGTTTTATTTTGCTTGAGTTTGCTCGGTAATTCATCTCTCTTACGGAATATTCCTGACTATTAACTTGTTAATTACACTGTTAGCAAAATTTTTTTTAATTCTTAGGTTTGTTTTTATCGTTTAAATACAAAAAACTTAGTTTTTCTTGTCTAAAATTAATTCATATATTTAATAATTCTAGAATTTTACTAGATAACTTATTAAGGATAAATTTTATTGAAATTTTAACTTTGATTTGAGAAATAATTGACTTTTTGTGATTGTTCAATAGTATTATTTTCAATTAATCTAGGTTGCAAAAATGTATAATAAACTGTACTTAAGCTCAAGATAGAAACCGCAGTCAGAGCGATACTTATGGCTAGCTTTCGAGGATTTCGGCAGATGTTTATCTTTTGCCCTAAACGCTGAAAAGGATTATTTGAAGTGATTTTTTGACTATCAGAGTTAAATTTTTGAGGCGATCGCTGTTCTTGTTTTTTAAGCAGTTTATAGATTCGTTCTGGAGTTAAACCATTAATTCTTTCTTGTTGTACGGCTTCTAATCTTTCTTGAAGAGCAACAATATTTTTTAGCTGGCGATTAAAAGTAACTAAACTGATAAATATTACTTCCAAATCATCTACCAAAAAATCCAGTTTGAATTCAGTTTCTTTAACTTGCGATTCTAAATTAAAATTAGGAGCAGAGTTTAAATTTATTTTTGATGATTCCAGCTTTAAAATTTCGGCTTGTTTTTTCAAATTTTGAAGTTCATTTGGTAAACAGTTGAGTTTGTGTTGAGTTTGCTCCATTTGTTCTGTCAGAGCAATACAAAGCTCAATAATTGGAATCAAATTAGCTATTTGACGCTGGAGATTTTTATGATGCAATTTTTTCATGATTATTACTCAAAATAAAAAATGATTAATTAAAAAGACATTTTTAAATGTAAAAGTTACTTACACTATTATGTATGTCTCTTTTAAAATAGATTATCGCGATCGTTCTACATATTCTCTTTCTTGAGAATGACCGTTAATTGTTCCAGCTTTTAACTCCAAGGCTGGCTGATAGTTTTCAATTTCACTACGAGTTTGAGCAATATTAGTTAAAATTACACCATAAACTACTTTAGAAAAAATATCTGCCATAGTAAAAAGAAACTGGCGGGTTACTGCTGCCCATGCTCCCCAAGCTGGATAAATTTTTAAGCCGAAAGGAACAAGATAAGCTAAAGGATATAATGTCCAAGATATAAGTAATAACCACCAGACACCCATAAACATTTTGGCTGGTTTTTCGGGTAGTTGCTTACGATTATGACCGATAAGATTGCCCACTAAAAATAGAAGATAGACATAAAAAATTGTACTAATTGCACCCCAAATCAAAAAGACAGGTATATTCGTAACTTCAAAAAACTGTCCGATATATCCTGTATAGATCATCAACAGTCCCGCAGTAACAAATTTAAATCGTAAGCGACGTTTGTGTCCTCTAGTTAAATCAAATAAAAACAACATTTGAGTTAACAATAGTGGAACATCAATCGACCAGTT
>DAXETX010000390.1:0-9128 GCA_051155735.1 Xenococcaceae cyanobacterium
AAGTATCACTACCAGTAATAATATTAATCCCTTGATTGCGATCGCCAGTAAGAACATCTTGTTCCCCTTGACCATAAAGAGAATTAACAGAACTCAAATCTACGCCAATGAGAGTATCATTGCCCTCACCTCCCTCAAGCAAATCATTGCCCTTGCCACCGAGTAAAAAATCGTTTTCTCTATTACCAGAAAGACTGTCATTGCCCTCACCAGCAATAAGAGTATCATTACCATTGCCTCCAAGAACAAAATCACTGCCGTTGCCACTGAGTAAAAAATCGTTTTCTCTATTACCAAAAAGACTGTCACTGCCCTCACCACCAACAATGAGGTCATTATCTTGATTTCCCAAGAGAACATCATTGCCCTGATTGCCAAAGATAGTATCATTGCCTTCACTACCTAAAACAAAATCAAGGTCTTCCCCAGCGGTAATCAAATCATCGCCCAAACCGCCGAGTATGCTATCGTTACCAATTAAACCCCCAATTGTATCATTCCCCTCTAATCCAGAGATAAAATCATCTACTTCACCACCTGTCAAGAGTTCATCTGCTTCAGTACCCAAGAGTAATTCGGGGTCGGAACCAAAGATCACATAACTTTCTCCTTGAGAATTTTTATTGCCAGCATCAGGTGCACCAATAATCAGATCATCAATACCATCTCCATTGATATCTCCTGCACCACTCTACGATAAATATTTGTACTAACTGGTTATGCAAACCGCTGTATTTAACTTTTTGGCTGACTAGTTTGACTTGGCAAATTGCAGAAATTAACTCAGTGATATTGACAAAATCCGATCCTGCAATGAGACAATGGGAGGCTACGTTAACTAGTTGCTGTAACCATGAGTGTAAATTGGATTACCCGCGCCGATCGCTTGAGCGCACTTCCTCCCTATGTTTTTGCTCGTTTAGATGAACTGAAAGCCCGCGCCAGAGAACAAGGACTCGATCTCATCGATTTAGGTATGGGTAATCCTGATGGTGCTGCACCCCAACCAATAATTGAGGCTGCAACCGCAGCTTTATCTAATCCGAAAAATCATGGTTATCCTCCTTTTGAAGGTACAGCAAGTTTTCGGACGGCGATTACTTCTTGGTACAAGCGTTGCTATGGCGTAGAACTCGATCCTGATAGCGAGGCGTTACCTTTGATTGGTTCTAAAGAGGGTTTAGGACATTTAGCTTTAGCTTATGTTAACCCTGGAGATATTGTCTTAGTGCCTAGTCCTTCCTATCCTGCCCATTTTCGCGGACCTTTGATTGCAGGAGGCGTAATATACAACATTAATTTAACCGCAGCACAAGATTGGCTGATCGATCTAAGCTCTATTCCTGAAGCGGTAGCGCAAAAAGCGAAGATACTCTACTTTAACTATCCTAACAACCCGACTACTGCTACTGCTCCGAGAGAGTTCTTTGAAGCAGTGGTAGCTTTTGCCCGTCGCTATGAAATAATTTTAGTTCACGATCTTTGCTATGCGGAACTAGCTTTTGATGGCTATCAACCCACGAGTTTATTAGAAATACCTGGGGCGAAAGAAATCGGTGTTGAGTTTCACACTCTTTCTAAAACTTACAATATGGCTGGTTGGCGCGTTGGGTTTGTCGTTGGTAATTCTGATATTATCCAGGGCTTACGCACTCTGAAAACTAATTTGGACTATGGCATTTTTGCAGCAATTCAAAAAGCAGCAGAAACCGCTTTACAATTGCCAGATAAGTATATCAAAGAAGTACAAGACCGTTACCGAATCCGTCGAGACTTTTTGATCCAAGGTTTAGCAAAATTAGGTTGGAAAATACCCCCTTCTCAAGCTACGATGTATCTCTGGGTTAAAACCCCTGTCGGTCAAGGTTCGACAGAATTTGCCCTTGATGTGTTACAAAATACAGGAGTCGTAGTTACTCCAGGAAACGCCTTTGGCGAAGCAGGAGAAGGCTATGTCAGGGTCAGTCTGATTGCTGATCGCGATCGCCTTGCTGAAGCCCTCCGTCGCTTTCAAGAAGCAGGAATTAAATATCAATAAAAGTTTATCTATAGTGCGATATCTAGTTACAATTTAGATTGGAAATAGGGAGGAAGGATTATGGCTAATAGTCGTCGCGTGTCTCGTGTCGCTTCATTAATTAAACGAGAAGTCAGCCAAATGTTACTCAACGGGATTAAAGATGACCGAGTGGGTTCGGGAATGGTTAGTATCACTGATGTAGATTTGTCTGGTGATTTACAACACGCCAAAATCTTTGTCAGTATTTATGGTACAGAAGCAGCCAGAGAAGAAACAATGGCGGGTTTGCACTCTTCTGAAGCTTTTGTTAGAAAAGAATTAGGACATCGGATTCGTCTCAGACGGACTCCTGAAGTGACTTTTATTGAAGATCGTTCTTTAGAACGAGGCGATAAAATGGTGCATCTATTAAATGAAATTAGTCGCGATAGCACCACGTCTCAGTTGCATCAAGACTACAGTCCAGAAGAAATTGTTGATGGTTAGTAGTTTTTTATAAACAACGATACAACTTGTATTTGTAACCCGTGACTCTTCCTTGATATTGCCGATCTTCGCGACAGCTTTGTATGAGTAATTCTGGTGCAGAAAAATTGACTAACCACAATTGGAAAGGGCGAGAGAAACTAGAGATCGTTGCTGCTAAAATGCGATCGCTCATTCGTTCATTCTCGCCTACTTGATGGGCTAGTAAAAATTGTGGTTGAAAAGTTAGTTGATTTTGTTGGCGTAGTTTTTGCATTTGCCAAGCCAAACTGATCATTTCTCCTGTTTGTCCGTGACTTTTGTGGCGAGTTGCGACTATAACTGGGGTTGATTCAGCATTGTTAATGTTGGCTTCTACTATAATTGGTATTACTAAATCGGGTCGTTCAACTTTTTGAAAGCCGTAGTTATTAATTACAGTTAAACTGCCTAATAATCCCATAACTAAAGCCAGAATAACCACTGTTTTAGCAGGAAACTTGGTTGTAGTTTTTTGCCAAAGATCGCCAAAAATAGCCCCAACTAATAAAATCAGCCCTGGAAAATAAATAAACTGAAATCTTGCTGATAAAGTCAAGTCTGCACCAAAGAGATAAGCAAGAGCTAAAATTAAGGCGATCGCACTAATGACAAATCGCCAGATAATGGCAAACTGTAAGTTATTAGTATAAGCTTTGAAGCCCTTAAATACTTGGGGAGTTATCCAGCCTAAAAATAGGACAATTATCACTCCAGAAATAATTGCTACTATTGGGGAAACTCCTTCTACTGGTAGTAAAGTAAACATCGTAACTATCCAAAGCCAAAGTCTTACTAATGGCTGATAAAACTCTAGCCAAATGCGATCGTCAAACACCCAGCTAGTAAGTTGATTACCCCGAATGCTACGCCAGGTAAAAAACCAAACACTACAACCGATAAATGTTCCTAAAATTGCCAGATAAATTCTTTGCCAAGAGCTTTTTAAGATATTACTTTTTTGATTTAAAAAATCTTCTAGCCAATAACTAAATAAAACGCTAACTTCTGCTACAAGAGTTAAGGCAAAAAAATAGTGGGTTGCAACGCCAAGGCTATTGATAATAATCCAAACAAAAATTAGAGTAAGCGGGATTTTTTGTTGTTGCTTGAGATGGGTAATAGCCAAATTCAAACATCCTAAAGAAGCAATAATCCACAACAGAGCTAAAGTATAATGTCTGGCTTCTTGAGATAGATAAATTTGCCAAGGAGAAACAGCAATTAAAAGAGCAGTAATCTGAGCAGTAATTGCGGAACGAAACAAAAATAAACTCAAACTAAAAATAGCGGGAATAACTAGAATTCCAAATAAACTACTGAGTAATCTTGCTAACCAAATAGATACTAATTCTTCTTTTATTCCTAATAAATTTAGCCACCAATGATTTAAAACAAAATATAAAGGCGGATGGGTACTCTCTGTCAGTAAATTATTAACTACATCTTGAACATTATTATCATCTAACTTTAAAGGAGTTAATAAAGTATCCAAAGAGATGATTTTATCTAAAGGAATAGTCTTAAAACTATTACCCAAACTAAATACTAAAGTTGCCCATTCATCTGACCAAGGTGGTTTTAAAGCTAAATTACTGATTCGTAAAATTGCTCCAACTACGAGCCAACATAATAGTAGTAATAAATGAAATAGTAAGCTTTTTTTCATTTATTTTTACCCCGTCTAAAGGCAATGATACAATCTATGACGATAGCCAGGTGATCTAAGTTTAAACTGTTC
Source organism: Xenococcaceae cyanobacterium (assembly GCA_051155735.1). Classification (GTDB taxonomy): domain Bacteria; phylum Cyanobacteriota; class Cyanobacteriia; order Cyanobacteriales; family Xenococcaceae; genus JASJCP01. The sequence goes on from DAXETX010000390.1 coordinate 4,266, forward strand.
ATCAGGAAAACAATTTTTGGCTTCTAAGTTTGTAGGAGCAGCAAAATTAACTACCCAAAGATCGAGAGGTCGCGGTAATTTATCAAGATTATGATGTAAACTTTGAGTTACTTGATAAACTGTAGCATCTCCTTGTTTATGGAGTAATAAAAACTGTGGTGAATTGTTTAGTTCGGTAGATTTTTGTTTAACCCATTCCCAAGCAATACCCATCATTTCTCCCGTTTGTTCGTGAGTTTTATGTACTGTTGCGACTAAGATAGGAACTTCAGGATTAATCTTTTGTGCTGCTTTGATTCCTGAAACCACAAAATTAGGGCGATCGGGTTTTTGATAACCATAATTATTAATTACTGTTAGTCCTCCACTCAAGCTTAAAAATAAAATAATTAAACCTAAATTCTTCCCAAAGAATAGTGACTTATTTTTAGCCGATCGCTGCCAAAAGTAGCTTAAAACCACAGCGACAAAAATTAGCATAATCGGAAAATAAAAAAACTGAAATCTTGCAGCCAAAGTCAGATCGCGATCGCCTATATAAGTAACTCCTAAAACTAAGATCAGAGCGAATAAAATATATTTGGCAATAACTTGTTTAACTAAATTAAATTCAGCAATATTTTGAGTTTGATGCCAATATTTTCTAACTGCAATCAATAATCCCAGTAAAGTCAAAAAAATAATTACCCCCGATACAATAGTGATTGCGATTGATGTTCCTTCTATCGGTAATAACAAAATCATCGTACCAATCCAAGCAATCAAACGCCCCCAAGGTTCAAAAAAATCTTTACCCAAAGGATTACCCTGTCCCGTCCAATCAATTAACTGGTTATCGGGAATCTGTAACCAAGTCCAAACCCAAATTAAACAGCCAGCAATTGTTCCTAAAATTGCCCAACCAACTCTTCGCCATTGCGGAGTTAATAAAATCTGATACCAAGATTTTTCTAGTTTAATTTCGTGCCAATAAAAGTTACCTAAAACTAAAATTTCGGTAATTAAAGTCAGAGCAAAAAAATAGTGAGTTGCTACCCCTAGACTATTAACGATAATCCAAATTATCATTAGAGCGATCGCAGGAGTTTGACGCGCTGCTAAACACTTAATTGTCATAACTAAGCAAGCCAAAGAAGCCATCACCCACAAAATTGCTAGGGTGTAGTGGCGGGTTTCTTGGGCTAAATAAATTCCGTAAGGAGAAACCGCCATCAGTGCTGCTACCATATGCCCTACAGTTCGCGAACCTGTAACTAGTTTTCCCAAGCCAAAAATTGCAGGAATGCTTAATACTCCCAACCAAGCACTGAGAGAACGAGCTAACCCTAAAGAGACTAATCCTGCTTGTCCCCAAAATTTTAACCAGAAATGAGTCAAAACAAAATAAACTGGAGGGTGGGTACTCTCTCCCATCAAGTAAGTTATTACCGCTTGCGGTGGCGTACCTCGGTCGAGTTGTAGCGGTTGCAATAGAGTCTCAAGGGAAATAATTGTCTCTAAAGGAATAGTCTTAAAACTATTACCCAAACTAAACACTAGAGTAGCCCATTCATCAGCCCAGGGCGGTTTTAACTCCAGATTGGTGAATCGTAAACCAGTACCGATAACAATCCACAATAGCAATAAACCCCAATGAAAGCGATCATTTTTCATTTGCCATTTGTCATTTATGACTTATTATCTTCTTCATTGGTCAATGAGCGACACTAAACAATGCTGAACTTTCAAATACATTCAGACAGCGACATTCCAGCCTCCAAACAATTATTTGATCAAATCCAGTTTGCGATCGCCTCTGGACAATACCCCCCGAATCACCGTTTACCTAGTACACGACAGTTGGCGATGATTACAGGGCTACATCGTAATACGATTAGCAAAGTTTATCAACAATTAGAAGAGGTTGGACTAGTTGCATCAGTTGCTGGCTCTGGTATTTACGTCAAATCCCAAGAGAGAAAAACCACTGCTGAGTCGAATTCGCCCCTAATTGCGCCAAGTAACATCATTGCAGAAAGTATTGACCGTCTGCTGCAACTAGACTGTAGTTTATCTCAGATTAAAGAATTATTGCTCGAAGAACTGGATTGGCGTTTGCGCTGTCAAGAAAAAGTTATAGTAACTGTTCCCCGTCGAGATTTGAGCGCAGGGGAAATTATGCAGCAAGAATTAACCAAACACCTCAATATTCCAATCGATTTAATTACCTTAGAAAAAATCGAGCAAGTTTTAGCTGAAATGAACTTCGGGACGATAATTACCAGTCGCTATTTTATCAAAGAAGTTTTAGAAATTATTCCCCTCAACTCTTTTCGGGTGATTCCTGTTGATATCTACGACTACAGTACAGAATTAAAAATGATTAAGAGCTTACCACCCCAGGCTTGCTTAGGGATAGTCAGTCTGAGTAAAGGTACTCTCGAAGTGGCTGCGAGTATTGTTCACAGTCAAAGAGGGGATGAAATCTTAGTGTTAACTGCTCCTAGTGGCGATCGCCAGAGATTGCTGGCAGTAGTGCGCGCAGCCCATAATATAATAGCGGATGCTTCTAGCTACGATCTGGTAAAACAGGCAATTATCGCTGCTAGACCCGACTTAATTCGGATTCCTGAAGTAATTTGCAGCGACAGCTACATCAATAGCAAATCCATCGACCTATTAAAACGAGAATTAGACCTACAATAATAAATCCAGCCCAGTTAATAATTGAGAGAATCTATGGAAACTAGACGAGTTGCAGACATTCTAAAAAATGGTCAACCAGAAGAAACCGTAATTGTTAAAGGTTGGGTACGTACCAAAAGAGAATTAAAAGGATTTGCCTTTACCGAAATTAATGACGGCTCATCCTTAGCTAGTCTGCAAGTAGTCCTCGACGGTAAGATACCAGACTATGAAACTATTATTAAAAAAATTAATACAGGAGCTTCCATCGAAGTTGCTGGTAAATTAGTTGCTTCTCAAGGTAAAGGGCAGAGAATCGAACTGCAAGCAGATTCAGCCATTATCTATGGTGAAGCCGATCCTGAAACCTACCCCTTACAGAAAAAACGTCACTCTTTTGAATTTCTTCGCACTATCAGTCATTTGCGATCGCGTACTAACACCATGGGTGCAGTATTTCGCGTCAGAAATGCTTGCGCCACTGCGATTCATCAATTTTTTCAAGAAAGAGGTTTTTTGTGGATTCACAGTCCAGTTATTACGGCTAATGATTGTGAAGGTGCAGGAGAATTATTTACTGTTACTAATTTAAACTTAAAAAATTTACCTCAAAATGAAGTAGGAGAAATTGACTATACCCAAGACTTTTTTGGTAAACCAGCTTATCTGACAGTCAGCGGACAACTACAAGCAGAAGTTATGGCAATGGCGTTTCAAAATGTTTATACTTTTGGTCCGACTTTTCGGGCGGAAAATTCTAACACTTCGCGTCATTTGGCTGAGTTTTGGATGGTTGAACCAGAAATGGCTTTTTGTGACTTAGAAGGAGATCAAAATCTTGCTGAAGAGTTCTTAAAGTATATTTTTCAATCTGTCTTAGATACTTGTCCTGAAGACATGGAATTTTTCAACAAGTGGATTAACAAAACTGTTTTAGCTACCGCTGATAATATTATCAATAATGAATTTGCCAGAATCACTTATACTGAAGCCGTCAAACTTTTAGAAAAAGCCCCGAAAAAATTTGAATTTCCTGTAGAGTGGGGCATCGATTTACAATCAGAACACGAACGCTATTTAGCCGAAGAACTCTTCAAAAAACCCGTTATTGTTACCAATTATCCTAAAGAAATCAAAGCTTTTTATATGCGCTTAGATGCAGGAGAAAAAACTGTTTCGGCAATGGATGTTCTTGCCCCTAACATTGGTGAAATTATTGGTGGCTCTCAACGAGAAGAAAGACTTGATGTTTTAGAAAGACGCATTATCGAAACAGGAATGAACCCCGATGATTTGTGGTGGTATTTAGACCTCCGTCGTTATGGGACAGTACCCCATGCTGGCTTTGGCTTAGGCTTTGAAAGAGTCGTACAATTTATGACAGGAATGACCAATATCCGCGATGTAATTCCTTTTGCTAGAACCCCACTCAATGCAGAGTTTTAGGTGATAATTTAATTTATGGGTCAAAGAAGGAAGAAGGAAGTTTAATTGTTTAAAAGAGGTACAAGCCTCTTCTAAACTTTTGTCCCTCAAACACAGAGAATTGCTTTGATCCCAACTATTTACTTGGTAAATGAGCGATGGGATTGACTGCGGTATTACCATTAGGGCGAATTTCAAAATGGAGATGCGGTCCAGTACTAAAGCCAGTGCTACCCATTTCCGCAATTTGCTGTCCTTGTTCTACTGTTTGACCTTGGCGTACATAAATTCGGTTGTTGTGAGCGTATAAAGTAACACTACCGTCTGAATGTTTGAGTTTGACTAGATTTCCGAAGCCTCCAGAATTCCAACCAGCAACAATAACTTCTCCTGATGCTGCTGCCATAATCGGTGTTCCAATCGGGGCTGCAATATCTATGCCTTTGTGCATTCTCCCCCAACGCATCCCAAAACCCGAAGTAAAAGTACCTTGGGCTGGCCAAATGTAACCTTTAAAATAGCCATTGGGTAAATATTCTTCGGGAGAAGATAAAGGCGGTAAATCGGGAATGCTCCGATTAAGCGCAGCTAACTCCATGATCTCATCATAGCCCTGGGCAGTACTGGGAGCGACGCTAACTGATTCGGCTTCTTTTCGTGGTGTTGTCTGTTCTCTCTCTTCCGCATTTAGAGAGTAAGTAGTAGTTGACCTTTTTGATTCTGATTCATTAGTTAATTCTGTAGCGATGATGGCGGGGTTAGCCGTATTTCCCC
>DAXETX010000391.1:0-6013 GCA_051155735.1 Xenococcaceae cyanobacterium
GCTTCTCCCGACCAAATAAATACTTTATGAGTCCATTTAAACGGAACGGTTAGAATATGCCAAATACCGCCAGCAATCAAAATACATCCCATCCAGATATGACCACCTACTATATCTTCAAGATTATCAACGCTGACCAGCCAACCATCGCCACCTAAAGGACTGCGGAAAAAGTAACCAAAGATGACTCTAGGATCAAGAGTTGGATTGGTGACCAGACGCACATCGCCCCCTCCAGGAAACCAAGTATCGTAAATACCACCCCAGAACATAGCTTTAGCGACTAAAAGTAATGCTCCAATGCCCAAAGCAATCAGATGGTAGCCCAAAATGGAGGTAATCTTGTCTTTGTCTGTCCAATCAAAATCAAAAAAGCCCGATAATTTACTAGGTCCTCTGAGAGAATGATACAGTCCACCAATACCAAGAACTGCTGAACCAATTAAATGAATGATGGCGATCGCCAGATAAGGAAATAAATCGACAACTTCTCCGCCAGCACCTACGCCAAACCCCAGGGTGGCAAGGTGAGGCATTAACAGACAACCTTGACGAAACATCGGTAATTCAGGATTATAGTGAGCCACCTCGTAAAGCAACATTGCTCCTGCCCAAAAGGCAATTAAACCAGCATGTGCCACATGCGCTCCCAAAAATTTACCCGAAAGCTCGATAAAACGAGCATTTCCTGCCCACCAAGCGTAGCCAGTAGAAGCTTGATCTCTACCTTCTCGCCCTGAATCAATTTCATCTCCAGCCGTAGCAGTAATATTTACGGCATAATCAGTAAAAGGTGTTTCCATCTTGTTTGTTCTTTATTCTTTGTTTTAGTAACCACTAACTAATAACCAATAATTAACTCAGGAAAAACATGGTGTGTATTAGGTTGTTTAGTTAATTCCGATAACCCGAGATTGGCATCATAAATAACATCCATCCAAGTCGGAATAATTTTTCCCTGACTGATAATCGTTGGCTGTTGCAAGTTAAAGCCGTGAAAGTCAAAAGCAGCAATATCGACACCAATCGCTGCCGACCAAATTCCCGCTACAGGGAAAGCAGCCAAGAAAAAATGCAGCGATCGCGAATTCGGAAAACTTAATCCCCATAAGGTTCTCTGATAGTTTTGCGATTTACCAAAGCTGTAAGTTGGCGTCTTTTGTCCTAGTTTATAGCCCTGATTAATCGATTCATGTTCATTAGTATTGCGAATCAGAGTCGAGGTAACAATTGAACCGTGCATCGCACTGAGTAAAGCTCCTCCCAAGATCCCAATTACTCCCAACTGATGAAACGGACTCATCAAAATATTGTGATCGGCTTGAAACCGAAACATAAAGTAAAACGTACCAGAAATACCCAAAGGCATTCCTTCCGAAAATCCACCTTGTCCTAAAGGATAAATAATTAAGACTGATAATGCTGCTGCCACAGGTGCAGTAAAAGCCAGAGAAATCCAAGGGCGCATTCCCAAGCGGTAACTCAATTCCCATTCGCGGTCTTGATAGGCAATAATGCCAATGACAAAATGTAAAACTATTAGCTGGTAAGGACCGCCATTATACAGCCATTCATCAATCGAAGCTGCTTCCCAAATTGGATAAAAGTGCAACCCAATCGCTGCTGAAGTCGGAATCACCGCAGCGGAGATCACATTATTTCCAGACCATAAAGAACCAGCAACGGGTGAACCGACACCATCTAAATTTACTGGTGGTGCAGCGATAATGGCAATGATAAAAACAATACTTGCAGTCAAGATTGTCGGAATCATTAACACGCCAAACCAACCAATATAGATGCGGTTGTTAGTACTTGTGACCCAACGACAAAACTGTTCCCACTTGCTAATTGATGGTGGTATTTCTAAGACAGTTTCGATAGCAGAATTTAGCTCAGCCGAAGACGGAAGTCTTGGTTCTTGCTGTATCATTTATTCGTAGCTCCTTACTGAAAGGGTAAAAAATTACGATCAAGTGCTGCGGTTTCCGAGAACAGAAGTAAAAAGCTGTAAGGATAATAGTGACGCAATTAACTGTGAATTGCTGGAGCTTTTAAGGCGATGGGAGTAGCCTCACCACAAGCCAAGTCTAAGGGAAAATTATGAGCATTACGCTCGTGCATTACTTCAAACCCTAAATTAGCGCGATTGATCACATCTGCCCAGCTAGGGAGTACCCGACCTTGAGAATCTAAAACTGACTGGTTAAAGTTAAAACCATTAAGATTAAACGCCATAATACAGATACCCAAGGCGGTAAACCAAATCCCAATTACAGGCCAAGCAGCTAAGAAAAAGTGCAGATTACGGCTGTTTTGAAAACTAGCATATTGAAAAATCAAACGTCCAAAATAGCCATGAGCAGCAACTATGTTATAAGTCTCTTCTTCTTGACCAAACTTATAGCCATAATTTTGCGATTCACTCTCGCTAGTTTCTCTAATCAGAGAAGAGGTGACTAGAGAACCGTGCATAGCTGCGAAGAAAGCTCCGCCAAATACGCCTGCAACTCCTAGCATATGAAATGGGTGCATCAAAATATTATGCTCCGCTTGGAAGACAAACATAAAGTTAAATGTCCCGCTAATCCCCATCGGTAAACCATCGGAAAAACTACCCTGTCCAATCGGATAGATGAGAAAGACCGAAGTAGTTGCAGCTACAGGCGCACTAAAAGCGACACAAATCCAAGGACGCATACCCAAACGATAGCTCAATTCCCATTCTCTGCCCAAATAGCAGCAAAGAGCAGGAATATAGTGAAAAGCAATCATCTGATATGGTCCGCCATTATAAAGCCATTCATCCATGGAGGCTGCTTCCCAAATTGGATAAAAGTGCAAGCCGATAGCATTAGATGTCGGTACTACAGCTGCGGTGATAATATTATTGCCGTAAAGTAATGAACCAGCAATTGGTTCGCGGATTCCGTCGATATCTACTGGAGGCGCACCAATAAAGGCGATGATAAAGACGGTAGTAGAAACGCCTAGTAAAGGGATCATTAAAACACCAAACCAACCAATATATAGTCGATTTTCGGTACTCGTAACCCACTGACAAAAACGCTCCCATAAACTGAATTGTTCTTGTTGTCTAATGGTTGTAGTCATTTTTTGAAATTTCTCCTAATTACACTAAGCGATCGCTTTAAAACTGGTTCGCTTCAGCTTTAATCAACACTTCTGAGAACAGAGCTTTAAGACAATTCGCTTAAAAATCTGGCAGTAAGGCGTTACTTTCGTCAACTAGTAAGTGTTGAATCAGAGGTAAATGCTGTAACATAGTTAGTAATTCCTTGCTAAAAGGGTAGGGATAAAAGCCCCCATCGTTGCGGTTTCCGAGGCCAGAAACGATGGGGTTGCTTATAGGAAAATTCAAACTACCTGGCAACTTATTTACCTTAAGCAGAATCTTATCCTAAAAATCTGAAAAACTAATGAAGAAGCTCAAGGTTTGAGTTCAATTAATTTATCTAGTTCCAGTCGAGCAGGAGAGAAACTTGACTTGCTAAGTTAAGTAGATCGAAGGATTTGGCGATCGCCTTGATTGGTAGTAGCTGCTGTAACTGAAGTAGCTCTTGGCATAGGGGCGTAGTCGTCAATAAAATTAGCGGAATGCAATGGGTTAGAGGATTTTGGCTCAAATCTCGGACAATTTCTTGCCAAATTAAATCGGGTATTGTTTCATCGAGATCGAGTAAAATCGCATCAATTTTGGCGACAGAAGCAGTTTCAATCCCTTTAATTACTGAATTTACCGTGATTACTTCGCAATGAGGAATCGTTTCTAGACAAAGCTGCATCATCTCTCTCATGCTATTGTCGCGCTCGATCAGTAAAATACGCTGAGTCTTAAGGCACATCGACTATAACTCTCTTAGGATCGGCATTGATAAAGTTCTCTCTAACGCTAGCTTCAAAAAAGCCAACTTCAAACAACCTTATCTAACTTTTTAGGTGTATCCTAGAGAATAAATCTGAATAACCAATGAATCGAAGGATAGATTTTTAAAAGTGAGGCGTGAGGCACTAACTTTAATTTAAGCTAAATGGGATCTCGCCAAATTTGAACAACAATCAACCTAAAATTTGGGTAATGCGATTAGATAAGTCAAAAGGTTCATAGGGTTTGGTGATGACTCCTGATACTTTCAGCTTGGTAAACTGACGCTGTTCTCCTGGTTGAGCTTTGGCGGTCAATAAAATTACTGGGATATTTTTAGTCGCATTATTGGCTTGTAGCTGGGCAAACGTCTCTAACCCGTCCATATCGGGCATCATCACGTCTAATAAAATCACATCGGGTTGATTAGCGATCGCTTGTGTCAGTCCTTCTCTGCCCGAACTTGCGGTCATAATTTCCCAATCACCAGTAATCTCTAGACAAATTTGGGTTGCTTCTCGAATATCGTCATCATCATCGATTAACAAAATTTTTTGCGTCATAGATTGTTTGTCCTTTGTCTTTTGTCCTAATGACGAAAAACCAATCACTAATGACCAGTTGGCAGAGTGAAATAAAAGGTGCTACCTTCCCCTAAGATGCTTTCTACCCAAATTTGACCGCCATGCTGTTGCACGATGCTGCGACAGATCGCCAGTCCTAAACCAGTACCACCGCGATCCCGTGAGTCTGAGGCATCAACTTGTTGAAAGCGGTCAAAAATTGTTTCTAAATTGGCGGTGGGGATGCCTCTACCACGATCTTGAACTTGAAATAGAATCATTCCCTTGTCCTGTAATTTTGCTTCAAGGCTCACTGTCGTATGAGGTGGTGAAAATTTAATCGCGTTGCTAAGTAAGTTAGTTAGAGTTTGAATGATGCGATCGCGATCAATCCAGATTGGAACTGATAGTGGCACAATAGCCAGGGTAATCTGGGCTTTATCCGCCAGACTTTGCACAATTTCTACGGCATCAACCATTACTTCCGCAGCATTATAACTTTCTTTAATCATGGTGACTCTGCCAGATTTGATGCGTTCTAAGTCCAAAATGTCATTTATTAAACGCACCAAGCGATTCGAGTTACTCAAGGCAATTTCTAATAGCCGTTGACTTTTGGCTGATTGTGGTTCTAAAAGCCCACTAGAAAGCATCCCAATCGCACTACAAATTGAAGTTAGAGGGGTTCGGAGTTCGTGACTTACTACTGAGACAAATTCGTCCTTCATGCGATCAATAATTTGTCTTTCAGTAATATCTTTAAAGATTACTACTGCACCGACAATTTGGTCTTGATCTTTAATCGGCGTGCTAACATACTCGACAGGAAAATTGTACTTATCTTTGCGCCAAAAAATTTCATTAGTTACGTGGTGGACTTCCCCAGTATGTAAAGTTTGATAAATCGGATTTTCTTGCCAAGAATAGACAACTCCCTCCGCTGTAGAATGATTCACTATCTGGTGCATTGGCTGATTTTGGAGTTCAGCAACTTGGTAGCGGAGCATTTCCGCAGCAGCAGGATTGACAAAAGTAGTTATCCCTTGCAGATTTAGTCCATAAATCCCCTCCCCAGCAGAATTTAAAATTAATTCATGTTGATGGCTGAGTCTTTCGAGAGAAGCTCTAGTTTTTAGGCGATCGCTTATTTCTTGAACTAATTTTTGATTGGTTTGTTGTAATTCTGCGGTTCGCTCTTGGACTCGCTGTTCTAGTGAGGTATTGAGGGTTCGGATCTGCTGATACAGTTGGTATTGATAGATAGCAATCGCAAAATGACTCCCTAAAACTTGTGCTAGTTCAATTTCGCTACTTGTCCAGGGGCGGGCTTTATTCTGTTTCAGTTCGCGCCAAGTCGCAAAAGATTGACGGGGAAACTGATTCCGCGGATCGTCACTGTCAGGACGTTTTGCCCAAATAGTTTCGATATCGACTCCCTGACGAAAAATCGTGAGATAACCCAAGATTTTTTGGTGATATTCTAGTTGAATCGTTAAAATGCTTTTGATTTTAGTGGGCTTAAAAGCTTGTTTAAACTCTGATGGTAAAAGATCGTGGTCTAAAT
>DAXETX010000392.1:0-6158 GCA_051155735.1 Xenococcaceae cyanobacterium
CTGCTGCCTTTGTTTGGGCAATTTGGGAAATGGAACAGCGACTCGAAACCGCAGCCAAAGCCATACAACAAGGAAAAGAATGCTACCCCGTAAGGCTTCCTTATGGAATTGCTGTCGCCCCTAAAGGAGCGGGTTTTTATAACGCAGGGGAAAATTTAGCACATAACTTACCCTTGGGTAGCAATCCTCACCAAGATCGAGAAACCGCCCAAATCTTTAACGAACACGCCCGTAAACTATGGGTATCGCGAGAAGAACTGCAAAATGCGATCGCTTTTCTGCAAAACCATGATGATTCTAATCGTCCCCAAGAAAAAGATCACCCCCTAGTAGAACGCCATGTAAGCCTGCAAGAAGTTCCGACACCAGAGTTCCAGGAAGTTGCGAAAGATCGCCTAGACGATTCTAGCTGGACGCGGACTTTACCGATGGCAGCAGTAGATCAAACCTTTTTGGCAACAGTTCAGGCTAATCCCCATCTCCGTCCTCGCGTTGGTAATCCCGACGAGATGAAATCCAATCGGATGCAAAATACCTTAAATGCCCTCAAATTCCGCGTTACCGATCCTGAAGAGGGTATTCCCGAAGCAATTGAGGGTAAAGTAATTACGGCTCTTAATGAAGAAGCGATCGCTGCTGCTGCCTTGGCGAACAAAGGAGGCATTAACATTATTGTTACCTACGAAGCTTTTGGGGCGAAAATGCACGGCATAATGCGTCAAGAGATTATTTTTGCCAAACATCGTCAAAAAATGGGTTTAAGTAACGGTTGGCTGGCGATTCCTCTGGTTCTGACTTCTCACACCTGGGAAAACGGCAAAAACGAACAGTCTCACCAAGACCCAATGATGGCAGAAGCGATGCTTAATGAAGCCTCTGATGTTTCGCGAGTGTTATTTGCTGCCGACTACAATACTGCTGGCGTAATTACTCAAAATGTTTATCAAACTCACGGACAGTTTTGGACTTTAGTGATCCCGAAAAGAAAAAGCGTCGCTAATTTATTTACTCCTCAAGAAGCTAACACCTTGCTGCAACAAGGAGCAATGCAGTTAGACTGGGCTAGTTATCGTCCCCAAGAAGCAAGAGTAATTTTAACGGCGATCGGAGCTTATCAACTCGAAGAAGTCCTTAAAGCTTCGGCACGCTTAAGAGAAAAAGATCTGCCTCATTCCGTAATCTATATGCTCGAACCTGGTAGATTCCGCCTACCCCGCGATGCGGGAGAACTTGCCCATGTCGCCCCAGGAGAGCTTGCCAGCCAGCTTTATCCTCATACTGTACCCGCCCGTATTTTTGTGACTCATACTCGTCCTGAACCCATGCTAGGTACGCTGCAACTATTATTTACGGGTCATCGTTATACAGCAGCCTTGGGATTTGTTAACGAAGGAGGAACGCTCAACCGAAAAGGAATGCTCTTGATCAATCGTTGTACTTGGGGGCATATTTTAACTGAAACTACTCGCATTCTGGAAATGCAGCCCGAAGCTTTACTCACCACTAAGGAACTGGATGCTTTAGAAGGAGAAACGTCTCCTGAAGGAATTATTGTGAATTAGAGCTAGTTTTTGCAGTTATCACAATCTAATTAGCTGATATAGCGGTCGAATTAGCTGAATTAATGAGGTTTATCCGATTTAAAAATAATATAATCGACAGCTTAGCCTTAATCTTGTTAAGTAGCTGTACTCTAGCTCCCTATCGAGACGAGGGACAGTTAGCAATTGGCTATGTTGAGGAAGCCTTTGGCGATCGCTATACTGTCTCGGCGCAAGAATTAACCGCGATTAATCTAAATTCACCTTCAATATTAATGCAACTATCTAACAAAACTACCCAAATTTTGATGGCAATCATTGCCACAATTTTAGTAGTAGCAGCTTTAAAAGCAACTCGATCAATTTCGATGCCATTAGCATTTGCTTTTTTTATCGTGATTTTGGTGCATCCACTGCAACGCTGGCTGGAAAGTTATTTACCTAATTGGTTGAGTTTAATTGTCGTGTTACTGCTATTACTAGGGGTAGTTGGCTTGGCGGGGGGAGCATTATCTTTAAGTGCAGAAATTATCGAACCGAAACTACCTCAATACTTAGACCGTTTGCAACAAATAGCCGATACCGTAAAAACCTGGACGCAAGAGCGAGGCTTACCCATTCCTCAATTTAATTCTCAATCTAATGGTGCAACCAGTCGCTTAACCCAAGAAGCTATTGGGGGAATTCAAACTTTTTTCTCAGTATTAAGTTTGTCAGTTTTAATCGTATCCCTACTGGTACTAATGCTTTTAGAAGTCAAACAGTATCGCATTAAAGTGCAAAGAGCTTTTGCTGCTACAACAGGCGATCGCCTAATTAATGCTGTCGGCAACACTAGCGAAAAACTACGACGTTATCTTTGGGTAATGAGCCTTACCAGTCTCTTGACAGGAGTTTTAACGACTCTTTGGTGTTTTATTTTAGGAGTCGATCTGGCATTTGTTTGGGGTTTAATTGCTTTTATCCTTAACTATATTCCTACTTTAGGATCGATTATTGCGGTGATTCCTCCCACCTTGGTAGCATTACTATTTAATGGTGTAGGTCGCGGTATTGCCACTCTCATCGGATTAGCTACCATCCAAACGATAATCGGCAACTTTGTCGATCCGCGAGTCCAGGGTAAAAGTTTGCAGCTATCACCTTTTGTGGCTTTAGTTTCTATTGTTTTTTGGGGCTGGGTTTGGGGCATTCCTGGTGCGATTTTGGGTGTACCGATGACTATCTCGATTATTTTATTCTGTCAAGAATTTAAAGTAACTCAGGGGGTTGCGATTGTTTTGGGAGATATAGAAAGTTAGCCTTACCTAACCAACTACCAGAAAGAAAAACTAAGCGTAGGTCTAATATATAATTAATTTTGCATAACTACTTATCTTTATGTATTGGTACGATGGGCGACTAGTCGATCGCGAAACCATTAGCCTGAACATTAGTGAACCTGGACTAATCTATGGTGCAACAGTTTTTACTACCATGAGGGTCTATCAACATTCCCTTACTCATCCTTTAAGCCATTGGCAAAGCCACTGCGATCGCCTTAAACAAAGTATTATTAGTTTTGGTTGGCAACAACCAGATTGGCAAAGACTCAAAACAGGAGTAACATCGCTACTCACCTATTTTCCTGTCATTAGAATTGTCATCTTTCCAGATGGAACAGAATGGATCACAGGCAGACAATTATCTTCTGACTTGACCACCAAACAACTAAAAGGGATTACCGCTTGGATAGCCACAGAAGGGATCTATCGTCGTCATCTTTCTAGTCACAAAACAGGTAATTATCTAGGTGCATATTTAGCCTTGCAAAAAGCCCGTCAACTACAAGCCCAAGAAGCAATATTGATCGATTCTCAAGCTAATTGGCTCGAAACTAGTACGGGAAATCTTTGGGGATATAAAAATGGTTGCTGGTACACCCCAGCTTTAAAGACAGGAATTTTACCTGGTATAGCGCGATCGCACTTACTTATCTGGTTGCAAACACAAGCTATTCCCGTCCAAGAAAATATTTGGACTCCTGATTTTGTTACTGATTTAGAGGCGATCGCTTACAGTAATTGTGTAGTAGAGATAATTCCGATTAAAGCTATCTCAGGATTAACACCGAAAAAATCCGAACAATTATTGACTATAGAGCTACAAGATTTATCTCGGTATTTTCAGATTTAATTAAAGGTTTCCGTAAAAGTACTCTGATTTTATCTTAATTTTATTAAACTAGCTTCATTTAAAATAAATTTTGGATATTATCTATTAATATTTTTTTCGCCCAAGATTACACTTAGTTACAAAAAAAATCTTTACTTAAATAGCAAAATAAAAATAGCCTTAATTTTGCTAAATCTTTAAATAATAAAAACAGTATTTTTAGGGATTTACTATATTGGAGCTTCCTTGTTATCTTGAAGAAGAATTTAAATCGCAAATGCTTAATCCCTTTTTATTTATCCATATTGGGTGTAGCAATCAAATAATTCAAAACACATTTTTATTTTCATCAATACTGTTTAAACAGAAAAACACTCATGAAAAAATTACTTTATCTTTCTATTATTGGTTTAAGTTTTGCTACTCAAGGAATCGTTGTTGCTCAAAGTACTGAAGGCATGGATAACGAAGACTTTACTCAATTAGTTTGTGGCTATGTCAAAGGGGCAGATGATACTCAATCAGCAGTTAACGAAGCTTATTCAGTTATTGAATCTCTTGTTAGCTCCTCACAATTAGAAACTCTAAGAGGACTCTCTAGCGGAGAGATTAGTGCTGATACTTTCTGCGTCAATTTTGACGTTTAGTTCGCTACTAAGTTTGAAATTATCAATAATTATCTAGATAATTATCGACTGGCAACTTTTACGATTAACAAATCGAGTAGATTTTGTCAGTCAGCTAGTTATCAATTAATAAAACTAACCAACCAAACTACATACTCTTAAGAAAATCATTAAAATTGTCAATGTTGAATTTAAACAAACTTACAAAATTTACTACTACAAGCACTCTCGCTATTTTAATAGCAGGAACTTTAGCTATTCCTTCTGCTTATTCTGGTAATGGTAATGGCAATGGTAACGGCAATGGTAACGGCAATGGTAATGGTAATAGTCAGAATGCTCCAGGGCAACAAAAGAAAGCCTGTAGGAATAATAATGGAATTGGTAATAACTACGATATAGAATACAGTATTGATGGCGATACTTACAGTATTAGAATTGACCCTGGCAATCGGAGTCAAATGAATCAATTTAGACGCGACTTAGCAGCCCAAGATTTTAGTCAGAGTCAGATTGATAGTGCGGTGGCTCAAATTTGGGATGCAGAGAAACAAGCCAATGGCAATGATGGTACGAACTGTCCTTCAGATAGTAGTGTCGGGATAGATTACGGTAGCTATTTCTATTTTAGTGACTTTCCTTTCAAAAGAGCAGCTAACGAAACTACCTCATTTCATACTACTACCTATCCCCACGGAACTGGTGTAGATGCATTTCAACAATTCTTTCAAGCAGAAAGAGTAGCAGTAAGTATTGAACAGTTAAATGCTAGAAGACTTGACCCCACCAAACTCACACTTCAAGAAGATTATGACGTCAAAATCTATTTCATCAATGAAGGTGCTGGTTACAAAAACCAGTTGTATTTAGAAACTATAAATGCCACTGATAAAGATGGCATGATTTTTTACGATGGCTCTAGAGGTAGTGGCACAAATCAGTTAAAAGAAGGAGATTTTGTCGAACTAGGAACAATTCCCGCAGGTGCTACTCTTGACTTTCAGCTAAGAGCTAACGGCTATAACAAAGCCAATCCTGATGTTTGGTATGCAGATATAGCCAGAAATAGTGACAATTTACAACACGTCATGGCTTTTGAATATGAAGGCTATCTAATTTTGGCTTGGGAAGATTTGAAAAACGGTGGTGATAAAGACTATAACGATATTGTTTTCGCCATCGACATTGGTCAAGCTAACCTCGATGCAATTCCAACTGAGCCTTCAGCTAATGAGCCACCTATCGCTAATGACGATAATGCCTTTACGCCTCATAACACTGCTGTTACTGTAGATGTTTTAGAAAACGACAGCGACCCAGAAAATCAAACTCTCACAATTACTAACGTTAGTACTCTGGGGAATGCTGCTCTCAGTATTCAAAACAATCAAGTAGTCTATACTCCTACTTCTGGCTTTAGCGGTGATGATTACTTTACTTACACGATTCAAGATACTCAAGGAGCTACCCACTCCGCCAAAGTCAAGGTGACAGTCGAACCACCTGCTAAAACACTAGTAAGTATGGAATTGATGTTATCGGTCGATGTTTCTGGCAGTATCAACGCCACTGAATACGAAATGCAAAAGCAAGGCTACCTGGCTGCATTTAGAGACCCAGAAGTTCAAGCAGCAATCGAAAACTTAGAAAATGGATTAGCTGTAGCGATTGAAACTTGGGACAGTAGTATTGTAAAAACTAGTGAGTGGTATCTTATCACTAATGCTCAGGAAGCAGCAGCTTTTGCTAGTGTAATTGAAAATACTCTAGACGAAGTAAGTGGTAGTGGTGGTACAGATATTACCGAAGCTATCGATTCAGCAACCCAAGAAATTTT
>DAXETX010000393.1:0-2777 GCA_051155735.1 Xenococcaceae cyanobacterium
AAAAATGTCCTTTAAGACCCCCTATGGCAGGAGAAAAACATATTGGAATAGTACCAGTGTGCTATGTATAATTTTTGAGCTATATATATTCGTAACTAATTTTTAAGTTTACTAAATTAGTTCTGGAATTCCCTTGACAATTACTTAAAGTTTTTCTATTCTGTCAGGCGTGTGAGGAGCGAACCAGATGAGAGAGTCGAGACGAAACAAGGCAAGTCGTCGGCTCTCTTTCTGATTTAATACAATTGTACATCTTGGCTCAAAGCTATTTGTTGAGCATTAGCTCTTTCCCCACAAGTCCGAGGAGTCGGGAACATTTTACCTGGATTGGCTAGTCCTTTAGCATTAAAACTTTCTCGCACATAACCCATAGTTTCTAAATCAGTTTCATTAAACATATAGGGCATATAGCAGTTTTTATCAGCACCGATTCCATGTTCTCCTGACAAACTTCCCCCTGCTTCGACGCAAAGTTTGAGAATTTCTCCGCCTAACTCTTCTACTTGAGCAAATGCTCCTGGTACAGAATTGTTATAAAGAATTAGAGGATGCAGGTTGCCATCCCCAGCATGGAAGACATTAGCAATTTGATAACCATAGCGATCGCTTAAAGCTTTAATTTCTTGTAATACTTTGACTAATTGAGTGCGGGGAATCACCCCATCTTGGACAAAATAGTCAGGGCTGATATGTCCTGCTGCTGCAAAAGCTGCTTTTCTACCTTTCCAGAGTTGATTACGAGTTGCTAGATCGTTAGCAGAAGTAATCTTTCTCGCACCATTATCACGACATATCTGGGCAACTCGCTGTTTATTAGCTGCTACTTCTACCGCTAAACCATCTAATTCCACTAACAAAACTGCTGCTGCATCGCGAGGATAACAACCTGTTGCGACAGTATCTTCTACCGCATTGATGGTTAAATTGTCCATGATTTCCATCCCACCAGGAATAACCCCATCACTAATAATTCCTGCAACGGCTGCACCTGAAGCTTCGATACTCGGAAAATCTGCTAGCAAGACGCAAACTGACTCAGGACGTTTCAAAATACGTAGCGTTACTTCTGTAGCAATACCTAATGTTCCTTCTGAGCCGACAAAAACTCCTGTCAGGTCGTAACCAGGCATTTCTGGAACTTTTCCTCCTACATCGACGATATTACCGTCGGGAAGCACGATTTTTAACCCCGTCACATGATTAGTCGTGACTCCATATTTGAGACAGTGAACCCCACCAGAATTTTCTGCGACATTACCCCCGATAGAACAAATAATCTGACTTGAAGGGTCAGGGGCATAATAAAAACCAGCCCCACTAACTGTTTGCGTTACCCAATTATTAATAATTCCTGGTTGAACAGTAATGCGATGATTGTCGAAATCGACATCTAACACTTGGTTCATTTTTGCTGTCACAATTAACACGCAATCTTCTAGCGGTAACGCACCACCTGATAACCCTGTACCTGCACCTCTAGCCACCCAAGGAATATCATTATCGTGGCAGATTTTAACCGCAGCAGCCACCTCTTCGGTAGTGCGCGGTAATACAACGATCGCTGGACGTTGCCGATAATTGGCTAAACCATCACACTCATAGGTGAGCAACTCTTCTTTGCGTCGAATAATCTGCTCTTTGGCGATCGCTCTTTCTAATTGTCCTACGATAGGTTGCCATTTATCGGAAGTTGAGGCAAAAATTTTACTAAAAATGGTCATAGTTATTAGTTTGATATTCTCTCTTTCTTAATTGTGTTTTAATTAGGCAACAAAAGTTAGAATTTTTTTGATGTCCTTCAAAATAACCCCTAATTTATGGAGTTAAAATCACAACCAACAGAGATTATCTTAAGTAAGTCAGGGGAGTCTTTAGGAAAAGTGGATCTTGACGAAGTCATCCCAGGCTCTGTCGTTTCACAGCAGAGTACCGATGACTGGATACCTCAACCAGGTAGTTATGTAGAACTAGCAGCTAAAACTTATGTAGTGTTAGAACGTCACCATCATTACCAATATCAGATAGGTGGCTATTGTCTGCAAAAAATCGCGCTTCATGTCCAAGAAGTCACCAAACCCCAAGAAACAACTCTCATCGATGGTAGATGGGTGATTGGGAATGCTAGTTGCAAGTATAATGCCCGTTCGGAAGTTATCCGTTGTGCCGTTAATCCTCAAGGCTTGTGTCAAGATTGCAAGTATTATGAAGCTTCAAGCTGAAAAATTTATTTTATTAATAATCATCAGTCTCTTGATTTGGCTCAATATTGCACCACAATTAATCAAGGGTCAACCTTTTCCCGAATTCAAGTCTCGACGGGCTTCACAGCCAGATCGCGGTGTTGAGCCAGAAAATTTTTGTTTTTTAGAAGTTGCAGAACTGAGCAACAAATTACTTCAAGATTTACCAGGCTATGCCAATCGAGTCATTCAAAGAACTCAAGATATTCACCAAGATGTGGGAATTGAGACTTATATTATTGAAGCAGGGAAAGCGGAATTTAAACCTTTACCTCTGCCTCAAGTTGAATATAGTCCAGATCGCAGCGATAGCGATGCAGTTCAACAAATATTTTTTACCACCTTAGAAAGACAATATACTCAAAATCGCAAACTGGAACGAGAAACTTATCATTGGTTATTTTTGATTCCGACAACTCAAGGTTGGCGAATGATGATGTTGTTTTCGCGTTTTGGTGATGCAACTAAAAACGCTCCCCCAACACCCCCTCAAGAAACCAGTACAGGCATTATTGGTCAAGCAGTTGACTTATGGTT
>DAXETX010000394.1:0-2556 GCA_051155735.1 Xenococcaceae cyanobacterium
CGCCATAAAACGACGGTGTAACGTTGACCGCGGAAGGCAGTCAACATTATGGTAGCAATACTTAGTTATCTTGAGTATCTTGATTGGTTGTCTGCGCAGCCATTAAACCTGCTGCGACACTAGCTTTTTTGGCTTGTTCGGCTGCTACTTCCGCTTTCGCTTCGGCAACAATATCGCCGATTACTTCTCCTGTTTCAGCGATCGCACCTTTAGTTTTTTCATAGAAGCTAACACCGCTTTTGATCGCTGCTTTGGCAAAAGGTTTGACTAAAGGCAGGACTGCGGGGGCTAAAATCGCTACGCCCATGCCAATTGCCAAGGTCTGAGCGGGATTATTGCGGTAAGCATTTCTCACTTGGTTAAGAGCGGAATTTCTCATTTGTTGCATTTGTGCCATCGGGTTATTTTCTCCTAAAACTAATTGATCTTACTGGAAGTTCCAGTATTTTTGTTCTTCCAACTGATGTTGTACCAGAGGACGAAGACTGTTGAGTCCAGCAGCGATCGCCGAACCATTATGAATTACGGTAGCAATGAGGGGATTTAAACCTACCGTAGCAGCTAAACCCAAAGCCATTAAATTCGGGGCTACTACTAGTAGTGTATTTTGTTCGATAAGCTTTTTGGTTTCTTGAGCAATCCCAAAAGCTTGGAGCAAACTAGTAAGATCGTTATTCATCAACACTACATCAGCAATTTCTCTAGCAATATCCGAACCATTAGCAAAAGATACTGAAACATCCGCATAAGCCAGAGCCACCGAATCATTTAAGCCATCACCGACAAACGCCACAGTTTTACCTGCTAGCTTGAGATCGCGCACAATTGCTGCTTTTTGTTCGGGAAAAGCTTGAGCATGAACTTGAGATAGAGGAATCTTGAGTTCCTGGGCAACAATCTCGGCTCGGTGCTGATTATCCCCCGTTAATAAATGAATTTCGTAACCAGAAGCCTGGAGCGATTGAATTAAAGCTGGACTTTCTCGACGCAGGGGATCAGCATATTGAATTACGCCTTGTAATTCTCCATCACAAGCGACATAAATTAGAGACAGCCAAGTAGCAGTAACAGATTTTTGTGCCAGATCGCAGGTATGACGCAAGGGAAAAGCTTTAGTGTCTAAGCCCGCTAAACTGATGCCTTCTTGGCTTAAAAAGCGATCGCTACCTACCAAAACCTCTTGCTCTTCTACCATCGCCCGAATGCCTAAACCAACTTCATAGTTCCACTGTTGGCGACGGGGAATTTCTAGATTTTGGCTTCGAGCATAATGATTAATCGCTTCAGCTACAGGATGGGCGATCCTTTGTTCGGCAGCAGCAGCTAAAGTTAACACTTGCGCTGCTGACATTCTGCCTGGGATGGTTTGAATGCCAACTACAGTGAGTTGTCCTTGGGTTAAAGTTCCCGTTTTATCAAAGACGACTGTATCGATCTCAGCTAACTGTTCGATAGTGCGTCCACTACGGACTAAAATACCATGGCGCGTATTATGGTTTAATGCTCCTAAGAAAGCTGTTGGCATCGAGACACGGATACCAGTCACAAAATCTAAAGTCAGGATCGAAGCTGCTCTAGCGGGTTGTTTAGTAATCCCTAAGACCACACTCGCTAAAGCTAGAGAAGGTAGAATTAGTTTATCTGCTAGCTGGGCTGCATAGTTTGCCATGCGGGTATCATGTACAGGAGCATTTTGCAGTAGTTCGAGACTAGCAGCAGCACGAGTATTTTTGCCTACCCGCTCAGCACGCAGATAAATTTGTCCAGAACGCACCAAAGTTGAAGCATAAACTACTGTTCCTTCATCAGCGACAATAGGCATTGCTTCCCCTGTCAGTTGCTGTTGATCGACTGTGGCTACACCTTTGATCACTGTGCCATCTACAGGAATTTGTTCTCCTGGATAGACAATTACCGTTTCTCCTGGTTCGACGCGATCGCTTTTAATTTGTCTGGGTTTTTCCTCGCGAATTACCCAGGCAAAATGTCCAATAGCATCTAAGAGATCGGCGGTTTGATTTTCTGTAGAACGGGCAGTGCGATCGCGAATTAAATCTCCTAGTTCGTGAAGAGTAATAACTAAAGCCGGGGTTACTAGTTTACCTTGCCCATAGCTCAAACCCAACGCTAATAAGTCTAGGCAATCAATATTGAGTTGGCGATCGCACCAAATACTGCCACTGGCTCTTTTAACTATCGGTAGAGTTACCGTTAATAGACTAGCAACTGCCACTGGTCGTAACCAAAGCCATCTATTATAGTTACTTAACCAACTAATAACAGTAGTGAAGACAGGTAAAGCGAGACTCGACCAATTTTCGCTTTCTGAGTTGGTTTGTTGGCTTGGCACTAATTCTGTTGTTGCTGCTTGTTGAATTAGCTTTGCCAAACTAGAGGCTATTTCTGTTAGTGAAGCACCCTCGTAGCTATGGGCGATCGCGATTGAAGCTGCAATCCGGTTCACCCTCACATCGTTAATTTTGGGTTGAGCGATCAAGAATTGTTGGAGATTAGCAGCATATTCCGCATCAGCTTTTAAACGATAGATGCGAAATC
>DAXETX010000395.1:0-2788 GCA_051155735.1 Xenococcaceae cyanobacterium
TTGTTACTTTTAAAAATTGATCTTAGTTTCATTATCTCAACTACAAATTAGCAAAAAAGACACCGTAGCTATTGAGTTCTAGAGTATTATCTTGTCGTAGTTGAAAATCAAAACCCAAACTAGTTTCTGGGGTATATTCACCGTAAACTGATAAATCGTATTGCACTGTCTCGTCACTGAGATTAAACACACACAACAGAGATTGCTCCGCATATTCACGGATAAAAGCCAACAGCGGTTCTTTAGTGTCTAATAACTTAAAATCTCCCGCAATTAAAGCAGGTTGTTGTTTGCGCCAGTGTAGCAGTCTGCGCCAACTATTCAAGAGAGAATTCGGGTCGGCATTTTGGCGATCTACTGCTTGAAAAAAGTGTTTTTTAGGAATTGGTAGCCACGGTTCTTTGCCATCGGTAAAACCAGCATGAGGCTGATTTTCTTGCCAAGGCATCGGTGTACGAGAACCATCTCGTCCAGGAACAAATGGATACAACGCTTGACCAAAAGGGTCTTGAATTTTCGCTTCTGGAATATCTTTAGGAATTTTTGCTTCCTCTAAGCCCAGTTCATCTCCCTGATAAAGACACAAAGCCCCTGGTAAAGATAATAACAAAGCTGCGATCGCATAATAAAATTCATCGGGATAGGGTTGACCGTTGACATCTACTCCTGTCCAACGAGACTTGAGACGACCATAATCATGATTTCCGACCATCCAGCATTGACCACCTGCGGGAAAATTAGCTTGAATTTTCTCGATCGTTTGACGCATCAAACTCGCTGTGATCGGTTCGTCAATCAGCAAAGCACTATTATAAACTAGATGCAGACGGTCTTCTCCTTTGACATATTGACTCGAAAGCATGATCGAATCTTCACACAGAGTAACTTCCCCTAGGGTAACTACATCATTATAGCGATCGCATAGTTCTCGAATTGGTTGAAGCGCCTCCAGATTCTCAGGACGACAAAAGTTATATTGAAACATATGCTCGACCATCGGATTATCAGGATCGACGCCATCGGGAAAGATCCCGTTATCAGGACGCGTCGGATTATCCCGTAGCTGTTGATCGTGAACGTAAAAATTCACCGCATCGAGACGAAAACCATCAATTCCGCGCTCTAGCCAAAATTCCGCTCGTTTTAAGATTGCTGCTACTACATCAGGATTGTGCCAATTTAATTCGGGTTGACTGGGCAAAAAATTATAAAAATAGTATTGTTCTCGCACTTCGTCCCACTCCCAAGCACTCTTACCCATAAATGCTGATAACCAATTGTTAGGAGGTGAGCCATCCGCTTTCCCATCAGCCCAAACATACCAGTCTGCTTTCGGATTATCGTGATTTTTGCGACTTTCAATAAACCAAGGATGTTGATCGGAAGTATGATTCCAAACTCCGTCAATTAAGACTTTAATGCCAAAGGTGTGAGCGATATCTAACAAGCGGTCAAAATCTTTGATATCACCAAATACGGGATCGATTTCTCGCATATCAGTAACGTCATAACCCATATCTTCCATCGGAGATTCAAAAATCGGACACAACCAGATAGCGTCTATACCCAAAGAAGCAATATAGTCCATTCTGGCAATAATCCCGTTGAGATCGCCAACCCCGCTACCTGTGGTATCTTGAAAACTCATGGGATAGATTTGATAGATGACGGCGTGTTGCCACCAATGACCGTTATGCTGTTGGTTGTTAGCATCTTCCCAAGTCCAAGCACGGCGATTAATTACCGCATTTTTCCACCATTTGACCTTAGTTTTCATTGTATTTAGAATTTTTCTAGAGAATTCGAGCAATCTTAATTAGTCACGAGCGCTCGATAACCATTTTGGCAATCGAGCGACTCGCTCTAGATCCGCACAGAAATGTGTAAGGAGTTTCTGGCTTGACAGAATTACCGAGTTGGAAAATGACTAAATTTCCTAGATATTTAATTATTTTGGCAGACTAGCGATCCCCACCCATCTTTCTCTAGTTATAAATGGTTTTTATCGTTATGTTAATTTAACCAATTGCGTCT
This sequence comes from Xenococcaceae cyanobacterium, assembly GCA_051155735.1. Taxonomy (GTDB): domain Bacteria; phylum Cyanobacteriota; class Cyanobacteriia; order Cyanobacteriales; family Xenococcaceae; genus JASJCP01. The sequence continues at coordinate 2,035 of DAXETX010000395.1, forward strand.
CTCTGAAGCCACTGTGGGTAATTATTTAGTAAATCAGTAGGGTCTTGATAAATAGCGACACAGCCAGCTTGCCTAATGGTTTCGCGGTCAAAACCGCCACAGAGTAGCCCTATAGTCTGTAAAGCTATTTTAGCTGCTGCGATCGCATCATAAGGACTATCGCCTACGACAATGATTTCTGAAACGCTAAGATCATCTAATTGTGCTATGGCTGCTTGAAATATATCTGGTTCTGGTTTAGATTTTTCTACATCATCGGTAGAGGTTGCACCATCAATTAAATTTTCAATATCTAATAGTTGTTGGTAGTGAGCAATAGTTTCTTTTCTGGCTGAAGAAGCTAAAATAATTTTGATTCCATCGGCTTTAATCGCTTGAAACAACTCTTTGACTTGAGGAAAAGGTACGACCTTTTCTAATAAATTATCTTGGTAGTATTGCTTACGATATTGAGCAATATCCGACTCCAGTTTTGCTGCTTCTGAAGGCGCAAGTAAATCGCCAATAATATATTCACTACCTTTACCAATTTGCTGACGCAGTTGAGTGAAAGGAAAATCATAACCGTATTGCTCAAAAGCTTTAACCCAAGCCTGAGTATGGTAATCAACCGAGTCAACCAATGTACCGTCGAGATCGAAAATTACCGCTTTAATCATTGAGATATCCCTTTTTTGCGATGGCAAGGTAGAAAATAACCCAATTATTTTAAGCTCGAATACCGATAGTAAGCCTCTAGCTAAAGTCAGAACTT